>NZ_CP190246.1:1869474-2181053 GCF_039652435.2 Niabella insulisoli | reverse complement strand
CTATAAGCGTTTGCTCCAATTCCCTGCCATAACAGCCAACAAAATAAAAATTGACATTGAAGCGTCGAGACTTAATCCTACTATTGCCGAAGCCGGGTTATATTACGATGCCAATTGACATTTTTTTGATCAAACAGCGATCTTTTTTTTCTCTAAACCATCCATAGATTATGATACGTTCGATAGCCGCATTTTGTATCTTATTTTTTTCTCTGCAAGTTCCGGCGCAGGATGTAAGTCTGGCTTTGCAGAAAACGCCAAAGTTGGATGCAAAGCAACGCGCCGAAAAATGGGCTCATATTTCATCTGAAGTAATCGCCGGCTTTGGTGCTGGAAGTATGCGCTATGTGCTGGACGTTCCGCCTGCAGGTCCGGTAAAAGCTGATTGGGCGGTAAGCGGCTGGAAAAATGAAAAGGTGCATACGCAAATTGTCATCGCCTCCAAAAAAGCGTTGCAACAATTAATCGTGACGCCCGGCGACCTGAAAAGCAACAATGGCGACATCATTAAAAAAGAAAATATTTCAGTAGGATTTGTGCAGTATGTAATAACAGATGAATTTAGAAACGGTTGTGGATACCGCAAACCGGAAAATTTTGATTCTTCCCTGGTGGCGGATATTATTAATACAAACCTTTCATCGATCGCTGTTGAAAAAAATAATACACAGCCTGTTTGGATATCCATTGATATTCCCAAAGATATCAAAGCCGGCATTTATACAGGTTCGGTTGCGGTCAACGCCGATAAGGCATATAGGCTTCCTATTCGTTTACAAGTACTTGATCGCAATTTGCCCGATCCTTCCGGGTGGAAATTCAAATTAGATTATTGGCAACATCCGGCAGCGATCGCCCGGGTGCACCAATTGGCGCTTTGGAGTGATGCGCATTTTGAAAAAATGAGATCGTATTATACCATGCTGGCAAACGCAGGACAGAAAATCATTACCGCCAGTATCGTGGATGAACCCTGGGGGCATCAAACCTATGATGATTATCCCAGCCTGATCCGCTGGACGAAAAAAACAGATGGATCCTGGTCTTTTGATTACAGCCTGTTTGACCGCTATATTGCTTTTGTAATGGATTGTGGTATCAAAAGCCAGATCAATTGTTACAGCATGGTGCCCTGGAAAATTGCTTTTGAATATTATGATGAACAGTTAAAGAGGGATACCGTTTTCACCGGCGCTATCGGAACCGCGGCGTATGATACATTTTGGAAAACAATGCTGGTAGACTTTACCGCGCATTTAAAAGAAAAAGGCTGGTTTGAAATCACAACCATTGCTATGGATGAACGTCCGATGAAAGCGATGCAATCCGTTATTGCTTTATTGAAGTCGGTTGATCGCAATTGGAAGATTTCCCTGGCCGGCGCCTGGCATCCGGAAATCGAAAAAGCTATTGATGATTATTGCATTGCTTCCAAATGGAAGTTTCCCGACACGACCTTAAACGACCGGCAGCGGGCCGGCAAAGCCAGTACCTGGTATGTTTGCTGCACTGAGAAGTATCCGAATATGTTTAGTTTTTCGCCACCCGATGAGTCGGTGTGGGCTGGTTGGTACACCGCGGCAACCGGCATGGACGGCTTTCTCCGCTGGGCTTACAACAGCTGGCCCAAAGCGCCGCTCAAAGACAGCCGGTTTACCGCATGGCCCGCTGGCGACACGTACCAGGTGTATCCGGGCCCCTTATCATCCATTCGTTTCGAAAAGCTTATCGAAGGGATTCAGGATTTTGAAAAAATAAATATCCTGCTGGAAACGTACAAGACGAATCAGCAAACCGAAAAGCTAAAAGCCCTTCGGGCGGCATTGGCCACTTTTAACATTGATCAGCTTGAAAAAAAATCTGCCCGCCAAATGGTGGAAGCGTACAAGCATTTATTAAATCAATAGCCGTTATTGCAAGGCGGTAAAATGTTTAATTTTCAACACCATTACTGATTATGAAAATTCCAATTATTCTATTTGTTATGGCGTTTGCAGCTTCCTGCGCATCATCCAAAGTGTTGCGCCAGCCTGCTGCAACCTGGGAAGAACACTTCGATCAGCGCGATCATTTTGATACGACACGATGGTCTAAAATTCCGAGAGGGCGGTCGGACTGGCATAGAAACATGAGTGATTACGATGGGTGTTACGCCATGCGGGATGGTAAGTTGATATTAAAAGGAATTCGTAACGAAAATCTTGTTGATGATACCGCCAGGTATCTCACCGGTGGCGTTTATACAAAAGATAAAGTCACTTTTGGCTTTGGCCGTCTTGAAATACGCGCTAAGCTGAATGGCGCAACCGGCGCCTGGCCGGCATTCTGGCTATTGGGCCAGGGAAGAAAATATCCGGGAGGCGGCGAAATTGATATTATGGAGCGTTTGAGCCATGATGATTATGTTTACCAAACGGTTCATTCCTCTTATACCATTGATCTGCATATAAAAGACAACCCAAAACAGTCGGCGACTGCGAAGATCAATCCCGCGGCGTTTAATACATATGCTGTCGAAAAGCATCGTGACAGCGTGGTGTTCTTTGTAAATGGGCAACGTAATTTTGCCTATCCGCGCATTGAAACCGACAAGAAAGAGCAATTCCCTTTTTCTGACGGGCCGCATTACCTGCTGCTTGATATGCAATTGGGCGGCAGCTGGGTGGGCGCGGTTGATCCTTCACAATTGCCGGTGGAAATGGAAATTGACTGGGTGAAATTTTATGAGTTTAAGTAGCCGAAAATCGATGGAACAACATCATTTCTTTAAGTGTTTTCCTATAAAAGCAGAGGGTACCATACCAAATTGTTTTTCAAAGTTTCTACTGAATATTTTGGGCGAATTGTAACCCACAATTTCAGAAACTTCATTGATATTATGGCCGTCACCCATTAGCTTGGCGGCCTTTTTTAATCTTGTTAAATTAATAAGATCATTGGGTGTAAGATCTGAAATGGAATTTATTTTTCGGTAAAAGGTGGTGCGGCTCATATTCAAATACTTCGCCAGCCGGTCAACGTCTAACTGCTGGTCTTGTAAATGCTCCTCGATAACAGTATTCACGGTCTCCAGGAATTTTTCATCCGCTTTGGTATGTGCGATCGATTTGAGCTGCGCGACCGGCGAGTTGACAAAATAGTTTTTAATATTATTTCGATTGGCCAGCAGGCTTGCGATTTGCATTTTAAGATGTTTGGGCGAAAAAGGTTTTTCTATATATACATCAGCGCCCAATTCCAGTCCCTGTAGTCTGGCTTTCAATGTATTTTTTGCTGTCAGCAGAATGCAGGGCAAGTGGCTGAGTTCAACATCTGATTTAATGATTTTACAAAGTTCAAATCCGTCCATCACCGGCATCATCACATCGCTAACAATCAAATCAATAACTTCTTCGCGAAGCAGCTTGAGGGCGGCGCTACCATTAACTGTCTTTTTCACGGTGTAGGTATCGCATAAATTGGTTTCTATGAAATCGAGGATTTCCCTGTTGTCTTCAACCAATAATACTACGGGTTTCATGTTGTTTCAGTTTTAGGTGAGAATGGAAGCCGCAACACAAAAACATTTTTATCCTGCTGTGATTCATCAACGATAAGGCTTCCGCTATGCATTTCGGCCAGCGCGCGGCTCAATACCAGTCCAATGCCCGTGCCGGCCTGGCCAGCAGTGTCTTTAATCCTGTAAAAGCTTTCGAAGATTTTTTCCCTGTCTTCCGGTGGAATAACAAAGCCATCGTTGATGAAACGGATCTCATATTGCGGCAATTGATCGACCTTGCTCAGGCGTATGCTCACAAACGCATGTGCGTATTTTATCGCGTTATCGATCAGGTTATTAAAAATTTTATTGAGCGCTTCCTCATCGGCCAGCGCCGTTATGTTTTCCGGAACATCTATCTCATAGCGTAGTTGATGATTAGCCGCTACGGGTATAAACCGCGCACTGATATCCCGTAGTAATTCAGAAATATCCAGCCGTTCAAAGGTTAGATGAAAGCCGTTCATTTCTATCTTTCTGAAATCGAGAATTTGATTTGCCAGCAACATGAGCCGGTCGGCGTTGCGGCTCATCAGATCAAGGTTTTTAGATATCGGTGAGGAGCCGTCGACCTCATCCATGATATTTTCCATTGGCCCTTTAATAAGCGTGAGCGGCGTTTTTATTTCATGAGCCACGTTGGTAAAGAAATCAATTTTATCCTCATAATGTTCCTTTTCCTTTTCAAATGCCATTTTTTCAAGCCGGCGTTTGTTCCTTTCTTTAGAGCGGTTGTAGAAAAACCGTATCACCAGGAATGCAATGGAAGCAATCAAAAGTACATACATGAAATAAGCCTGCCAGGTAGCCCATACCGGAGGCAAAATTTCGATATGAAGCCGGGCAAACTTTTCGGCCGACACGTCCGGATCGGTCAGCGCTTTTACAACAAAAGTGTATTTACCTGGTGGCAGTTCTGTGAAATAAGCCTTGCGGTTACTGGGCAGGTAATTCCAGATGTTGTCTAGCCCTTCCATCTTGTAGGCATAGCGAATGCTTGAGGGCGCATTGTAGTCTAACGCTGCAAAATCGATACTAAAAGTGGACTGGTCGTAAGGGAGCGTCAATGCCTTTGTGTAAAGGATAGAGGCAGACAGAGGCGAGTTTTTTTTGTTGATTGTAATTTCCTTGTTATAAATCTGAAAGCCTGTAATATACACCGGGGCTGAATAATCTGCAACCGGTATCGAGTCCGGATGAAAGCTCACCAATCCTTTTACACTTCCAAAATACATACGGCCTACCTTATCTTTAAAAGCGGAGCGGTAGTTAAACTGGTCTGTCAACAACCCTTTTGATCGCGTATACACTTTAACAGTATTGCTTCCCGGCGAGAATCGGACCAGGCCTTTGGAAGTGCTCAACCACAAGTTTTGTTGTTCATCTTCCAGGATGGTATAAATGACGTTCGCCGGCAGATCGTCTTTAGTCGTGAAAATAGTTACTTTGCTGGTGCGGGTATTAAACCGACAAAGTCCGCCTTCCGTTGCAAACCAAACCAAATCGCCCGAGCAGTGGATATAATTGATGATATTGCAGGCAATACTTCGGTTGCCGTTAATTGCAAAAAAATACTGTTTTGCTGTATTTTTTTCGGCGTCGTATTTATAGAAACCACTGCCGTAAGTGCCGCACCAGATATAGCCTTTATGATCCTGCCGCAGGGCGCGGAAAAAAGCCCTGGGCAGTGCTGTAACCGGCTCGAATACATCTTTGGCAGCGTCATATAAAAATGCACCTTTGTCTGTCGCAGCCATCACGCGGCGCGAACGCGTATAAATTAATGCGTCAATATAATTACTGCCGATTGAATGGTCGAGGGTATTATAATTACGAATACGCCGGCCATTGAGATCCAATAAATCCAACCCGTGCAAAAAAGTGCCAGCCCATAAAGAATCGGCATGCACCAAAAGGCTTTGAACGTTGAAATAGGAAATCGTTTCTTTTTTATCGGTTGGATTAAAATTAGTGAAAGCGCCGGTGGAAAGATCCAGTTTGTTCAGCCCCGCATTCTCTGTCGCAATCCATAATTTATCGTACTTGTCCTGCCTTATCTCGCCGACGGCGTAGCCGCTGATCGATGTGCCGGTTGCTTTTGGAAAGTATTTTTTAAACGCCATCTGCTGCAGGGAAAAATAGTTAACGCCTCCAAAATAAGTGCTGGCCCAAACGCCACCCTGCTCGTCCCGGAAAAGAGACTGCACAATATTGTCTGAGAGCGAATAAGGGTCTTCATATTTTTTTTGAACATGATGATATTCCTTCGTAGCAATATTAATGATGTAAATTCCTGACTGGCTCGCCACCCAGTACAGATCCGTATCTGTTTGCAAAATATCCATCACCGTGATGTCGGTTTGATCTGTATTATGCGTAATCAGGTTTTCGTAAGATCTCTTTTGGGTATCGAGTAATTTCAGTCCTTCATTGGATGTACCCACAAGGAAACGGCCTGATCCGATATCACAAAGGGACTGTATGGATCTTGAAACGACAGGCTTGGAACTGCTGAAGACATCAAACGGCTGGTCAAACAACTTTTTTGTTTTGTTATATCGCGCTACCCAACCGTTGGCCGTGGCCACCCACAAACCTCCCTCGTCGCTGACTGAAAAAGATGTTACTTCATTAGGGAAATTATAGGAGGTCAATTGTTTTGTTTGCGGGTTGTAACTATACACGACATACATGTTTATAAAAAACACCAGCCCGCCGCTTATTTTTACCGATTGGATCGCGCTGCTACCCGCTGTTTTGATAGGACTGAATTCTTCAGTCATTTCGTCAAAAACATAAAGCCCTTTTTCCGTCCCCACCCATATCTGCTGGTTCGTATCCTCGGCGAGAGAGAGTATGGCATTGTTGCCAATCGAAGTCGAATCCATGGGGTTATTGCGGAAAATTTTATAAGAAAGGCCGTCGAACCTGTTCAATCCATCCCTGGTGCCAAACCACATGAAGCCCAGCTTATCCTGCATCATACACAATACAGCGTTATTAGACAATCCATCTTCTACCTGGTGATGGGTGAAGTAATAAGACTGTGAAAACGCGTGTTGCATTAAGCAAAACGAAAGGGCCCAACATGCAAAAAACCTTGCGAA
Organism: Niabella insulisoli; assembly: GCF_039652435.2. Classification (GTDB taxonomy): domain Bacteria; phylum Bacteroidota; class Bacteroidia; order Chitinophagales; family Chitinophagaceae; genus Niabella; species Niabella insulamsoli. The sequence goes on along the minus strand of NZ_CP190246.1, from coordinate 2,174,408 downwards.
CATATCCGGTTGATGTAGCAGACAAAATACATAATAAATCACGCATTGCCCAACGCTACCTCATAAAAACAAAAAAATAGAACAATTCGGGAGATTAATGAAACAAAAAAGACGCTTGTTTTTCTTCAGGATGGGGAACATTGTAATTGCAAAACGAGTTAACGATATTTTTTGCTCCATAAAATCGATTGCTATGATAAAAAACGACAATGGCTACAACCAGCTGCCCGACGAGGAACTTTTTCTGATGGTTAAAAATGATGATAAGCGAGCGTTCAACGAAATCTACGAACGGTACCGGATGATGCTGAAAGATAAGGCCGAAAAAATGCTGGATTCTCCTCAACTGGCGGAGGATATCGTGCAGGAACTTTTCCTTAACCTTTATAATCGCCGCTATCAGATCGACATCCAGGTGTCTTTAAGAAGCTATCTTTCCAAAGCCATCAAATTCCGGATCCTTAACGAATTTAGGTCGTCCGGTGTGCGGACTTCCTATCAAAAAGAAATGAATACCCGACATGCTTCGACGATTTCGGAAAACAATTGTTATGATTTTGAAGTAAAAGACCTGAACTACAGCATTCAGTGTTCCATTGATGCGCTTCCTGATAAATGTAAAACTGCGTTTTTATTAAGCCGCACCGAGCAACTTTCCTACAAAGATATTTCCGGCTTTATGGGTATATCGGTGAGCACAGTTGAAAAACATATCAGTAAAGCTTTGAAGGTTTTAAAAAGTAATCCCCGTATTTCAGATTTTTCAACTAATTGATTTATGCGTAATCTTATCCAGTCGATATCCTGCCTTCTGTTAGCGCTTACATTTGGCGTCGCAGGAGCCCAGCAGCCTTTAGTAAACTATGTCAATACCTTACAGGGCACAAACTCCAACTGGGGCCTGTCCTACGGTAATGTTTACCCGACAATAGCGTTGCCTTTTCCGGTTCATTCGTGGTCGCCGCAAACCGGTAAAAATGGCGATGGGTGGAAATACACCTACGACGCCAAAACCATACGCGGCTTTCAGCAGGTGCACCAGTGTAGCCCCTGGATGGGCGATTACGGCGTGTTTTCGCTGATGCCCGTGAGCGGTTCGCTAAAAGTAAAAGAAGAAGCACGTCAAGCCGCTTTCTCTCACGACAACGAGATTGCAAAACCATCCTATTATAAGGTGAAATTTGATAATGGCGTCACGACGGAAATTTCGCCCACCGAACGCGCCGCACATATGCGGTTCGATTTTCCTAAAGATGAATCTTTTATCATTTTTGATGGATATACCAAATTTTGCGAAGTCGAAATTATACCTAAAAAGCGGATGCTTGTTGGATATGTAACGAACGGAATTTTTATACCCAAGGAATTTAAAAATCATTTTATCATCCAGTTCGATCAGCCTTTTGTAAAGTTTGGTACATGGAGCGCTGCCGGTGATTCCCTGTTTGTTGATAGGTCTTTTCAAAAAGGTGAAAAATGTGGGGCGTTTATTCAGTTTAAAAAAGGTGCGCGCGTTCAGGCAAAGATAGCATCTTCTTATATCAGCCCTGAGCAAGCCCTGCGCAATTTACAAACCGAGTTGGGCGGTTATAAAACTTTTGAAGCAACACGCGATGCTGCCAATGCGGTATGGAACGGGCTTTTGTCGCGGGTGAAAGTCGAAGGCGGGTCGGAAGGCGATAAGGCAACTTTTTACTCCTGCCTGTTCAGGGCAAACCTGTTCAGCCACAAATTTTACGATATAAAAGCTAACGGAGATCCCTATTATTTCAGCCCCTATGATGGCAAAATTTATGATGGGTATATGTACACCGACAACGGATTCTGGGATACGTTCCGCGCACAGTTTCCGCTGAGCAATTTACTACATCCAACCATGCAGGGCCGATATATGCAATCGCTGCTGGATGCGCAACGGCAGGCCGGCTTCTTTCCCACATGGTCCAATCCCGGCATGTCGGGCGTCATGATTGGTAATCACGCCATTTCATTATTAACCGACGCGTGGATGAAAGGCATCAGGACCTTTGATCCGGAAAAAGTGTTGAAGGCTTATCTGCATGAAGCTACAAATAAAGGGCCCTGGGGTGGTTCTAACGGGCGGGAAGGCCACCAATACTGGTTTAGCCTCGGTTATATTCCCTACAAAGAAGTATCTGAAAGCGGCGCCAAATCGCTGGAGTATGCCTATGACGACTGGTGCGCGTATCAACTTGCAAAAGTCACTGGCCATAAATTTTATGAGCAGATTTTCAAACGTCAAATCTATAATTATAAAAATGTTTTCGATACAACAGTTGGTTTTGTACGCGGGCGCGACAAAGAAGGCAACTGGGTTCCGGAAGATTTTGATCCCGTGGAGTGGGGCGATCCTTTCACTGAAGGTAATCCCTGGCAATGGAGCTGGTCGGTCTTTCACGACATTCACGGATTGATGAAACTGATGGGAGGGAAAGACCGGTTCAACGCAAAACTCGATAGTTTGTTTACAGCGCCCAATACCGTGAAGTTCGGTTCTTATAAACAGGAAATTCATGAAATGCGGGAGATGGTGTTGCAGGGGTTGGGACAGTATGCCCACGGCAATGAACCTGTTCAACATGCGGCCTATTTATACAATTATTCTGGCCAGCCCTGGAAATCGCAAAGACAGTTGAGAACCATCATGAAAAAAATTTATAACGCCGGGCCCAGCGGTTTTCCCGGCGATGAAGATCAGGGAGAAACCTCTTCGTGGTATGTGCTAAGCGCTTTAGGGCTTTATGCGGTATGCCCGGGTACCGACCAATATGTGATTGGCAGTCCGGCTTTTCAAAAGATAACGATAACCTTCGAGAACGGAAAGCAGTTTGAAATCAGGGCTAAAAATAATAGTGACTCGAATGTGTATGTGCGTTCGGTAAAGCTTAACGGCAGTGTTTATCATAAAAACTGGATCAGTTATCATGATATAGTGAAAGGCGGTGTGTTGGAACTGGAAATGGATAGCCAACCCAACAAAAAAAGGGGAACCAGCGCCGATGCCGCTCCTTTTTCTGTATCCCTTCATGATTGATGGTTGGTTTTAAAAAACATGCGGATAGCAAACAGATGTACAGCCATACAACTCTTTTAATTTCATCGGTGTGCTGTGTTTATTTCCAATTTTGTAGAGATTGATAATGGAAAAGCTATTCTTCAAAGTGGTAGGTTTTTCCATGCGTTAAACCTTCCAAATCATCAGTTCTGAAGGGCGTTGCGGGCATGCCCGCAGCATTGTAAAGTGAAACGCCTGGCGGTTGGCCGCTCCAAAGATATCTTACATCTCTTGGATCAGGCACTTTGCGACAACGTAATACCACCGATCGATTGCCGTGCAGATGCGCTACTGCCCAATGAAAAAAATGGTCGCTGCCGGCAACCGCAAAACCGGTTAACAGCGCTTTGCCATTGTTGATTTTCAGGTCCTGGTCAAACGTAATAATAACGCTGTCGCCCTCGCGTTTCATACTTTTAAAGCGCGGGCTTACTTCAAATTGATCAGATTTATATGCCGTAGAAAGAGCCGTTTGCGCCAGCCGCTGACCCACCGAAAGCTTGTTGAGTGGATGAAGATTGTCAGACGCACCCAAATCAATGGTAACGGCCAGTGCCGTATGGGGCAGCTGCAATGCGTTGCATTGGGCTTCCCGGAGTTCCGCCCATTCATTCTCCTCTGGTTTCGATGAAGGCGGTCCATAATTGGGAAGTTGTACAATAAGAAACGGCAGGTCACCCTGGCGGAAGGCTTCGCGCCAACCATTGATCATTGCGGGTAGTAGCGTTTTATATTCAGCAGCGCGGCCAACGTTGGCTTCCCCTTGATACCAGGCAAATCCTTTGATACTCAAAGCTGCCAGGGGCGCGATGTTAGCATTATATAAAATGGTGGGGGTGCCAAAAATATAGGCGTTGGGTACCAAAGGTTTTTTAAATGTAGCAGGATTAATGCGAACGCCTTTTTTGTACGCCCACTCGCCGGCAAAATAGGGGCTCCAAAACATATTATACATACCTCCCTTGCCGCCCGCATCGAAGACCCGTACCACCACCAGGTTGTCCTTTTCTTTTAGCACACTGTCGGGAACGGTGTAGGAGTACATGTTCATATTGCCATATCCTTCACCGACCTTATGGCCGTTAACCCAACAAATGTTATAATCATCAACCTGGCCAAGGCTAACGGTAGCCTGGCCCATGAGATTTTTCGGCAGGGAATCAAAACGCTTCCGGAACCATACCGATCCGTCATAATCCCGGAGTTCGTTGTCTTCCCAATGGGAGGGTTGATGCATCGGTTTCCAACCTTCAGCAATATGCTCTGGCGAAAACCACTTTTCTTCCAATCCGGGATCGTTGAGCAGATAGTATTTTTCCATCCATTCGGGCTTCATCGCTTCAAACTCGCTTTCTAACTGCTTCATGTATTTGGATGGCTTTATATAACGATCATAGAAATTTGAAAACTGGGGAAACTGCCGGATCGATTCGTTGCTCATCCATTCTTCGATCGACGTGGCGCCCAGGTGGCTGGCGATCAAACCGATCGGAACATGCAATTGTGACTGAAGATAGTCGCCAAAATAAAAGCCAACGGCGCTAAAGTTGCGAACATCTTTTGTGGTGGCTATCTTCCATTCGCCGCCTTTTAAATCATCCCTTGGCACGAAATCGGCGCCGATATCAACATTGAATAGTCTGATTTGCTGATTGTTGAATACCGAACTGTCGGGCTGCGGCTTTGATTCTTTCACCGAAAACTGCATGTTGCTTTGGCCGCTGCAAATCCACACATCTCCGAATAAAACATTTTCCAGCCTGATCGAGTTGTGCCCGTTAATAAGGATGTCGAAAGGCCCACCGGCTGGTTGTGCGGGCAACAGAATTTTCCAGCGGCCATTTACTGTTTTCGTTTCGTAATTTTTGTTTTTAAACCGGATCGTTATTTCTTCGCCATTGGCCGCATAACCCCAAACAGGGCAGGGCTTATCACGCTGCAGAACCATATCGCTTTGAAAGATAACCGGCAGCCTGATGTTTGCTTTGCTCGTGAAACAGAAGAAAAGAATGCTAAGGGTAATGGCGAATTTTGGGTTCATCTAAGTACTTTTGAAATAACGACCTTTTTAAGCAAAGCCATAATTAAGTACGATGACGTCGCGTTTACCTCTATTTGTTTTTAATTTTTAACAACACAGTAATGCAAATGGTGGTGACTAAAGTTTCGCGTGTCTACTATATGGTGGTTCGCGTTTACAAAGGCCAATTGTTTACAACAACCTTCAATACAATTATGAAAAAAATTATCTTCTTTCTTTTTGTGATGTCGCTGTTTTCTGCCAGTATGGCCCAGCTTAGACTGCCGGCATTGTTCAGCGATAGCATGGTATTGCAACAGCGTTCAGCTGCTCCTGTTTGGGGTTGGGCGTCACCACAGGAAAAAATAGAAGTTGCGGGGAGCTGGTCCTCGAAGAAGGTATCAGCCACGGCCGATGCCAACGGAAAATGGATGGTAAAACTTTCTACACCGGCTGCAGGCGGCCCTTACGAGGTGGTGATTCGCGGCAGAGAAACGAAAACACTGAAAGGCGTTCTTATTGGTGAAGTGTGGATTTGTTCCGGACAGTCCAATATGGAGATGCCTGTCGAAGGATGGGCCAATGACCCTATTCAGAATGCCGCCTCAGAAATCGCGCAGGCAAATTTTCCATCGATCCGTTTTTTTACGGTGCAGAAGCAAATTGCCTACGAGCCGCTTGAAGATGTAGTTGGGTCCTGGTCCTCCTGCAATCCGGTTTCGGTACGGTCTTTCAGCGCGACAGCTTATTTTTTTGCGCGAGAGTTGTATAGAAAGCTCAAAGTACCCATTGCATTGATTCATACCAGTTGGGGAGGTACCGTTGCGGAAGCATGGGCAAGTAAGCAGGCGTTGAAAACAATGGGCGATTTTAACCAGGCGTTGCAAACTATAGATTCTGTCAATGCCAATCTTGCTGCTATCAAAACCAAAGACAGTATCGGAAGCCTTTCCTGGCAAAAGGCGCTGGCTGATCTGCGCCAAACCAATGTTGTAACAGAGGATGAGGGCGAATGGAAGCCAATGCAAGTGCCAACTTTTTGGGAAGACGCGGGGTTGCCCAACCTGGACGCTGTAGTCTGGTTTAAAAAAACCGTTGACATTCCGCAAAATTGGGTCGGAAAGGATCTTAAGTTGGATCTCGGCCCCATCGATGACAGGGATATTACTTTTGTAAATGGCAAGTTGGTGGACAGCACCACAGGCAACTTTTCATGGGGAAAAGAACGACATTATACGATTCCGGCTGCTTTAGTAAAGGCCGGAGCAAATACCATCACAGTGTGTGTGATCGACGATGGCGGCAACGGCGGCCTCTATGGAAGCAAAGAGAAATTGAAAATCTACCCCGCAGAGAGGATGGCAGACGCTATCGGGCTCGACGGGACGTGGTTATATAAAATAGCAGCTGTTAAGCCCCAACAGACCCTGAACAACTGGCCCAATCAGCCTTCTGTTTTATATAACGGAATGATAGCGCCACTGATTCCTTTTGCTATTCGGGGGGCAATATGGTACCAGGGCGAGTCCAATGTGGGCAGGGCAAAACAATATACCCAACTATTTCCGCTGATGATTAATGACTGGCGCCAGCGATGGAATGATAAATTTCCATTTTATTTTGTGCAGATTGCGCCATTTAATTATGGAGGCGAAGCCACCCTGTCAGCAGCGCTTCGCGATGCGCAACGGCGCACGCTAACCAGCAGTCCGCAAACGGGAATGGCGGTGACGCTTGATATCGGGAACCCTAAGAATATTCACCCGGCTAATAAACAGGAAGTGGGTAGAAGGCTTGCTTTGTGGGCGCTTCATCAAACCTATCAGGTCAAAGACGTTGTGCCTTCCGGGCCTTTGTATCTGCGCATGGAGATAAAAAATAACCAACTCATTATATCCTTTGACCATACGGAAGGAGGGCTTAACTCTAAAAGCGCACCGCTTGAAGGCTTTGAATTGAAAGGTAAAGATGGCGAATGGAAACCTGCAACAGCAGTAATAGAAGGAAACCGGATAATCCTGTCCAACAAAACAATTTCCCAACCTGAAGCAGCGCGGTACGCGTATTATAACACTTCCGTTGGAACATTATTTAATGGTGCGGGCCTGCCTGCGGCTACGTTTACTACAGAACCTTTATAGAAAAATTACGTTAGTCAGCATTCATTAATGAATGCCAGATTACTAAACAACCAGGTATTTTGATGAAATTGATGAAAACGTTTTGCACTATAATTTTTATTTGCCTGGCCGGTTCCCTCAGTGCTCAAACGGTGCCGGTATTTGTTCAGGGCGATCGGGTTGCTTTTGTCGGCAACAGTATTACGCACGGAGGCCGGTATCATCAGTACATCTGGTTATATTATATGACGCATTTTCCCGACCGCCGCATTGAAATTATGAACGCAGGGATCGGAGGCGAAGTGGCTGCGCAAATGCTCAAACGTCTTGATACTGATGTTTACGCTAAAAAGCCCAGCGTTATTGCGCTCACTTTTGGTATGAACGATACAGGATATTTTGAGTTCCTTCATTCCGATGGCGACGAAAAATCAAAAAAGCGGCTGGAAGATGCTTACGCTGCCTATCTGAAAATTAATGCTTCGTTCAGAAAACATCCGGATAGCAAAAAGATCATCATCGCGGGTTCGCCCTACGACGAAACCAGTAAGTTTGGTAAAGACAATCTTTTTCCCGGAAAAAGCAAGGCGCTGCTCGCCATAGCAACTTTCCAGGAAGATATCGCCCGAAAAAGCGGTTGGAGTTTTGTTGACTTTACACGTCCTATGACTGCTATCAACCTAAGAGAGCAGGCGAAAGATACTGCTTATACTTTGATCGGCAATGATCGCATTCATCCCGGAGTGGACGGGCATTTGGTAATGGCCTATTTATTTTTGAAGGCACAGGGGCTGAAAGATGCGCGGACGGTTTCAATGATTTTAAATGTTAACGGGAGTAAAGCGGAAGCGACAAAAAATTGTACCATCAATAATGTGGCAGCCACAGCTGATGGCCTGCGTTTCGACTATCTGGCAAAAACGTTGCCTTTCCCGGTAGATACAATGCCCACAGGCGAATGGAACGCTATGAAACGAAGGGAAAGTGATGCGCTGCAACTGGTTCCTTTTAGTGAAGACCTGAATCAGGAAATGCTGCATGTAAAAGGGTTGAAGAACACAGACTATGCTGTGGAGATAGACGGGCAGCAAATAGGAGTGTGGAGCGGGCAGGAATTGGAGAAAGGTATTAACCTGGCACTCGAACGCCGGACGCCACAATATGAGCAGGCGATGGTCATTAAAAAGCTAAATGAAGAAAGATGGCAGATAGAGCGCCGGCTAAGAGATTACGCCTGGATGGAATATGACTTTTTAAGCGACAAGGGATTGTTGATGAAAGATAATTTTGCCGCACTCGACACCATTTATGCACATTCAGACAATCCCTTTGTAATGGGAAATTTTGAGAACTATTTAAAAGCGCGTTACCCAGAGGTAAGGGCCACATGGACGAAACAGATGCAGCTTCTAGTCGACCAGATCTACGAAATGAATCAACCCAAAAAACACAGGTTTTTGATCCGGCCATTGTAAAAACACATACTCATCATTTATTGAATGCCCTTTGCCCGAAAATACCTAAACGCTTCTTGCACTGCGGAACTTAAGTCAAAAGTTTCCGCAAGACTAGGTCTTTTTATTTTGTTAAGCGCTATTATGAATACCGTGTGGGCGCAGCCTTCCGGACCTGCGGCGTATGTCAACCCGTTTGTTGGAGCGAGCACAAGTGCGGGCAAGGCTGGAATTTATCATGGTTTGGGGAAAACTTTTCCCGGCGCCACCACACCCTATGGAATGGTACAGGTTAGCCCGAATACCATTACCGGCGGCGACAACGGATCCGGCTATAGTTATGAACACACGAGCATTGAAGGCTTTGCGTTTACACAAATGAGCGGTGTGGGTTGGTTTGGCGACCTGGGTAATTTTTTGGTAATGCCTTCTGCCGGCGCGCTTAAAACGGCTGCCGGCCAACCGGATGATCCGGAAAAAAAAGGTTATCGATCTGCTTATAGAAAATCGTCTGAACAGGCCTCGGCCGGTTATTACAGCGTTTTTTTAACCGACAACCAAATCAAAGCGGAAGCCACTGCGGCTGCCCACAGCGGGATGCTGCGATTCACATTTCCCGCCCATCAAACGTCACGCATTCAAATTGACCTGGCCAGAAGGGTAGGTGGCACTTCTACCCGGCAGCAGGTAAAAATTGTCGACAATCATACGATTGCAGGCTGGATGGAATGCACGCCGGAGGGCGGAGGCTGGGGAAATGGGGATGGGAAAGCCAATTATACACTCTATTTTTATTGCCAGTTTAGCAAGCCGCTTCGAAAGACTGGTGTATGGAGCGCTGCTATTCCTGATACGGCCAACCGCAAAAGGGAAGCGATCGAAAGCGCCTATTATCAACGGCGTATTGCTCACGCAGCAGTTACCCGCGGTGTCAGCGAAATGGTGGGAAAACATATCGGCTTTTTTACCGAGTTTGAAACGCATGCGGATGAGGAAGTATTGATGAAGGCAGGCATTTCTTTGGTAAACATAGCAGGAGCCAAACATAATTTAGAAACCGAAATTCCCGGCTGGGATTTTGATAAAATTCATAAAAAGGCGGTCGCTGCTTGGAACCAGGCGCTGAGTGTGATTGAAATTGAGGGCGCGACCGAAGAACAAAAGCATGTTTTCTACACGTCGCTTTACCACACGATGATAGACCCGCGTATTGTTTCCGACGTGGATGGAAATTACCGCGGTGGCGACCATCAAATCCATCGGGCCACGTCTTTTCGCAAGCGCACTATTTTCAGCGGATGGGATGTTTTCCGCAGCCAGTTTCCGCTACAAACGATCATTAATCCTTCCCTTGTCAACGATATGATTAATTCGCTGGTAACGCTGGCCGACGAAACGGATAGCGCTTATCTCGAGCGGTGGGAGTTGTTAAATGCGTACAGCGGATGTATGCTCGGCAACCCGGCTGTGGTGGTTTTGGCCGATGCTTATGCAAAGGGAATTAGAAATTATGACGTTGCAAAAGCGTACCGCTACGCCGTTAACACAAACGAAAAATTTGGTAACGGAGCGCGGGGTTACGATCCGGGGAGTATCGCCAAAACCCTGGAATATGCTTATGCGGATTGGTGTCTTTCGCAGCTTACCAAGGCTTTGGGTAAAAATGAGGATGCAAAAAAGTATGAGCGGCGCTCCAAAGCTTATAAAAATATTTGGGATACTACCCACCAATGGTTCCGCCCGCGAAAGGCAGATGGAAGTTGGGAGCCGTGGCCTGAAAAAGGACGCCTTACCGATTGGTATGGGACTTTTGAAACCAACCCCTACCAGCAGGGATGGTTTGTGCCGCATGACGTCGGGGGAATGGTGCACTTAATGGGCGACAAAAAGAAAGTGCTTGCTGATTTGGAATCTTTTTTTGAAAAGACGCCAAAGAATTTTATGTGGAACAGCTATTACAACCATGCGAACGAACCTGTGCACCATGTTCCTTTTCTTTTTAACAAATTAGGGGCGCCCTGGCTGACTCAAAAATGGACAAGAATTATTTGTGATAGCGCCTATCATAACACAGTGGAAGGCTTGGTCGGCAACGAAGATGTGGGACAAATGAGCGCCTGGTATGTTCTGGCGTCTATCGGCTTCCATCCTTTATGCCCTGGAAGCACGCAACTCGAGCTTACCAGTCCGTTATTCACTAAAGTTAAAATAAGGCTACCCAATGGCAGGCATTTTTCCATTATGGCCCGAAATAATGATGCAGCCCACATTTATATCGATCAGATCCTGCTCAATGGAAAGCCATATCATAAAACAAGCATCGATTACTTTGATATTATGAAGGGTGGCGTACTCGAACTTACCATGACCAGCAAGCCACATTAAGATTTTGAAACGGATAAATAATAAAATATTAGGATTAGGCGTGGATATTGGCGGCTCTCATATCGCGTCTGCGTTGGTAGATCTGCAACAAAGATGTATTATACCCGGAACGCAGGTCAGAAGTTTTGTCAATGCCGGTGGGGCTGCCGATGCTATTATGGACACCTGGATTAATACGCTCCGGAAATCAGTAAAAGGTTACGAAGACCATTTCGATCGCATCGGAATAGCGATGCCCGGCCCGTTCGACTATGAGCAGGGCATTAGCCTGATCAAAGGCAATCATAAATATGAATCGCTCTATGGCATGAATATAAAAGAGGCCCTTTCATTCCGTTTAGCCATACCAGCAGCCTGTGTTGGTTTTTCAAATGATGCGGGCTGTTTTTTAAAAGGCGAAGTTTCAATAATGGATGGAGCAACTTGCAACACAGTGACGGGCCTGACGTTGGGAACAGGTTTAGGCGCCGCTCTTTATAAAAATAAGGCGGCTGTTGATGTGAACCGCTGGTGTATGCCTTTTGGTGAAGGCATTGCTGAAGACTATATTTCTACGAGATGGTTTGTGCAACGATATTTTCAACTTTCAGGAAAAAAAGTTAAGGGGGTTAAAGAACTTGTTTCGTTGCATGCATCGGATCCGGCTGTGCAGAAAATTTTTTCTGAGTTTGCTGCTAACCTGGGCGCATTCCTGGTTATTTGTGTTGAGGAAGACCATCCCGATCGGATTATTCTTGGAGGAAATATAGCAAAAGCATCTGGCTACTTTCTGCCCCAGCTGGAGGCTTACCTTCTCAGGCATAAAATCCGTGTTCCGATTCAACTCGCGCGGCTGGGCGAAAACGCGCTGATTATCGGCGCGCTCGCCTAAGCCATATAATTAAATGGTCACAACGAAAAGCTGTTGGAGCCGCTCACCAATGGATATGCTTTATTTTTCCAAACTAAAGTGCCGGAAGTAGTGGGTGGGAGACTGATATTGATCTGCCATTGGCTTCCTTTTAGTTTATAAGAAGCGGTGATCGTTCCATGGGGATGCGGCATGGAGCCGCTCACTTTCGTCATCTGCCCCAAATGCGGTTGCACTTTTATTTTGCTAAAACCTGGTGCGTCGGTATCGAACCCTAACACAGTCCTGAAAAATTCAATGTTGGGACTGCTTCCCCAGGCATGGCAATCGGAGCGGGTTTTAAACAGGTCAGGTTCTTCCGCCCAGGTCGTTAATCCCATTTTGATATTATCGCGCCAAACGTCGAGCCAATTGATATAATCATTTCCAAGGCCTCCTTTTACCAGCGCCTGATGTAAATAATATTTGAAATAAATCGTGCATTGGGTCAGCGTTTTATCCGCTAGCAACCTGCGGCAAAAGGCGGGCATCGTTTGTTGATCGACCAACCCCGTCAAGACGGCGAGCGCATTCGCATGTTGCGAAAAATTAATTCGCTCACCGGTATCCGCATACAGTTCCCGTTTACTATCCCAATATTTTTTATGGATCGTTTTCTTTAGCTGGGCTGCTTTTGCGCGATAGGCCGATGCATGAGCATCAGATCCCATGGCTGCCTCCATTTGTGCGGCCCATTGAAAAGCGCTCAACAGCTGAAGGTCAAATACCGCGGAGCCGCCATCCGCACCCTTTGGAGGCGCGCCCATAGACCAGCCTTTTCCTGGTGACCAGTCCACAAATGTCCAGTAAGGTAGATTTTTTAAGGAACCGTCAGCCTGCTGATACCTGCTAAAAAAGTCAAGAATTGCGCGCATGCCGGTTAACTTATCTTTCAAAAATTCCGCGTCATTTCGATACATCCAATAGTCGAACAGCATGCCGATGTACCAAAGCGAAAAAGTAGAAATTACCTGGGTTGTCCGGGTGGGGTATCGGCTCAAGGTCACGCCCTCCGGTAAGCGCGACGCATCCATCAGGTCGAGCGCATAACGGGCGAGGCGATCGTCGCCACTGTAATAATAGGATACCATCGCCTGGATGCGCGTGTCGCCGATATATTGAAGTTGTTCATAATAGGGGCAGTCCATGTAAGTATCATAAGCATTAAGCCGAGCCGTCCGCCAGCCGATATCGAGAATTTTTTGAATTTCCGCATTATCGGTTTGGATCGTTGCCGCTTGCCTGAACGGATATCCGGTGAAAGTGCCATAAAGGCTGTCGATTGTGAGGGGATCTTCCTGTGTTTGAACAATCAAACGCAGATAACGGAACGTCCGGTAATGAAAAGGTGTAAAAGATTGAAGCTTTTCGCCATTGGATATCAAACTATCTTTCAAGCCCCGAAATATTTTTCCTTTGATTACGTCGCGATTAGATTTTCCGGAGCCGCGGCCCTCAACTTCATCATATAGCGATTCGGCATAGGACATTGAAATGCCAGCATTTTTTCCACCGCTAAACTTCAGCGTTGGAAATGCATTTGTCTCAAAGGTCTGATCGAGCAAAAGGGAAACGGTCTGGTATGCAGGTATTGTCATCGGAAAGCCCTTCGGCTCGGTGTGTGTGTTTTCAAAACCCGTATAATCCCGGATGGATGTGATCGGTTGAAACGTCATTTCCCTTGCAGGAAGTGGCGATGGTACCAGCATATAACCGAAGCCATCAGAAAGCCCTTTAGGCTGGCCGCCAAACAGAGCCGCTGCTGCGGGCCAGCCCCGATCGTCAAAGTCGGTGCGCCACCAATCGCCTGCGTTTTTTCGCATATCGACAAATTGGCCGTGAATGGCCACAAAGCCTCCCCACAATGGAAGGAATGACCTGTCCCGGATGCTCTTCCAACTGGCATCCGTGTTGAGTATGGACGCTTGCTCCGAAGCGCCCTGTACAATAAAAGCAGTCCGTAGCGAAAGCTGCCACTCCGGGCGGTTGTTGGCTTCGTTCCAAACCATTGCGGCTACACTGTTGTGCCCTTTCTTCATAAACGGCGCGAGGTCGAGCGTCTCGTAATTCCAATTATAAAAACTTCCTTTTGCGGGGCCTACAGAAACCATTTGGCCATTCACAAAAAGTTTGTAGCCGTTATCGGCCGACACATACACGACGAATGAGGCAGGCTGTTGATCGAGTTGTACCGCTTTGCGGAAATAATAAACGCCGTAATCCTTTCCATCGCCGGAAATATGAGCCGTGCTGATCCATTGCGCTTTCCAGGGTTTTACAGTTTGAACGGATGCCGACTGGCCTGATGCCTGCGCGATGAAAAGCAGCGAATGAAGTATAATTATATAAAATTTCAAGACATTTATTTTTAAGATATATTAATCCATCTATTTTAAGATGATCTGAAGCGTGCGAACGCCGAATGGAGGGATGCGGGCGACAATATGCCCGCTGCGGATGATCGCGTCAGATTCTTTAACGCCGTTTAGCGCAACCCATGACACCGACCGGGAAGCTATATTAAGTTGAATCCGTTGAGCTACTTTGTTAGCGGCAGCATTATAAAACCTCGCTGTCAGCGTATCGCTTTTCAGGTTGCATGCTGTAAGTTCAAGCCCGGTAGCTGACAGGTCTAAGATGCCATTTATTTTTCTTTGGGGGCTGCCTAAAACCGTCAACAGTGGTTCGCCTATTTTAAGTGCCTGCGCATTAAGATCCGCTTGTCTCCAGTCGCCATCGTGTGGGAGCATACTATACCGTAGGCTGGATGAGTCTTTTAGCCGGTAGTTGGCGTCCCATAATCCTTTTCCGCTATAAGCAAGGGTGAGCGAAAGCGGATATCGTGCGCCGTGGGAATAGCTGCTCGTATGGTCGGTGAAAAAAGCAATGCCACTATTATTTACACTGTCGTAAAGATCAATCCAGCGATAAACAACATTATTTTTGATGTCGTCCCATCGGTTAAAAAAAGTATGGGTTAACCCGCTTTTTGTCACATCGAAAGGCGCATCTTTAAACAGCTCTGCATTCCGGAGGTTGACCGGAAAAGCGACTGACAGTTTTGATGTATCGACATAAAATGCTTTGTAGCGGTCTTTACTATTGTAGCCCTCATGTTGTGCGTGCGCATCGCCTATGCCTTGGTTTCGCGACCAGTGAATGATCGTCTCAAAATCTATCCTTGGCTCGCCATGAGCCAATGTGATCGTCTGGTTAAATCGATGCAAGCCCAGCTTCCCGGAGATAATCACTTTTTTTCGAACCGGTCCATCTTCGACGATGCTTATTTCATTTTTTTGGTCTGTTGATGCGATCCGTTTGCCCTGATCATAAAATTGGCCGCCAATCCCGTTAAAAGCCCGTTGTGCGCTTGCGTCTATCAGTTCTTTATTGTTTTTTTTACAGACAAGGCTTTGAATGGCGCCCGTATTTTTATTGAGCAACAATTGATATAAGTCAGTTTCCAGCAAAATAGAACTGCGCGCAATGTATTCCTTCTTTTGTTTTCGTGGCCCAGGCGCTACCTGGTTGTAAACGATATTGTAAGTGGCTATACCAGTTGCAGCAACCTTGGCCTTAAACAAAACCTCCACCTGGTTATTTTTATCAACAGTTCCTAGCTGAAAAGGAATGCGCTTCCCGTTTTTGTCGGTTAAGGCTTCAATCTGTGAGGCTTGTTTATACGGCATTTTTGTAAGAGCGGTTTCGCTTCTTTCTTTGGCAGTTGTATTAATAATCGTGATGTGGTTTTTATTATCCCGGATGAGTGATTTCTGGCTTGCCTCGATAATCTGATCTGAAAGTTGATTTGCTTTTGCAAGCCATTTCATAGCCCTGTCATACCAATGCAGCGGAACTATCCAGCAGTCGTGATGCTGCGCCAGCAGCAGGTTGCGCCAGGCTTCATCAATCATGGCAGAAGGCCGCTGATAAGAACCGTATATCTGCGCCAGCGTGCATAGTTTTTCTGCCTGCACCAGCCGCTGTTCCGCGATGCGCACCCACTGGGAAATTTGTTGAAGTTTTTGAGAGCCCCACACCAAACTCACCTGTATATCTTCCTGGCTCAATCGCCAATCCATGTCGGGCTTGCCGGCGATCTTTGAAAAATATTGAGACCAGGTAGTATAATTGGTGTTGCCCTGCCGATTGTGTAACCACGGGCCCGTTCGCCATCCGGCGTCCTGAAGGCACATACCCACCGGATTTTTAATGCCCTGTTTTCGGGCCGCATTAAAAAAATGAGCTGAGTTCGTCCAGGCGTCGGTCTGCCAGGTAGAGAAAGTTACCAATCCTTCAGAACTATACCTCGGCACTGTCGGCATTTTTGTACCATCGGGCGCCACCCAATTCAGTATTTCATTTCCAAAAGCCCTCGTGTAGCCACCCCAGCATGTGTTAGGATTTTTAAGAACGGCATATTTGAAGCCAAAAGATTTTAGGATCATTGGCAGAGCGCTGGTGAAGCAGGGCTCTTCAGATGAATAAGTGTCAAACTTTACACCGGGGAAATGTTCCCGCATTTTTTTGATGCCATATTCAAAATGGCGGATCATACTTTCCCCTGAAATATTAAAAAAATAACTTTGGCCATAGGCAGGATTCACAAATTCGATGCGGCTGTTGTCCGGATCCTGCTGGGTATAGAGATTCTTAAACGCTTTATAAGATTGCGGGTAGTTGAGCATTACGCTGTCCCAAGTTTCCGGTTCTATTTCCAGGTTTACTTTCCAGTCTTTTTTTTCTTCCAGATGTTTTATGATAAAAGCCGTAAAGTCATCGGGATAATGGCCATATACACCGCCGTGGTAACCGTCTACAAAATAGGTTTTTTGAGCATCGGCAATATTTGAAAACAGTAAAGCAGAGGTCAGAAAGAGGAATACATAGAATTTCATAAAAAGGATATGCACTTTATAGTAGTCACCGCAGCTTACGCTCCCCTCTACCCGGGTTTCCAAATTAAGTTAGTCAACACCATTCTTTGTTGAAGGTATCATATTAAAGTAGAAGCGCGAAATACTCACGGGATTCCTACTTCTCTTCAAAATATTAATTAGGCTGACATGGAGGTAAAGTTCCCGACAGGGTACTATAAATACAGGAACAACGATAAACGATTCTTTAATATGAAGCGATATAACCATGCAAAGCTGTGCTTACAACCGGCTGTTTTTGCTATTATCTTATGCGCAGCGCTGGCCAGTTGCTCCAAAAATAAATTTTTGGAGGAGACCACCACTACTAATCTCAATGAGGAAACGGTATTTAAGGATAGTGCCTACGCGATCAGCTTTCTGAATAATATATATTCAAATGTGGGCTTTAGTTTTAGTCCCACGCGCTTTAATAATAACGGCGGGCTAGATGCTGCTTCCTCCGAAGCGGATGTGCCCCGGGTGGGCGTGGCAGCCACGTCGACAGGTTTTGCTGATGGATCCATTACTCCGGCCACCGTTACAGGCGATGCATGGAGCACTTGTTATTCGCAGATCCGGGCGGTGAACGTTTATTTAAAACACAGCGCCAACCTGCCTTTTGATGATTATTTGAAAAAGAGAACGGCAGCCGAAGCCAGGTTTTTAAGGGCCTGGTATTATTTTACGTTATTAAAGCATTATGGCGGCGTGCCTTTAATTGGCGACAGCATTTTCACCGATCAGGATAAAATAGCAGCCAATCGAAGCAGCTTCGCAGCATGTGTCGATTATATAACATCGGAGTGCGATAAAGCTGCGCTGGAACTTCCGGTTCGGCAGCAGGGCCTCGAATACGGCCGTGCCGGCGCGGGCGCCTGCCTGGCGCTTAAAGCAAGAGTATTGTTATATGCAGCCAGTCCGCTTTTTAACGGGGAAAATGCCTTCAATGAGGGGGTAAGCGAACCGTTGCGGTCAATAATAGGTTATGTAGCTCCGAATACCGAACGGTGGAAAGCTGCTGCAGACGCCGCTCGTGTTGTGCTGTCTCTCGGCACTTTTCAGCTTTATAATACCACCAGCCAGGTGGCCGGTGTAACCATCGAACCTTTCCGGGATTTGTTTTACCGCCGGGTGAACAACGAGTATCTTTTCGCACGCATGCAGGTAGGAACACGTGATTTCGAAACCTGCTGGATGCCCCCAAGCCGCGGAGGCAATGGTTTTGGGGCGTATCCGTACCAGGAGCTTGTTGATGCTTTCT
Source organism: Niabella insulisoli (assembly GCF_039652435.2). Taxonomy (GTDB): domain Bacteria; phylum Bacteroidota; class Bacteroidia; order Chitinophagales; family Chitinophagaceae; genus Niabella; species Niabella insulamsoli. The sequence goes on along the minus strand of NZ_CP190246.1, from coordinate 2,156,284 downwards.
TAATGAAAAATGGAAAAAGAATCGCTGATGAGCAATCCGGCTACAATCCTAACCGCCCCTACGACAATCGCGATCCGAGGCTTGAACATACCATCATGCACGACTCCTCGCTTATCGTTTTATATACAGATTTTATCCAGCCGATTATGGGTCAGCCCTTGAAATTATATGAGAATGCGGGTGCCGACGCCGTGTTTAAAAGAACGACAACCGGTTACTATGTGAACAAAATGCTGAAGCCAGATATTGCCGGGAACTGTATTCATGGCACAGAGCGCTGCTGGCCTTTGATTCGCCTGGGAGAAATATATCTTGATTTTGCTGAGGCTGAAAACGAATATCTCGGGCCCACGCCGGATGTCTATGATGCTGTAATTGCCATCAGGAAAAGAGCGGGCATTTCAGCGGGCGCAGATGAAATGTATGGCCTCGAAGCTGGTATGTCGAAGGAGGAAATGCGTGCTATTATTAGAAACGAAAGAAGAATTGAGCTCGCTTTTGAAGAACACTGGTTTTGGGACGTACGCCGTTGGATGATTGCGGACGAAACTGAGAACAATACAATGCATGGTATGAAAGTAGTCCGTAACGGGGACAGCCAGGCCATGTTCGAAACCTTCAATGTCCGAAAGAGGAACTTTCGCAACGCTATGTATCTGTTTCCGATTCCTCAAAGTGAGATCGCAAAATCTGAATTTCTTATACAAAACCCGTATTGGAGTACGGCCAATTGAGGAACATTTTTTTTTCATTCTTAAATGTTACGCCTGATGATGAAACAATATCGATACGCTGCATTAATCGCTGCATTTTTTGTGGTGGCCGGGCTCGTCTACTCCTGCACCAAAGAAACCACCCGTGCTATTCCCGAAGCAGCTAAAAATATTGCTGGAAGCTGGAAGATTGTAAGCGTTTCCAGGAATGGAGTGGACATTACGAATTTTTTTGACTTTACCGGATTTAATATTGAGTTCAGGCAGGATGGAAGTTATACGATCAATAATCCTGTCCCATTTATAGTTTCTCAAAATGGCTCCTGGTCGCTTGACGACCCCACGCATCCTTTACGTATTTCTTTCACGCAGGCAAATACTTCCCAAACGATTATCAACGAATTTAATTATCCGGTTGTGGGCGGAGCACGGCAGATTATTTTAACCGGCTCTCCGGGCTGTACGGCAAATACCTATCAATACGCGCTTGAGGCAGTAAAATAAATGACAAACATTTCAATGTTATATATGAAAGAAAAATTCTTTAAAAGAAAAAATCTCCGGAAACTATTGATCGTGGCGATTTTGCTCGGTTTTATCGTTGCGTGCAGCACGGATATTGTGGGCGTAGAACAACCTTCGGTGATCAACGCCGGGGAAACACTTACCACAATGGTGAACTGCAAGGTGGACGCGGCCGGAACCAATCTGGCGAAAACTCTTGTTGTTGGATTTTTAGTGCCTAAGGCCTGGAACGCTTCCAGCACTACATCGGTGTTTTATACCTGTACGGCTTTAAGTGCGAATAATGAAAAAATGAGCCTGATGCCTGCTTCCGAAAGGGAAACAACAACCCAGCTGCCCTGGGCCGATGCTTTGATGCAGGACCAGCGGTACGCCCTAATGGGCAACTTGATCAACGATTTGGAATGGGTAGTTTTCCGCTCAACAAAGACATACGACGTCAACCAGAGCATCACTTTTGAAGTGAAGGTTGTGACAACCGTTGGAGAACAAAACATGCTGGTCAACCTGGGCTATTTTGTAGGCAATACATCCAACGGCCTGGCGGCGCCCGGCAATGATAAGTACCATGATGGAAAATTCGCCGAATTGACCGTCGAAAACGGAACGGGCGACCTCATCGATTTTGTAAATCCCCAGATTGCCATGATGGAACTGGCGAAAGCTACAGATAATGATATTCAAACGATTTTCTACGACGGCGATCTGCTTGAAACGCCGCTGAGCGATAAAAGCGAAATATTCCTGTGTGCCAAGGCCTTCACCACAAGCGGGCAGGTGATCGATAAATGTGGGGCTGTAAGCCGCAATGCTTTCAAAGCCACTTCAGGCATCAAAAAATACCGATTTGATTTTTGGCCGCGTTCATTTTTCGAATTATCAGAAAATCAAACGCTCGAGCGGATGGAATATTTTTTAATGGATGCTTCAGGCACGGTGAAAGTGGGGTATGGCGGGAGCACGTCTCCATCCGAACCTTTCAAATTCACTTTTAATTGTCAATAATAGCCGTCCGCTGATTATACTATCAACACATAACTGAATACGTTTATGCTGCAGTTTAAATCGATTTACAAATTTCTATGCTTACTTTTTTGGGAATCGCTGATTTGCTATTCCGGTTCAGCCCAAACTCAGCATACATTGAAAGGAAGGGTAGTGGATGAGTATGGTCACAGCCTGCCGGGAATAGAGGTTAGGGAGCCATCGACGAATCGTAGCGTTGTTACCGGCGACGACGGTTCGTTTGAAATTCAGGCAAACGGCAATAGCGCCTTGTTCTTTTCTGGAAAAGATTATGACCAAGTTGTTCAAAGGCCTAAGGCCGGCGCGCCCGTCCTGGTTGTTCGAATGCATCGCAAGTTCATGACAGAGGTAGATACTATTGATGTGTTATACGACAAGAAAAGTAAAGACCTTTCGATCGGCGCCGTGTCTACGATCTATACCTCTCAACTTTCAACTACGCCGGCCAGTTTATACGCCTATGCTCTTGCCGGGCGGCTGCCTGGCCTTTACACCCAGCAGGTACAGGGCTTTCGTTCCTTTTCCGCGATCAGCGACGCCAATTCGGTAAACGATTTATCGGGTGTGCTGGCTCGAACCGGGCTGAATGCTTTTAGCGATAATACAGAAATAGGCCTGCAGTTAAGAGGCCAGTCGCCGGTGGTTGTGGTGGATGGGATCCAAAGAAATATTTTTTCGCTCGATCCCGAAAGCATTGAAAGCATATCTGTTTTGAAAGATGGGTTATCGACTATTGCATTGGGACAGCGAAGTTCAAGAGGTGTCATGTTGGTGACTACAAAAAAGCCTAAAGCCGGCCCGCCGCAGCTATCATTTTCTGCCCAGGTGGCGATGCAGGAGCCCACAAAAATGCCCCGGCCTGTTGATGCATTTGACTATGCTTATCTGGTGAATGAAGCTTTACAAAACGAAGGCCGGAAGACCATTTATAGTACCGAAGATCTCGAGGCGTATAAGCGAGGCGATAATCCTTATCGGTACCCGAATGTGAATTGGTATGATGAGGTTATGAAAGAAAGGGCGCCGCTTTACCGGTACAACTTAAACCTGGGAGGCGGTGGCCGGGTAGCGCGCTATATGGTTTCGCTTAATTACATGAATCAGCAGGGGTTGCTCAAAATTTCAAATCCGGATGCCACACTCCAGCAAGACCGCTATCTTATCAATTCTAAGGTAGATATTGATGTGACCAAATATTTTCAGGTAGGGGTACAATTGTTTGGCAGAATTCAGGATGGTAATCAGCCCGGGGCTACTTTGAGTAGTATTTTAGATAACCTGTTGCGTACGCCGGCCAACGCTTACCCCATCTATAATCCGGACGGGTCTTTCGGTGGAAATAATTCTTTTCAAACCAACCTAAAAGCACAGCTTGATAACTCGGGGTATAAGATGAGCAATGAAAGAGATATCATGGCCAACCTGGAGTTAAAGTACAATTTCGACACCTGGCTAAAAGGCCTTTGGGCAAAATTTAATGGCAATCTTTCCGTTCAATCGGCAACACTGACCGACCGCGCGCTGCGCGTGCCCGTGTTCCAAATGCAGGTAGGAGGCGATGCTTCCGATACCACCTATGCGAGGTATGGAAGTGCGGACGCCCAGGTAAACAGTTTCTATGCGATATCCAATGCCAGATACTGGTATGCCCAGGGCCAGGTGGGATACTCGCGGTCGCTTCCTCAGGGCCACGATTTTACCGGATATCTCATGGCCGATATGAGGAGAACGACGCTCAATTTTGATCTTCCCGGTACGGCAACCAATTACATGTTAAAGGGGGAGTACAATTTCAAAAAGAAATACATGCTGGAAGCTGCGTTGAATTACAGCGGTTATGACCGTTATCCGCCTGGCCGCCAATTTGGATGGTTTTATGCGGCCGGCGCAGGGTGGAATATCGCCGAAGAAGCTTTTATCAAGGAGCGCACCAACTGGTTGAACCAGCTAAAACTGCGCGCCAATTATGCGCACACCGGCAATGGCGTTGACAATTCAGGATATTTTATCTGGCGCCAAAGCTATTCCCAAAGCAATGACCAAACCGGCATAGCGCGCATTGACCATGTGAGGGCGCAAATCGCAATGGTTGAAAATGGCCTGGCTAATGAAACGATCAGTTGGGAGGACGCGCACAAGCTGAATGTTGGCCTGGATATCGGGCTATTCAACAACCATTTACTAATCAACGCAGATTATTATCGTGATTTATATTTTAACCTGCTGCAGGTGAGAGGGGGCAATATAGCATTATTGGGCACGGCTTATCCGGCTGAAAATATTGGCAAAAATCTATTCTACGGGTCGGAACTGGCCGTTACCTATCAAAACCATATTAAATCCTTTAACTACTTCGTTACTGCAAATGCATCGTTACAGCAAAGCAAAGTCGTATTCATGGATGAGCAGCGGCGTGAATATGCATGGAACGAAAGAACCGGCTTTCCGGTCAACCACCGGTTTGGATATATCGCGGAAGGCTTCTTTCAAACGCAGGAAGAAGTTGATAATGGCCCGCTAATGGCCGGGTACACTATTGCGCCCGGCGACATCAAATATAAAGACCTCAATAATGATGGCGTCATCGACCAATTTGACCTGACGGCGATTGGCACCACAAAGCCACTTTTATATTATGGGCTGACAACCGGATTTAATTATCGCGGGCTTGGGTTCAGCGTTTTATTCCAGGGCGTTAAAAACAGGAACCTTTATATCGACAACTGGAACACAGAAATTCTCCGCGCCAACGGGCAGGTATATGGGCAGATGTATGAGCAGCTTTTAAATCGGTGGACGCCGGAAACTGCCGCTACCGCTACGTATCCGCGTTTAAAGGCGAATGGCGGATTTGGAGATGGGTACACTTTAAGCAGCAGTAGTTTTTGGATGCATTCGGGCGATTATTGGCGAATTAAAAATTTAAACCTGCAATACACGCTGCCTTATAAATGGACATCAGGTTTTAAAGTGGCGGCCATCACTGCTTTCGCCAACGCGCAAAATTTGTTTACGTGGGCCGCCTACGATCGCGTGGACCCCGAAGTGGGATATGGAGCTTATCCTTTGCAGAGGGTGTACAATATTGGGATTAATGTAAAATTTTAGACCAGATCATGTTAAACATAAGAAATATGACAGCCAAATGTTACGGTCGGCTTTTACTGGGATGCATAACGCTGTTATCCGCCTGTGCGAAAAATATCGAAAAAGTGCCGCTCGAGCTGACTACGATCGATTATATTTTCGACACCGGCGATTCGCTGGGCGTCAATGCCGAAAGATATTTAAGTGGGATCTATTTTACGATTCCCCGGGGTTATAATCGCGTAAGTTCTGATCTGCTGGACGCTGCTTCCGACGATGCGATCTCTTCCGTGACGGGAAGTTCCGATGTGTTTAAATTGGCTACCGGCGGCTACAACGCTTCCTCACTACCGGAGTCGGAAAATGTTTGGAGCCGTTGCTATGCGGGTATCCGGAAGGCAAATATTTTTATCAATAACATCGACCAGGTGCCGCTCAATAAGAAGGTCACGCCTTCCTTTCCCAAGAAACACGCGTATAAAGCAGAAGCAAGGTTTGTAAGATCGTTGTTGTATTTTGAATTGCTGAAGCGATACGGAGGCGTGCCATTAATTGGTGACAATGTGTGGGTGTTGGGAGATGATGTGAAAGTACCGCGCAACAGTTTTGACGCCTGTGTCAATTATATCGTGGCCGAATGCGATGCAATCAAGGACAGCCTGCGGACGCTTGCGCAGGTTAAAGCAACGGGCGAATATCATTCGATTACGCGCGGCGCCTGCCTGGCGCTCAAAACCCGCGTGCTTTTATATGCGGCCAGTCCTTTGTTTAACGGAGGTAATATCGAATCCGGAAATGATAAAACAGGATACCTGAATGAAGATATCAATCGCTGGAAGCTAGCTTCTGATGCGGCTAAGGCGTTAATCAATCTTAATGAATATGAATTAGTCCCGTCCTTATTTTCGGATATTTTTATAACAGTAGATGGCGTCAATGGCAAGTCCAATAAGGAAGTGATTTTAGCCAGGCTGGAAGGCCGCAGCACCGCGCTTGAAGTAGCCAACGGGCCGGTAGGATATTCACCCGGTACGGCAACGGGCATGACCAGTCCGACACAGGAACTGGTGGATGCATTCCCAATGAAAAATGGCCTGGCGATTGACGCCGAAAACTCGGGCTACAATATCAGCGATCCATATGCTAACCGGGATCCACGTTTAGGAATGACTATTCTTTATAACGGGCACGCCTGGTTAAATACAAGCCTCGAAACTTTTGAAGGCGGCAGAAGCCACCCGGGCAATTTAAATGTAGAAACCAGGACAGGATACTACATGCGGAAATTCTTGGGGCCTTTTGAAAGTACGAATAACTTTTCCGATCAGTTTCACGATTTTATCCTTTTCCGCTATGCGGAAGTGCTATTAAATTTTGCCGAAGCTCAAAATGAATTTTCCGGCCCCAACGATGAGGTGTACCAGGTATTATTCGATTTGCGTAAGCGGGCCGGTATTGAAGCCGGCGCGGATGGACGGTATGGCATTGCCGCCGGGATGAACCAATCGCAAATGCGCGACGCTATCAGAAATGAAAGGCGAATCGAATTGGCTTTTGAAGAACACCGTTATTGGGATATCAGAAGATGGAAAATTGCGGAAACCGTTGTCAACACGCCACTTCACGGCATGAGCATCATCAGGGGATCTTCGGGAAGACTTAGCTACACACGCGCCGGGGTTTTCCAACCCATGTTTGTCTCGAGGCAATATTTGTATCCCATTCCGTATGATGAGGTAGTTAAAAATCCCAATATGGATCAAAACCCTGGATGGTAAAAAAGAATCAAAACAAAGTCATTAAACTGGTTAATTGCTCTATTATGCATCGTATAAATTTGTTGCTTATTTGTTTACTGGTTTCCGAAATCCTTTTTGGGCAGCAGCGCGAGGTATCCGGGATCGTAAAAGATAAGACGGGCCCGCTCTCCAATGTCTCCGTCACTATCAAGGAATCGTCTGGTGGAACGACAACAAATGAAGAAGGCGAATTTTCCATCCGAACAGATATAAACCACACGCTCGTTTTCACGCTGGTGGGATACTTAACATTTGAAATGACGCCCGGCCAGGATTCTACCCTCGAAATCACGCTACAGTCTAATGCGCAGGGTATGGACGAAGTGGTAATTGTGGGTTACGGAACGAAAAAGCGGGTTACCAACACCGGTGCGACAAGCGCGATTTCTGCCGAAGCCATTCGCACGGTGCCTACGGCTAATGTTCAAAATGCGTTGACAGGCCGGCTGCCGGGCTTTTTCTCGCAACAGCGATCGGGCCAGCCGGGAAGAGATGCGTCCGATTTTTTTATCAGGGGTATTAGCTCGTTAAATCCTGATGGTAATAAGCCGTTGATTATCGTGGATGATATCGAATACACATACGAACAATTATCACAGATTAATGTAAACGAAATTGAAAATATCACGATTTTAAAAGATGCTTCGACCACGGCGGTGTATGGTATCAAAGGCGCTAATGGCGTACTGATTGTAACCACGCGAAGGGGCGCCAGTGGCCGGCCGCGCATCAATGCCCGAATTGAAGGCGGATTGCAGAGCCCGGTTAGAAAACTGGAATTTCTCAATGCTTATAACAGTGCACTATTGGAAAACGAAGCCTATACCAACGACGGATTGAACCCGCCTTTTACATCTGAAGACCTGGAGCATTTCAGGACGGGCGACGATCCTTACGGGCATCCTGATGTTAATTGGTATAATGCGATCTTCAAACCTTTTTCGCTGCAAACAAACAGTAATGTCGACGTGTCGGGTGGGAATGATATTATAAAATATTTTGTTTCGGGAGGCGCGCTTGTGCAAAACGGAGCGTTGAAAGACTTTTCAGATCCACGAAATGAGGTAAATAATAATTACTATTTCAGGCGTTATAATTTTAGAAGTAACCTGGATATTAAAGCTTCCAAAAGCCTTTCCGTACGGCTTGATGTAACCACCAGGTTTGGTGATGTCAACCAGCCACACGCACAAAACATCGTCTCTGAAATCTACAACTTTCAAAGGATCCGGCCTTACTCTGCGCCGTTTCTCAATCCGAACGGCAGCTACGCTTATGACCGTTACAACCCGGGAAACCTGGCCACACTAAACGCGCGCCTTGCCAACAGCGGATACCAGCGCGATAAAAGGAGTGATTTTAATGTCTTGTTCGGCGTTGTTGAAAAACTGGATATGATCACGAAGGGTTTGTCTTTTAATGGAAGGATTGCTTATGCCAGCACCGAACTGGCCTCCCGTCAGCTCTTTAGAGGCGGGCTTTTTGAAGGCTATTCCCCACCATCTTACTATTACAACCCCGAAGATGACAGCTACACGCTTGATCCGCGTGGCCAGTATCAACTATCGGGATATACGCTGGTGGGCGTTACCGACGCTTACAATAAAAACGTCAACCTCCAGGGCTTTTTAAACTATGACCGCACTTTTAAAGCACATCATTTTACCTCGCTGCTTTTATTCAACCGGCAAAGTTTTACGGATCAGAAAAATGCGGCTGTTCCCAACAAATTCCAGGGCTATAGCTTTAAGATCGGCTACGATTACCTTCAAAAGTATTTAATGGATTTCAACCTGGGTTACAACGGTTCCGACCGGTTTAAATCCGGCGAGCGGTATGGCCTCTTCCCCGCATTGGGCCTGGGGTGGAATATCAGCAATGAAAATTTTTTCCATGTGAATGCGATCAATTTATTGAAGCTGCGCGGATCTTATGGGGTGGTAGGTTCCGATGTGGTATTTGGAAATCGCTATTTGTATAATCAGCAATATGTAAAAGGCGGTGGCTATCCTTTTGGCGAAAGTAGCGTCATACTTTACCCCTCACTCTACGAGGGCGACCTGGGCAATAATAACGTTACATGGGAGAAGGCGAAAAAGCTGGACATAGGTATCGATTTGAATATGCTCAACGACAAGATTTCGATGACTATTGATTATTTCCGCGACATCAGGTACGATCAGCTAATTACGCGCGGCTCTATCTCTCAGGTATTGGGCGTTGGAACGGCCCGGTTTAATATGGGAGAGGTTTTGAATTCGGGTTTTGATGGACAGATATCTTACAGAAATAATATCCGGGATTTTCAATACAATATCACGGGCGTATTCTCATTTGCAAAAAACCGTATCCTGTTTCAGGATGAAGCCACGCCGGCTTTTCCCTGGTTGTTGCGCACGGGTCACCCGATCAATCAGCCTTTTGGCTACACGTTCCTTGGATTTTATGAAAGCCAAAGCGATATTGAGAACAGTGCGAGGCCGCTCATTCCTGTTCAGCCGGGAGATCTGAAATATAAGGATCTGAACGGGGATAATATCATTGATGAAAATGATATGGGCCCGATCGGAAAACCTAATTTGCCCAATACCACCGCGGGCCTTACGCTCGGCTGCAACTACAAAGGGTTTAGTTTAAGCGTTCTGTTTCAGGGGTCGTTTAATTACAGCTTCTACGTAACCGGAACCGGCATAGAGCCTTTGCAAAGCCAGTTTCAGCCTATTCATCAAATGAGATGGACGGCAGATAATCCAGACGGCGCCAGGTTCCCCCGCCTGACTACTAACTCCAATTCGATTAACAGTCCGGCGGCCTATCCATCTACCTTCTGGATGATCGATGCACGATATGTACGATTGAAAACAGTTGACCTGGGATACCAGCTTCCTTCAAGAATGTTGCCTTTTAAAATCAATAATGCCCGGTTTTATCTGAGCGCTTACAATTTGCTAACGTTTAACAATTATAATTTGTACCAACAAGATCCGGAGGTTACGAGTAATACCGCCGGCGACGCCTATATGAATCAACGAGTTGTCAACCTGGGTTTGCAGGTCGGTTTTTAATTTTAAGGAAGCGAAAACTTTTAAATCTGATTCGTTCTTTTGATGACTGGGGGTTGCTATATGTGTGTGGAAAGGTGATCTTTTGTTTTTGCATATACTTGCCTTAGTCGGCGGCAAATGGAATTCGCTTACATTTGAAAGGTGTTATGCCATCAAACCATGCTAAATAGTGTACGAAGCCAGTGTTAAACATATGATTGAATCATCAAAATTCCGATATGCGTAGATTATAAAACCACGCGTATTTTAACGATTATTGGTTTTGCATTTATTTGTTGTTGGCAACCAATGTTCCTTTTAAAACTTATCCTTACATTTCAGGTTAAAAATTGTTGGCAAAATGAAGTATATCGTTGCGTTCTGTTTTTTATTAATGGGATCTTTTGCAAGTAGGCTGAACGCTCAATTAGCGGCTCCGATCCCCGTGCGGGCTCCTCTCAAGCAGGATATATATTTAGAGCTTCCGATTGGCGCTATACAGCCAAAAGGCTGGTTGAAAGAAATGCTGCTTCGCCAAAAAAGCGGTGCAACAGGTAAGCTGGATGAACTCTATCCTTCGGTGATGGGGAAACGAAACGGCTGGCTGGGCGGCGATGGCGATCAATGGGAGCGTGGCCCTTATTGGATTGATGGTTTGCTGCCGCTGGCTTATATCTTAGATGATAAAAACCTAATCCAAAAAGTTAAGCCATGGATTGAGTGGGCCATTAACAGTCAGCAACCCGACGGGTATTTTGGCCCTTCAAAAGATTACACTTACGAACCCGGTTTGCAAAGGGACAATAGCCGCGACTGGTGGCCCAAGATGGTGATGTTGAAAGTGTTGAAGCAATACTATATGGCAACCGGCGATAAGCGTGTTATCAATCTCTTTACAAAATATTTTCAATATCAGTTAAAGGAATTGCCGGCGAAGCCGCTTGATCACTGGACCTTTTGGTCGCGTTTTCGCGCGGCCGACAACCTGATGGTGGTATATTGGCTTTATAATATCACAGGGGATCGTTTTTTATTGGAACTGGCCAATCTCATACACCAGCAAACTTTTGATTTTACAAATGCCTTTTTGCATTCCGATCTTTTAAGCAGGACGGGCAGCATTCATGGCGTCAATCTGGCGCAAGGTATTAAGTCGCCCGTTATTTATTATCAACAACGCCAGGAGCCAAAATATCTGGATGCCTTTGATAAAGCGCTGACCGATCTTAAAAAATTTAACGGTACAGCCAACGGCCTGTATGGCGGCGATGAAGCGCTCCACGGTAACAATCCGACGCAGGGCGCGGAGCTTTGCTCGGCTGTAGAATTGATGTTTTCGCTGGAAAGCGCTTTACAAATTACCGGCCGTGTAGCTTATGCTGACCACCTGGAACGCATTGCTTTTAATGCTTTGCCCAGTCAAACGACCGAAGATCATATGGAACATCAATATTTTCAACAGGCCAACCAGGTGATGATTACCCGGCATAACCGCAATTTTGATGTCAATCATAATGGCACGGATATTTGTTATGGCATTTTGATGGGCTATCCCTGCTGCACTTCCAATATGCACCAGGGTTGGCCCAAGTTCACCCAGAACCTTTGGTATGCTACTGCCGACAAGGGCCTTGCGGCATTTGTTTACGCGGCGAGCGAAGTAAAGACAACAGTGGCTAATCATCAAGCCATCACCATAAAAGAAACGACCGACTATCCTTTTGAAGATCGTGTGGCTTTTGAAATGCATTTTGATGATCACAAAAGCGAAATCACTTTTCCGTTTCACCTGCGTGTACCCGGCTGGTGCAAAACCGCAACCGTAACGCTGAATGGCGAACCTTATGCTCAGGCGGAAGGCGGCACTTTATTTAAACTATACCGCAAATGGAAAAGCGGTGACAAAGTGGTCCTTCAAATGCCGATGCACATTTTTAAAGACACCTGGTACGAAAATTCAATTTCTGTGGAACGCGGCCCGTTGGTGTATGCTCTGAAAATCGGAGAGCAGGAGACAAGAGTGAAAAACGTCAAAGACCCTCAGCAACATGGTGATTCTTATCTTGAAATAAAACCGGCGACGCCCTGGAATTATGGCTTGAATGCAGTATCAGCCGCAGATTTTCCAAAACAATTTACTGTTGATCAAAAAGCAGTTGGGGCCTATCCGTGGACAGCTGCTGCGGCGCCCATTACGCTAAAAACCAAAGGTCGTAGAATACCCGAATGGCAGCTGTATAATGAAATGTCGGGCCCCATCCCTTATAGTATTATGTATAATGAAGGTATTGAAAAACAAAAAGAAGCGGCCATCACATTGATTCCGTATGGCTGCACACGCCTCCGCATTTCTCAATTTCCGGTCGTAGGGAGATAAAGCAAAAAAATTAAACGGGCCAACATCAATCCCATTTTGCTTTTAAGTGGTCGAGAAACTTTCGGGGCGATAAATGGAAATGCTTTTGAAAGTTTTTACCGAAAACACTTTGCGAGGTAAATCCTACTTTATTAGCAATCTGGAAAAATTTGTTGTCATTTTCGGCAATCAATTCAGCAGCCTTTTTTAGCCTTATCCGGTCGATAAAATCTTTTGGCGAAAGTTTACTGACCGATTTCATGCGCCGATAAAAAGTAGGCCGGCTCATATTCATGTGTTCGGCAAGATCGTCGACACTCAGGTCTTTATTATCGAGATGTTGTTGAATAAACACCGTTACATCATTAATAAAAGCTTCATCTGATTTTGATCTTAAATTCAGTAACGCATCATCAAAAGGCTTGTGGGCTACATGTTCCTTGATTTTGGTTCTGTTTTTCAGCAGATTGGCTACCTGCACCTGCAAGAGCTTTGGTGAGAACGGCTTACTGATGTAGGCGTCAGCGCCTATTTCCAGGCCTTCCAACTTGTCGGTATCGCTTTTTCTTGCCGTCAGCAAAATGATAGGAATATGACAATACTCAACGTCTGATTTCAGAATAGCACATAAGTCGAGTCCGCTTAGGCCGGGCATCATAATGTCGCTGATAATCAAATCGACCATCTTTGAATTTAAAAGCGCGAGGCCTTCTTCGGCCGTAGCCGCTTTAAACGTGATATAGTCTTCAGCAAGTATTTCACAAAGGAAACCCAGCAGATCTTCTTCATCGTCAATGATCAATAATGACCGTTTCGTGTTCATGAATATTTTCTATGGCGTTATTAAAAGTAAAATTCTGATATAGGGGTAAAGTTAATTCAAAAATATTGAATCCATCTTCTTCGCGATAAGCAATAGTGCCCTTGTGAAGTTCGGTCAACGACCGGGCTAATGCGAGCCCGATTCCTGTGCCTTGGACATGCGATTGTGAGGGAACGCGATAAAAGGGATCAAATATTTTCTTTCTGCTTTCCCCGGGTATAACCGGGCCGTCATTAATGAATTGCAATTTAAAAGCGACCTTTTGGCTTCCGGAAGTGAGCAACCTGACTTCGATCATCCGGTTGGAATATTTAATGGCGTTCGACATTAAATTATGAATAATCTTCAAAAAGGCTTCTTCATCCAGCAAGGCTTCAACTGTTTTGGATGGCAGTGATATTTTCAAAAGGATATTTCTTTTTTCAATTTCAGCTTTGAAAAAAGCAACTGCGTTTGTTACGATTGTGTTGATATTAGCGGGCGCCAATTTCAAATTAAACTGGTTGGTTTCCATCTTCCTGAAATCAAGCAGTTGGGAGGTAAGGGCCACCAGCCGGTCGGCGCTTTTATTGACGAGTTCAAGATTGCGCTTTACCGCGGTTATATTATTAATTTGGCTCAAAGCCCATTCTACCGGGCCTTTGATAAGCGTTAACGGCGTTTTGATCTCATGCGCAATATTGATGAAGAAATTCATTTTAGTATTGTATACTTCTTTTTCTTTTTCCAGCTCGAAGAGTTTCAGGCGGTGCTCATTTTTCTTTTTCAGGTTTTTGTGGTGTATATAAAAAGCAAAAAAAACAGCTAATAATATGAGGACAGCGTAGAGCACCAAAGCGGTCGTGCTTTTCCAGAACGGAGGCAGAATGGTAACAAGAACCGTTCTCGGGGCGCTTATCCAATCTCCTAAATTACTTTCTGCCTGTACCTTGAAGGTGTAGGTTCCTGCCGGCAGATCGGTGAAGTAGGCTCTTCTGTTCGAAGACAGATAGGTCCAGTGTTTATCAATACCTTCCATTTTATATTTGTATTGGACGGCATTGGATGTAGCAAAGTCGAGCGCAGCAAATTCAATACTGAATGTGGTTTGCAGGTGTGTCAGTGTGATCGAGTCGGTAAATAATATACTTTGTTTCGGGCCGGCGTAATTTGCGGAAACCGGCGTTTCGTAGTTGATTAAAAAACCCGTGATATAAATGGGAGGCGCCATTTTACTACGAACCAGGGTTTCGGGCTGAAAGGCTATCATTCCTTTCACCGTGCCGAAATACATTTTGCCGTTTGCATCTTTGTAAGCCGAGTTGAAGTTGAACTGATCGGTAATCAAACCGTTCGCTTTGGTGTAGGTTTGAAAACTTTCTGCTGCCGGATTAAAACAGACCAACCCTTTGAGCGTGCTGATCCATAAGTTGCCGCCGGCGTCTTCCAGGATGCGATAGAGGCTGTTTGTGGGCAACCCGTCTTTAACGGTGTACCTTTTCACTAATTTTCTTTCCGGGCTTATCTTGAAAAGCCCGCCACCTTCCGTGGCCAGCCAAATATTATAATGGCGGTCTTCATAAATTCCCTGCACGGAATAAGCGTTCCTCGTCGAATCTTTCAGGCCGCTGAAGTTAATGTTTCCAGAACGCCCGGTGCGCGGATTATAATAAAAGACACCCTTCACCAGGCTGCCTGTCCAAATCGTTCCCTCGTGGTCTTCCTCGATGGCATACACATAAGAGTCGCCCGGGATATAGATGACAGGCGTCAGCTGGCGCGTCAATTCATTATACTCAAACAAGCCCGAGCCGGTGGTGCCCACCAGAATTTTGTTGTCAGAGGTTTTGAAGATCGACATCACAATATTACCAACGTTGTCGCCGTTGTACGGAATCTGTGTATGTTGGTCGATGATCTTGCCTGTGGAGATATCAATCACTTCAAGCCCATGAAAAAAGGGCCCTACAAATAATTTGTTATGATGGATCAGCAAACCGTGTATGTTGGGATAGGAGGGGCCGCGCGATGGGCCTTTTCTGCTAATTTGTAAAAATCTGCCTGTTTGAATATCGAGCATATTGATGCCGGCGTCCTCGGTGCCAATCCAAATATTGCCGAAACGATCGCCGCAAATTTCGCGCACCGCATTTCCGGAAATAGACCCGTCAATATTGAGCGGATAGTATTTTTCAAACTGATTATTTTCTTTTGAAAAATAATTTAGTCCGCCAAAAAATGTGCCCAGCCACACGCCTTCCCGATTGTCTTCAAACACGGCGTAGATTGCATTATCGTTTAAAGAATAGGGGTCGGCAGGAACTTTTTCAAGATGCGTGATCTTTTCGCTTTGGGTATCGTAAATATAAAGGCCCGACTCGGTGGCAATATACATGATGTTTTCCTGTTGAGAAGGAAATATATCCCGTACAAATATTTCTGTACCCTTTTTATTTTTTAGGGCAACCCGGCGGCACTGCCGTGATTTCAAATCGTTATAATAAAGTCCATCGATGGTACCCACAAATACGGTCTGACCGATCACTTTTATTTTCGTAATGTGCCGGCTTCCCATATCGGGGAAGGCAGTCAGTTCGGGTTCCGTAATCTGATTTGTTTTTGTATTCAGTTTTTTCAACTTGCTTGCTACCGTGCCCATCCATATATTATCCTGGTGGTCTATATCTATGGCGATCGCCGGCATATTAAAATCGGTGACGGTTTGGGCGCGCTGGTCATATTTATGCAAGATGCGGCCCGACAGCACCCAGATATTATTTTTTGAGTCAATGACGAAGTCGCGAACGTTTACCTGATCGAGTTTTTTCACCGGTTCCACCTGTTCCGTGGCAGGGTCTAAGGTAAACAGGCCCGCTGAAGTGCCAATCCAGATCAGGCCGTTTTTATCTGCTTTCAGCGCTCTGATATAGTTGGAGCCAATCCGGCTTCGATCGGTGGTGTAACTTTTAAAAGTATATCCGTCAAAACGGTTGAGTCCGGCACGGGTGCCCATCCAGATAAAGCCAAGGCGGTCCTGGAGGATACAAGTGACATTATTATGCAGGAGCCCTTCATCCACCTGGTAATGCCTGAAATAATAAAATGAACCCGCCGCCATCTTTTGTGAGAAGATTACAGCAAGCATCAGCGTAATATGAACCAAATATTTCACCAGTGATATTTTAGCTATACCTCAAGTCCGATTAGATTTAGAAGCCCGGGCGGTACTCAATATGGCTTTTCAAAGATATATTGAAAAAGATGGATTGCTTCTTTTCAAACCCTAATATCTAAAGAATTGAGAAAAATTGACGATAAACTGATCAGGAAAATATAATTATCGTTAGGTACTTTGTAGTGGCCATTTTTATTAAACGATTGCTAATACTGCCACATGTTCTACAAATTTATTATTAAGTCAATAGTATTTATTTGCATCCTGCAGATAAGCGCTGCCGTTACACTCTTCGGGCAAAACCCTGTGACGGTAACAGGAACCGTAACCGATCCTCAGTCCCAGCCGTTAGCCGCTGTCACCGTGAAAGTGCAGGGCAGCGACGATGCAGTGCTTACTAACGAGCGAGGTCAATACACCATCCGCGTATTACCAACCGCCGCTCTGGAGTTCAATCATGTCAGCTTTCTTCCTCAAACGGTTGAGGTGGGCGGCAAAACTTTAATCGATGTGCAACTTCAACAGAAGGATAACGCTTTGGATGAGGTCGTCGTTGTTGGATACGGCACGGTCAAAAAAAGCGACGTTACGGGATCCGTTATTTCCCTTAAGGCTACGGATCTGTCTCCGGGCGCCAACGTAAATGTACAGCAAATGCTGCAGGGGCGTGCTTCTGGCGTACAAATCACTCAGTCCTCAGGAGAGCCGGGCAGTGCCATGAACATCAAGGTAAGAGGAATCACATCCATCAATGCAGGAAATAATCCTTTATATGTAATTGATGGCATGCCGGTAAATGATGGCGCTCCGGTGGGCGGCTCGGGTGCTTTTGCTGCGGACGCCAATCCCCGAAACCCGCTAAACAGCCTTAATCCGTCGGACATAGCGTCCATCGAAATCTTGAAAGACGCCTCTGCGACGGCAATCTACGGGTCGCGGGGATCCAACGGCGTCGTGATGATTACCACGAAATCGGGCTCAGCTAACCGCTTCTCAATCAACCTCAACAGCTATTACGGTTTCCAGGAAATTGCAAGAATGGAAAAGGATTTGACGGCGCAGCAATATCATGATGTCATTAACGCTATCATTGCGGACGGCGGTGGTTTGCAGTCCGACACAGTATCTGGCGACTACGGAACGGGTACCGACTGGCAATCGCAACTATACCGGCCTGCAAATGTGCAGAGCTATGATCTGTCTATTTCGGGCGGCGCCCGCAACACCCGGTATTTTATTTCTGCGGGTGTTTTTGACCAGGAAGGCGTGATGAAGAACTCCGGAACGACACGTTATACGGCTCGTGTGAATCTTGAAAATGGCGTGGAAAAAAAGTACAGGATAGGCATCAATCTCAGTACTTCCTATATTAAAGATAAATTCAGTTCAACCGGACGTGGAACCAATGAAGACGGCGCGGCTATTTATGCGGCCATCAACTATGATCCTACCGCCCCGATCTTTGATGCCAACGGCAATTATAACCGTTCGCCTTTTATGAATGTTGACAATCCGGTAGCGCTCGTAAATGGTGAAACAGGCATCGGTAATTCGTACCGCACTTTCGGTACTTTGTTTGGCGAATATTTTATCGTGCCTTCTTTGTCGGCAAAACTTCGCCTGGGTGGCGACATCAACAGCACGCGCCGCAACGATTGGATCGCACCATTTACGCAATCAGGCCGTCCATATAATGGTGTTGCTTCTATTCTTACCGGAACAAAATCCTACTATATGGGGGAAGGGACGTTGAACTACAATTATGCGAAAGAAGATCATCGTATCAATGCGGTAGCGGGCGCTACTTATGAGCATTTCAGCACCAATAGTTTCTCCGGAAATGGTCGCGGCTTCGCTTTACCTGATCTCACCTACTATGCAATCGGGACGGGCGACCCCACCCAAAACGTCATCGGCAGCGGGTTTGATGAGAACGTGTTGATTTCTTATCTGGGAAGAATAAACTATAGTTTCAAAGACAAATACCTGCTGACCGCTTCTATCCGCGCAGACGGGTCGGGCCGCTTTGGCGCAAATAATAAATTCGGATATTTTCCTTCAGGCGCCATTGCGTGGAAGATTAATGAGGAATCATTCATGAGCGAAAGTGACCTTTTTAATGAATTAAAATTGAGATTAAGTTACGGTGTTACCGGTAATCAAAACATCGCCAATTATCTTTTCATACCGAGCTTTTCAGTCGCCAACAACACTGTGTTCGGAAACAATATCTATGCTTCCATTTTTCCAACACGGATGGAAAACCCGGATCTGCAATGGGAGGCAGCCGAACAGTTCGACGCCGGTTTAGATTTTTCTTTGTTGGACAGAAGGCTAAGCGGAAGCATTGAATATTACCGTCGCAGAACCACCAATTTATTGGTAGGATTGCCGCTGCCGGCAAGTTCCGGATTTACAAATCAAACCAGGAACATCGGCAGCATGCGGAATACAGGTGTTGATATACAACTCAACGCTTCGATCATCAAAACCAACAATTTTAGCTGGGATCTGAATCCGAATATCTCCTTCTATAAAAATGTGGTGTTGAGTATCGGATCGCTTGGCAATATTATTAATAGCGGTTTGGGTATCAACGGCGGCCTCGCGATTATTCAACCCGGAAGTCCGATTCAATCTTATTATGGTTATGAAATTGTGGGAACCTGGCAAACCAACGACGACTTCTCTGTAACTAAAGACAACGTGCAACCGGGGGATGTGAAATATCTGGATCTGAACGGCGACAGTACTATTACAGACAGAGACCGCAAAATACTCGGCCAACCCTTTCCCAACTATACGTTCGGCATTTCGAGCCTGTTGAGATACAAGCAGCTTTCGCTAAATTTTTATATCGAAGGATCGCAGGGCGCCAGTCTTTTATATAACAGTATGGTTGACGCTTACTTCCCTGTGAGCCTGCGACGCAACAAATTAGCGGAACCTTACTTAAATCGTTGGACGCCCGAAAATCCTACCAACGAGTATCCGTCTTTTGTTCATCCTGTCGCTCAGGGCCAACGCCAGGTAAACTCGAAGACCGTGATGGACGCGTCTTATATCCGGCTGCAATCGGTGCGGCTATCCTATGATGTGCCGCTGCCACAAGATAAGCGCATCCGGGCCTTGTCTTTATTTGCTACGGGTCAAAATCTCGCCATTATAACCAATTATAAAGGTATCGACCCATCAGCCAATGCCGGTGCAGGCGACATCATGCGACTTGATTTTAGTTCTTATCCTTACACCCGGACATACACATTTGGATTGAATGTTGAATTTTAAAACACTCGTTATGCGAACTATAAAAAATTTCCTGTTATTGCTATTGTTGGTGGCCAGTATTTCGGGATGCAAAAAAATGCTGGACCTTACGCCAAGAGACGAATTTTCGCCTGGTACTGTATTAACCAACACTGCCGGCATTAAGGCGCTTTTATTTTCGGCTTACGCCGGAATTCAATCTCAACCCAATTATAGGTTTTCCCTGAATTTCGCCGAAGTGTGCACCGATGTTTCTTTTAATACAGGCGGTAACGAAAACCTGATCTATACGCAGTTTATCAATTTTACCTGGGATCCGTCGGTGGGCCAGTTCGCTGGCATTTGCTGGACGCCTTATTACAGAACCATTAGGGATGCGAACCTGGTGATCGAGAATATTGATAACGTTGGAGACGCCTCGGAAGATCTCAAAAGGCAACTGGTGGCAGAGTCGCGATTTTTAAGGGCTTACGCCTATACGCAACTATACAACTATTTTGGCCCTGTGCCGTTGAGAACGGCGACAACCGACGACGTTGCGCTACCAAAAGCCGATGATGGAACGATTAAAACATTTATTGAAACAGAATTGAACGACATTGTGGGCAGCTTGCCTGATCCATCTAAAGAAGAAGCCTTTGGCCGCGCCACAAAAGGATCGGCGCTGGCTGTGCTTACTAAGTTTCTATTAAATATCAAATCCTGGCAGGGAGCCGCAGATGCAGCCAAACGCCTGATGGATTTAAATTATTACGAGTTATACCCGGTGTTTAAGGATATGTTTAAAGTAGAGCACGAAGGCAACAAGGAGATGATTTGGGTAGTGCCCTGCACGAATGCAAAGGTAAATATGGGTAATTGGTTTCCTTCGGGTGCAATGCCGCTGGGCTTTAAATACAGCGAGCAGCTGCCTGAGTACACCTGGACTTCTGCCATTCAAAATTTTGCGACCAAATACAAGTTGCGCGACGCGTTTATTAAAACCTTTGATACAACCGATAAACGCTATGTGCTGGTGTTGCGTAAATATGTAAACACCGCCAACCGGGTGATCGATTTAACAGCTACGCCCAATAGCACCTGTAGTATGAAGTATTTTGATAACAACGGATTAAAAAACGAATCAGGCAACGATATCCCACTTTTGCGATATGCGGATATTTTACTGGCACGTGCCGAAGCGCTCAATGAATTAAACGGCGGGCCCACGACGGAAGCATTTAACCTCATCAATTTAGTCCGTTCAAGAGCCGGAATTGGTGACCTGAATTTGGTGAACACCCCCGATCAGCAGGCATTTAGAGACGCTGTACTAAGGGAGCGCGGCTGGGAGTTTATCTCGGAAGGCAAGCGCCGGGAAGACATGATCCGGCATGGCAAATTTGTTTCCTCCGCTGTGCAGCGTGGCGTGGTCAATGCAAAACCCACGCACGTGCTGTTCCCGATTCCGCAATCAGAAATCGACGCTAATCCCAACATTGTTCAAAACGCAGGTTACTAGCGATGAAGCATTTATTTTTTTTATACATTCCGGCTATCACAGCAAAAATGATCGATCTTTAAAATAGATTTAATCCCTAAACGACCCTAATTATAAAAAATGAAGAAAGGAATTATTGCGAGCTTTTTTATCCTGATCACATTTTTGTCTCGAGCACAAACAAACCAACCCAATATCATTCTCATCATGGCCGACGACATGGGCTATTCGGATCTGGGATGTTATGGGAGTGAAATTCCCACGCCACATATCGACCGGTTGGCAGCAAATGGCGTCCGCTTCAGCCAGTTTTATAACACCGCCCGGTGTTGCCCTACCCGGGCAAGTTTAATGACAGGCCTTTTTCAACACCAGGCCGGCATTGGCGCTATGAGCGAAGACCCCTTTAAAAGGCCCGATCAAAAAAGTCAATGGGATTGGGGCACACCAGGATATAAAGGCTATCTTAATAGAAATTGTGTTACAATTGCCGAGGTTTTGAAACCGGCGGGCTACCACACCTATATGACCGGTAAATGGCATCTCGGTATGCACGGCGAAGAAAAGTGGCCTTTGCAGCGTGGCTTTGACAAGTATTATGGCATTCTTGCCGGCGCTTCGAGCTATCTCAAACCAGAGGGTGGGCGTGGACTAACATATATGAACACGCATTTGCCTGCGCCCCAGGCTCCCTATTACACTACTGATGCTTTTACTGACTCGGCCATTGCCTTTATCAATCAGGAAAAAGACAATCAACCCTTCTTTCTTTACCTGGCTTATAATGCGCCACACTGGCCATTGCAGGCGAAAGCAGCAGATATTAAAAAGTTTGAGGGCAAGTATCTCCGGGGTTGGGATGAAATCCGGGAAGCCCGATTTAAAAAGCAGTTAGCGTTGGGCATTATCGATCCGGCAACAAAGCTTTCTCCAAGAGCCGAAGAGGTGCGCCCCTGGAACGAATTGAGCGCGCAGGAACAAAAAGATGTGGCTTATAGAATGGCGGTGTATGCCGCACAAATCAGTTGCATCGATCAAAACGTGGGTAAGCTTGTCAGTTTCCTCAAAGCCAGAGGAAAATATGACAACACGGTGATTATATTTCTAAGCGACAACGGCGCATGCCCTGAACCTTACAAGGAACTGGGCGGTGGCCCAATGGAAGCGATTAATGATCCGGCAGAATCCGGAGCTGTTTCTTATGGTACAGGATGGGCCAATGTTTCAAGTACGCCTTATCGTAAATGGAAAGTGCAGCAGGAGGAAGGAGGTATCAGGGCGCCTTTTATTATTTCCTGGCCGGAAAGGCAGACTGAGCAAAATACCATTGCAGGCACACCTTCCTATTTGATCGACGTAATGCCCACCATTCTTGAAGTAAGCGGCGCCCAATATCCTGCTGTTCATGATAATCATTCCATCTACCCCTTGGAAGGAAGAAGTTTTGCTAATGCTTTAATGGGTAAAAAGTTGGCGGCCCATGATTATATGTTTTGGGAGCATATGGGCAATCAGGCAGTTCGCAAAGGATCATGGAAGGCGGTGAAACATCAACAATCTGAAAATTGGGAGCTCTATCAGATTTTAAAAGATAATACAGAGCTACACAATGTGGCAGACCAGGAGCCGGACATTTTAAAAGACCTGGTGACGCATTGGCAACAATGGGCAAAGGAAAAATTTGTATTACCCAAGCGCGCGAAAGAGAAGTAATGAAAGCATTTTTGAAACTAATAATTATCGGCTGCTGTTTATACAATGCGGGCATTCGGGCCCAACAGCGGCCTCATATAGTGATGTACCTGGCCGATGATGCAGGATTTTTGGATAATTCAGTTTATGGAGATGGCCAGGTCCGTACACCGACGATGGAAAAGCTCGCGCGGGAAGGCATGCGATTTGACAATGCTTTCGTCGCCTCGCCTGCCTGCGCACCAAGCCGGGCTGCATTGCTGACGGGTTTGATGCCCGCAAGGAATGGCGCTGAAGCGAATCATACTTATCCGAAACCCGGCGTAAAAGCCCTCATCGAAAACCTGAAAGCCGCCGGCTATACCGTGGTTGGGTTTGGTAAAATCGCTCATGAAAAAATGAACGAGACCGTTGGTTTTGACGTTTACAGTCCGCCCCGCACCAACCTTGCCCAACATGTAGCGCAATACTTTAAAACACATCCCGTTAAAGGGCCGGTTTGTTTACTTGTGGGAGATCGAAGGCCTCATGTTCTTTGGACGAAAAACCCGGTTTATGACCCTGAAAAAATAAGACTTCCGCCCTATTTTATCGACACGCGCCAGACCAGGCTTGAGCGGGCCCGCTATTATAGCGATGTAACGGGTATGGACGAGGAAATGGGTAAGGTTTTTCAGTTGGCCGACAATAATTTGGGGGCCAATACGGTGTATGTTTACACCAGCGATCATGGCGCCCAATGGCCTTTCGGCAAATGGAATCTCTACGATCTCGGTATCAGAACGCCCTTACTAATAAGTTGGAAAGGTCACATCAAGCCGGGCGTACGCACACAGGCAATGGTAAGCTGGGTAGATATCTTTCCCACTTTTATCGATCTGGCCGGAAGCGAGGTTCCAGCCGGTTTGGACGGAAAATCATTTACAAAGATTTTATCAGGCAAAGCCAATCATTTTAGGGATAAGATTTACACTACGCATAGTGGCGATGGTGAGATGAATGTTTATCCTATCCGGAGCGTGCGCGATGAGCGGTTTCATTATATCCTCAACCTACATCCGGAATACCTGCATACCAATCATTCTGACCTTTTGAAAAAAGACCGCGCAGGATCTTATTGGAACTCCTGGTATAATCAGGCAAAGACTAATTCCAAAGCAATGGCAATCGTTCAAAAATATCACCGAAGGCCAGCGCAGGAATTGTATGATGTTAAATCCGATCCGATGGAGCAGCACAATCTTGCAGCCGATCCGAAGTACAGGGAGCTGGTAAAAAAGATGGACGTAGACCTTCGCTCATGGATGAGATCGCAAGGCGATAAGGAAACGGTTTTTGATCGCCCGATACTGGAAATAAAAGAGTTGTCCCAATAATGGCCATTGTGTTTACAAAGTATAGGTGACCGATAATCTCCAGCCGCTATTTTTTTTAAATGCGCCATTCATCATGGTTTCGGGCGTTTCGCCGCTTTTCAAGAATAGACGGTCGAGGCCGGGTTGCGTGCGCCAGTCAGCGTAAAGCCAGGCCGCATCCGTGCGGATATTTTTATGGAATTGGTAACCCAGCCGCGCGCTTACGTCCCAGCCTTTTCCGTTAGCCCTTTGTATAAAACTTACCGGTTGTTGAAACTGTTCCTGGATATTCCAATTAGCGGTTGCGTCATACTTCAATACATTCAGTTTGATCCGTGTTCCTACATCAATTTTGAGCGGGCTCACCCAGGCGCCTTCCAATATAAAACCTGGACCTTTCCATTTGGCAAGATAAGTGGTTTGCAGCTCCTCATTATAATCATCAAGCAGGTAAAAAAGTTCTCTTGTAAATGAATATCCGGCGCCGGTTTTTAAAAGCCATGGTTTATTAGAAATTATGTCATAGAATGCATGGGCGCCGCCGCTTGAAAAATTTCCTTTGTCGCTGGTTAGGTAGAGTTCGGTAGTGGGCGCCGTTCTGTTATCTTCGGCATAATCAAAATCTGTGGCGCTTCCATCATAGGTGAACAAACCTGTGTAATCGGCTTCGATAGAAAATCGCCGATGCAGCTGGTAAGAAATGTTGGTATGAAAGCCCGCGGCCTTAATATCAGTATAATTTAACTCAGATAAAATATTAGGATTTTTACCTTCCTGGTCTCCGGCAATCGACCAGTTAAAATCATCCTTTCGGCTTTCCGCGCCAACGCTGATATGGAAATTGCCTTTTAATGGATTTAACTGAAACTGTGCGTTCAGGTCTTTCAACAGCAATACAAAAATAAATATCAATATCGGTTGGATTCCGCGCATTTTAAAAGGTAATATTTTTCTAAAATAGGTTATCTGCGCCAAAAGTAGGGCATTGGCCGTTAAATCAATTTTTGAAAATCCTATTTGTTATTTTTAGCGTCAATAGTATAATCCATTTTAAAACGGCAATTATCCATATTTCAAGCATCTGAAAGAAATAGTTTTGGCTTTGGTGCGATGCCTATTATCTTATCTACAATACCGTTCCTAAAACAGCCCGAAAGAATGAAACGAATAACCTCACTCAACCTGACACTTATGTTAATGCTACAAGCCGGTCTTTGTCTTGCGCAGGAAACTCCAAATATAATTTTTATCCTGGCCGATGACCTGGGCTATGGCGATGTGGGCGCTTTTAATATGAATAGTAAAATTAAAACGCCCCATATTGATCAGATCGCAGCGCAGGGTTTGAAACTTACGGATGCGCACACCAGTTCTTCGGTTTGCACGCCATCGCGGTATAGTATTCTAACGGGCCGATATAATTGGCGCTCGCCTTTAAAAAACGGTGTGCTAAAGCCCTACGATCAGCCTTTGATAAACAAGGAAAGAACGACGCTGGCTTCAATGTTAAAAGAAAAGGGGTATCAAACGGCCTGCATCGGTAAGTGGCATTTGGGTTTTAACTGGAAGACAACCAACGGCGCAGCGCCGGTTGATAAGAAGCATGAAAACAATATAGACTATCTTGCTCCATTGACGGGCGGCCCGATGGGTGCAGGATTTGATTATTTTTTTGGTGTGGATGCTCCTAATTATCCGCCTTATACATTCATCGAAAACAATCGGATTACAAAGCTCCCTACGGAATTCCTGACTTTTGATGCAATGTTGGATAGTCGCCCCGGCAAAGGCCTGCCGGATTGGGACCAGGAACAAATTATGCCACGGCTCGAGGCAGCTACCGTTTCCTATATCCAAAAAGCCGCCGGGAATAAAAAGCCTTTTTTTCTTTACCTGCCGCTAACCGGGCCCCACACGCCGATCTTACCAACTCCGGCATTTAAAGGCCGGTCGGGTTTGAATCTATATGCTGACTTTGTAATGCAGGCAGATGCTTACGTGGGAAAGGTTTTGCAAACGCTGGCCCGGGAAAATATTTCAGAAAACACGATGGTTATTTTTACCAGCGACAATGGTTGTTCGCCGCGCGCTGATTTTCTGAAATTAGCAACACTGGGCCACGATCCCAGTTATATTTACCGTGGCATGAAGTCTGACATCTTTGAAGGAGGGCATCGTGTTCCCTGTGTTATCAGCTGGCCGGCGAAAATCAAAAAGGGAGGAACGATCACGCAGATGGTTTCAATGGTCGATTTTTTTGCAACCATTGCTCATATCGTGGGGCATGATATCAAGGATAATGAAGGGGAAGACAGCTTTGATTTTTACACTTTGCTAAGTAAGCCCGGCTCTCGTAGAGCGGTTCGCGATGCAATTGTTATGCATTCTATTGACGGAAGTTTTTCCATTCGAAAAGCCAATTGGAAGCTCGAACTCTGCGCGGGATCGGGTGGTTGGAGTTTGCCCAGAAATCAGGATGCTAAAGACCTGCCACCCGTTCAGTTGTATGATTTAAATAACGACGTAGCCGAGTCGGAAAATCTTGCATTAAAATATCCGGAGAAAGTAAAACAGCTAACCGCCCTTTTAACAAAATTCATTAATGAAGGAAGAAGCACGCCGGGTAAGCCGCAGGCGAACGAAGGGGTGTTTAACTCCAAACAGGTTTTCTTCCTCTCACAGCCATAGAATAACCATATTGAATATTGCTATTGCTTTGTGTTATCGATGCCTGGCAGGGTTCTTACTAAGAATAATTTTAAGGACATTGGAGAGGCCCGGTTCGTAAACCACGGTGTACGGCTTACCAGCGATGAGGTTGAAGCCATTAGTGATTTCTATAGTTGTTCCCTTTTGAAGGCGGTATTCGATGTTTTCGTTGAGAGAGAAATGCATCGTTGTATCGGTGGCTTTTAAGTCAAAACCGCTGCCATTCATATTTTCAACGACACCGGATATTTGCTTCCGCGTCTGATGCCTTTCAATAGGAGGAAGCCAGTCGGGGCCTTTTGCCAGGTCGAAATTTGCTACGCTATCAAGTGTCAAAGCGATAATCGGCACAACCGAGTTGCTAATCATGCTATCGAGATGGATTGTTAATGATGAATGTTCATCCGCCTGTTCAAACGCCACTGCCTGGCCGGAGGAAAGCATTTGGGCTGCATCAACTTTAGACCGAAGGGCAGGAAAACGTAATGTTTTCGGAATATCGCCAAACAGATGCAGATAAACTTTATTGCCCGCCGTGGTTAGCGATCCCCAGGGATATTCGCCTTTAAAGGGAGCGCCCTGGGTCGCGTAAATAGCGTCGCCGTTGTTCTTCATCCAGGCTCCGATATTGGCCAGCCTGATTTTTTCTTCGGGCGTGAAGTCGCCATCAGGTTGCGGCCCGATATTTAAAAGGAAATTCGAATTGCGGCAGGCCGTTTTAGAAATCATTTTAATTACCTCGGTCGAAGATTTCCAGTTAGCATCGTTGTTATCATAAGCCCAGTTTAAACGGAGCGTCATAATTGATTCAACAAAGCCATTCATTCCGGGGGGCGCCAACTCTCTGTCACCCAGGTTGCGATAGTCGCCAAGCCCGCTGCCGATGCGCCCGCTGATGATACAATCGGGCTGCAATTTTCTTACGATGTCGCGGCACATCAAGTTTAAATTTTCATGAGCATTGATGCCCATGTCAAACCAAATCAAATCTATTTTTCCATAATTAGTTAAAAGTTCTGTCAACTGTTTTCTCACCAGCTCTATATAGGATTGCTGCAGTGGCTCAGCATTATGCCTAACTTTTTTACTATGATACCAATCTTTTTCGTGAGAGAAATAAAGGCCCACGCGCATCCCTGCTTGATGGCAGGCGTTTACGTATGCTCTAATAATATCTTTTTTATAAGGAGAAGCCTGGAGTACATTCCAGTTGGAATATTTTGTATCAAAAAGGGCAAACCCATCATGATGTTTTGCAGTCAACACCATATATTTCATGCCGGCCTGCTTTGCGTAATTTACCCATGCAGATGGATCGAAGTTTTTTGGATTGAATTTTTCCGCATATTTTCTATACGCCTGCTTTTGGATAGCTGCAGTTAAAAAAATCCATTCGCTGCTGGCGTCGCCCATTTCTTTGCCATAATCTGTCCCGTTCCAAACGCCGCCGAGCCCAGCATATACGCCCCAATGTAAAAACATCCCGAAACGGGCATCCTTCCACCATGCCATTCTTTGTTGAAGCGTATTTGAATCACTTAGTTCGGCGGTGGTTTGTGCCGGAGTGCCAGCGCTGTTTAACAGTACCAGCACAACAGGAAGCCATTTGGCAGCAGTGCAGCGTTTTATTAACCTCATTATTTATTGTAAGATTGATTGATCATAACAGATTTGATGTTAGATTTCATCGAACAGCGCGTATCATTTTAATTCATCCAATTCAGTTCGGGCCAGTAAGCGCCTCCATCGTTGGCCTGTAGGGCGCCGGGCGTGCTTCTTCCATCTTTAATTTGCTTTATAAGCGCTGCTTTCAACGAGGCGACAATTTCGGGATGGTCTGCATAAACATTATGTTGCTCACCAGGATCCTGCGCCAAATTATATAGTTGTACGGGAGGAAGGTTTAAAAGTTTACTTTTTGCCGGCACGGGATCGCTCCAGCCTCCTGAGTCGCGGCATAAGATTAGTTTCCACGCACCTTTTCTTATCGCAAAGCTTCCATTAATAGAATGATGAATAGTTGTTGTTCGCTGATAACCTGATTGGTTTGGACTGTTAAAAAGAGGCAACATACTGTAACTATCTTCTCCGGCGTTATCGGGCATCTTTGTTTTGGTAATTTCGGCACAGGTCGCCATAAAATCTACCAGGCAAATGGTTTGATCGCAGCGACTACCGGGTTTTATAACGCGCGGCCATTTGGCAATAAACGGAACGCGGTGTCCGCCTTCAAAAATATCCGCTTTGGTTCCTCTGAAGGGGCCGCTCGGAAAATGTCCTTTTGCTTCCAGTTCCTTGAAATTGGCGCGCGGAGAACAACCATTATCGCTGGTAAATATGATTAAAGTATTTTCTTCAATGCCTGCCTCTTTTATCACGGCTTCCAGTTTTTGAATATAAGCATCGGTCATCATCACAAAATCTGCGTAGGGATTCAGTCCACTTTTACCCTGCCATTCTTTCGAAGGCAAAATTGGTGTATGTGGTGAAGGCAAAGGAAGATAGAGAAAGAATGGCTTTTCACCATTGGCCTGTTTGCGGATATAATCAAATGCCCGGTTAAAAAAATTGGGCAACACTTCTTCATGGACAAAATCTGGTGCTGTTAACCCTTTCCGCCACATGGCCTGATAATCTTTATTTTCCGTATAGTTTTTTGGAATTGCCGTGCTTTTCCCATTTTCAACATATACATAAGGAGGCATGTCGAGTGAACCGGAGAACCCGTAAGCGTATTCGAAGCCATTTTGATTAGGGTTGTTTCTCACCGGCAAAGAGAAGTCGATGCTTCCATCGGCGCCTTTACCCCAGTTCCATCCAAGGTGCCACTTACCGATATAAGCCGTATGGTATCCCGCATCTTTTAAAATCGTGGCAACGGTTTTCCTTTCAGGATCAATTAATGCGGGAGAATCGCCACTCAGCACTCCCTTTTTCAATGTTGATCGCCAATTGTAGCGACCGGTAACGATGCTGTAGCGGGTAGGAGTGCATACCGCCGAAGGAGAGTGCGCATCAGTAAAGAGCATGCCTTCTGCAGCCAGCCGATCGAGGCCTGGTGTTGCAATCTTTGAATCCTTGTTTAAAGCAGCCACATCGCCATAACCCAGATCGTCCGCTAAAACATAAATAATATTAGGGTGTTTGGACATACTGGTTTGCCTGGTTTTGGCGGTAGGGCCGCAGGAGGCGATCAAAATTGTCATCAAAAACGCCAGCGTTGATACTTTTTTGTTCATTACGAAAATGTATTATTAGAAAGTTATTTGATTGTTTTATTGTTGACAATTTGCTGATCCATCCAGGCCATCCGCTGCGTCATCTCCCGGGTTTTTTGGCCTTGGCTCGCGGCGACATTATTACTTTCACCTACGTCATTTTTCAGATGATACAAGCTGATGGGAAATAGGCCATCTTTCGGATTCCAGCCGATTTTCTTGGCGGTATGGATTTTCCATGTTTCGTCGCTGTATGCTTCCAGATCGCCATTGCGGCCGTAATACAAAAGTTCAAAGGGCTGCCTGGTTGCAGACGCGGGAAGAAGCAGGAGTTGACTGATATCCCTGCCATCCGTAATAAATTTTTTGGGAAGCCGGCCGCCCGCGATTTTAACAAGCGTTGGTAAAATATCCAGGCTCGAAGCCGGCGCATCGCTAATGCTGCCAGACGGAATTTTGCCTGGCCAACAAAAAATGCCCGGCACGCGCAACCCGCCTTCCCAGGTGGTGGCTTTTGCACCGCGAAGTGGCCCTGCATAACCACCTTTGCTCTTATTGGTTACGGGTCCGTTATCCGAAGTGAAAATGATGATGGTATTTTCATCAATGCCCTTTTGTTGGAGGGCTTTGCGAATTTCACCCAGGCTCCAATCCAACTCCTGAATGGCATCTCCATAAAGGCTATATCCGCTTTTACCCCGAAATTTTTTTGAAGCGTGCCACGGCAGGTGCGGCATATTGTGCGCGAGGTATAAGAAAAAAGGCTGGTCGTCGTTTGCCTTAATATAATCGACTGCTGCGGTAGTCCAGAGCTGCGTCAATGAATCCTGATCGACGCCATACCTGAGCACGGTTTCATTTTTGTAAACTGGCAACGGCGGCGATCTGAAATCAATATTTTGATAATAATGACCGTCCATATCGTTTGAATAGGGAACGCCATAGAAATAATCAAAACCCTGATTGATGGGAAGAAAACGGAGCTGATTGCCTAAATGCCACTTGCCAATGCAGGCTGTGGCGTATCCTCTTTTTTTCAGAAGTTCAGGCAATAAAATTTCATCAGGGTTGAGGCCATGTTTTGAATACGGATAAATCACCGCTTCATGCAAATTGAGCCGTTTGGCATATTTCCCCGATAACAGGCTGGCACGCGAGGGCGTACAAACGGGCGCCGCCATATAGAATCGCGTCAACTTCAATCCATCGTTGGCTAGCTGATCGATATGGGGTGTTTTAAAATAGGGGTTGCCGTAGCAGCTGAGGTCGCCGTATCCCTGGTCGTCCGTAAAGAAAATAATGATATTGGGTTTCCCTTTATGCTGACTTTCGGCTGAAACTGCTAAAGATGCGGATAGTGCGATCCCAAATAAAAAAATATGTTTTAATAAATGCATTAGCCTTATATTTTAATCAGTAACTATTGTCCTGCAATCGCTCACTTCACCTGACTGATCGATACAGACAGCCTTAATGATTGTCTTTTTATGGAAGGTAATAGGGATGGGGCGTTTGTATCGCTGCGCATTTTTATCAGGGTTTGTGCCGTCTACAGTGTAGTAAATGTCGGCATAATTGTCGGGACTAAATAAGCTGATCGTCTTTTTATCTTCATTCTTTATATAGCCTGGCATGGCCAGCGTAGGAAACAGGGAATTGTAATTGGCGGTTGCCGGACGATTGTAATATTTATTAAGATAAAGCGCCACGCCCGTTTGAAAGTTAAGATGAGCGGGCCGCTTCGAATCGTCCCAATAAATCACAACTTCTTTGGTGGTTGATGACAATGCCAACGTTTTAGTTACCGGGACATCCGCACCGTCAATAACAATTTTTTTCGCAGTTATGAACCAGGGGATGTGAAGCCATATTTTTCCCTCGTCCATATTCAAATCATTGTTAAGCTTTATGAACATTCGGTCTTTGACAAAATGGATATCCATATTGACGGTTCCAAAATAAGTTGCAGCAGATTTGATAGAGATGTTATCGCCCCGCTTGGCCCACTCCGGAGAAATCGCTGAAAGCAGGTGCAGGTCATTTCCTTCTTCGCGAACGACCATATTTCTCAAAAACTCTATATACCGGGCCGCCAGCCAGCCGTGGGGCGCCCTGTTGATTCCAAAATCCCGGTTTCCCCAGGGCGTGGGCCGCCATTCGAAGCCGGCGTGCGTGCTGCTGGTATGCACCATTACACTATATAAATCTTCGATACATTTTTGTTGCGCTCCAACAACAAGATTGCCATTTGCAACATAAAATGTTTCATAATGGTGAAGCCCTCTTTCAGGCAGGGTTTCATTGTTAAGCGCTTTCTTTCTCGCCACATATGCGTTGCAACCGCTGTAAGTGCTGATGCCTTCCTGGTAGTTATAATTCCTAACCATGTCGAGTGTCTTTTTTACGGCCGGATTATTTTTATCAATGGCCTCGAAGGGATACAGCCCTGCCGATGCATTGGCCCAATCAAAACCCAGTTCCGGATCATCCATTCCCGGAGGAATATACCCATCAGTTTTTGTAACGATCTGTTCGAGTTCACGCTCAAAATTCTTTTTAAACTGATCGTAATAGCCCTGCCATTTTTTTAGGTTCTTTTGATCTTTCATTTCTGAGGCCATGTAGATGGCATTTCTCAATCCGAGAATTACCCAAAAATTATGTCCTGTATAATGCCCATCGATGTGTTCGTTGTCGTAGGGCCAGGTGCGGGGCCAAAGCCCCCTGGAATCTAAAGCAATCATTGATTCAAAATCCTGCATGTGATTGGGAATTAGCTTATAGGCCCGTTCCAGTAAATCCCTGTCTTTTGTTTGCCTGTAATGCGATCCGAAAGCCCATAATACCTGTCCCCAATAGTCGAAGCAAAGCTTTTTATAAATGCCCGTGCGCTGCTGAAACTGAAGGTCATTCCCCTCTGCGTCTTTAATAAAATAAGGAAGCAATATTTCTCTGGCGTCTTCATGAAGCCCCAGCATATCGTAAACTCTGGCAAAATAAGCGTTATCGCGCACGTAAAAATAATCGTACTGAAATTCGTTGCAACGTTGAATAACGCTCTTTTTATCTTCCATGATATCTCTTGCAATAAGCATGTTGATAAAAGAACTTTTATACATATCCATTATTTTCTTTTCCGGAAAAGAAAAGGCATCGATTTTGTTGAGTTCCTTGTCCCAATAATTAGCTATCGATTTTTTCAACGCACCAAAATTGCTTGGGCTGGTCAGAAGTTTAACGGTTGGATGGCCGTCATTTACAGGCACGAACGGAATTTTTAGGAGTAATGTTTTTGAAGCCCCCGGTGCAAGATCTATTACAGCTTTCCAGCGCAACGAATCCGCCTTCATGGCTTTAAAGTCCGCCATATCTGCTGTCTGCACAATGAGGTGGTTACCCTGATAAATACCTCCATTTTTATAATCTATTTGCGATAGGTTTTGGCGATAGATATTTTCGTCCATGAATTGTGACAGGTACCATGGCGTACAGTACATGTTATGCCGATAATAGTTTTTAAAAGCATTGGGATAAAAAGGAATAATATCAAATCCCAATTGCGCCCGGCGTGCCTTTCTGCCTGGATTAGAAATCGTCCACTGAACGTAGGTGATTAAATTATGGTAAGGTTTAAAATCTTCCGGCGCCGAAAATGCTTTTAATTCGTATACACAATCGTTACGCTGAAGCTTGTAACCAATGATAGGTAAGTATCCTTTTTCAGGCAATACAACGCGGCTGGTGGCGGGTTTTAGCGAATCGCCTGCTAAGAACTTCACTGCCAGGTGAGCATTAGAAAAAGTGCCGCCATCAGTTACTGCCATGGCTTCTGGGCAATCTTTAAAACCCAATTGATCGATCGAAGTTTTAAAATAGCTAAAGGGTTGACTTACTTCTTCCTCCAATGTGGCCGGCAGCTGAGCAACAACAGAGAGGCTCATAATGCTGCACAGCATTGCGATATAAATTTTCATATTTTTTGTTAACTATTGCGGGTTGCGATAAACAATTTCAATAAAAAGGGCGTCCCTAAACGTGGGAACGTCAATATGTATAGATCCGGATATTTTTTTATAGGGAATATTTTCCTTCGTTTGAACATTTCTAACGGCCAATGGCACTCCGGGCCTTTTGAGTTGGAGCACGATGCCCGAAACGGGTGGCGGCCTTCTGCTCTTCGCTAAGCCTTCCGTAGCTTCAGCCTGCGTAGTTTCGCTTACGATCCAATTCAGATTATTGGAAAAAGCCGCGAGATAAGTAAGCTGATCTTTTTCCATTTTTTCAAAATAGTTGACATGAAAAAAAGTAGAACCCCGCGATGCCTGTATCCTATTATCGCCTGATAAACTGCGTAGTTTCTTTTGCAGCGCTTTGGTAGCTTTAATAAAAGCTATGTCACCGGAAAGCCAATCCCAACCGGATTCCTGTTTTATAATCACGCCGCCCGCATCGCTAAACTTTTTTAATTGTTTTCTGCTTTGGTCAGAAAGGTATTCGCTGTTGGGTAAAAACAATAGTTGCGCTCCCTGAAAAAGCCCTTCTTCCATTTGCGAATCTGTGATAAAGCCTACAGGCACTTTCATTTGTTGCGCCGCATTATAGGCGCCATAGAGCGGGCCAAGGCAATATGTCCATCCATCTTGCGCTGTGCACGGATGAGCGGCTAAGGCTTTTTCGTTATAATGAATAAGCAACCATCGCATTGGCTTGGCTTGAAAAAAGGCCGGCCCGAGTGGAGCGCCTGTCTTCATGGCCGCATCAAAATCCCAATCAGGGGCAGCGGTTTCCAGCATATCGAGATTAGCGATGTTTCCGAAGGAAATGATTCCGGCCGTGGCTGCATTGATATGGTCTGGCGGTACAAAACTCATGCCTTTGATCCAATAGTGGGCTGGCCTTCCGCCGGTGATATCTCGCGAAAAATTATAAGAAAGGCCGCGCCAAACGGCTTCATTGGGTTTTAGCAATACGCCTTCGGGCATTTTTCTGATACCTTTTAATCCGAGATCCCATTCGGTTTTGTGCACCTGCGCCACACGGAAAAGATCAGTATTCAGATGCCGGTCAGTAAGTTTGGGCAATGTATTGCTTCCCACAATCATCACGAGTTGGGGGTTAATAGCGCTTAGTATCGCCCGCCATTTGGCAAAAACTTCAACCACATTGCTGTTATTGAAATCCTGGTATTTCCTATATAATGCTGAAGCGTCAATTTTCGATGGCGCTTTCAACCCGGTTTGTTTTTTAAATTTCTGTTGACAGTAGCGGCACCAGCAACCCTGGCGCGGCATGTGGATTTCATCAAAATAAATACCGTCGCCACCCATTTTTGCAAACTCTGCAAGCCTGACCGCAACCGAATCGCCGTAGGGTGAGTTGATGCATATAACCGTACCACGGTTATGCAAGACCGGCTTTCCAGCAACATCCTTACAAACAAATTCAGGATGGTTTATTTGCATGTACCGGTCGGTAAAATGATTGTAGTAGCCAATAATGCGGGTGTTATGCTGATGCGCTTCCTGAACGGCTTCTGCAATGATATTTCGTTTGTCGGCAAGCCGCGTATGCACTCCCCAGGCGCTTTTCCAATTAACCGGGCCTTCATCGCTTTTAATATGCCTGACAAAAACCGACCCACCCAGCGGCGCAATTACTTTTTCTGCCCAATGCCCGTAAACCGCGTGATCTGGATTTTTGTAATACACCGCGTTCACGCGTGAATGGATGGAGACGCGCTGTTTTACAAACCAGTCAGGAAGCTGGTAATCGTTGTAAATATTATAAGGCAACGGAGGCTGGGCACAAGCCTGGCTCATGCAAAAGGACAATATTAGAAAGAACAGCAATCTATTTTGCACGTTTGTCGATATTTTTTAACGGGATATGAACGTTGAAACTGCGCTGAACGCCTTTTTCGTCTTCCGTCATGGCGGCACAAAAAAGAATCGCTGGTTCGTTCTTCTTATTCATCCAGAGTTGCGGCCTTTCAAGATGTTTTAGTTGAGTGGTTCCGGTATCCTGCCATTTCAAGTTGAGGCCGGCAACCCGCGCGTTTGCTGAAGGTTTCCAGTTGAAACCGTCGTCTGACCGGAATAAAACCAATCCGTGTTCGCCCGAGTAATCTCCATATTGATCATCCAGAATTGCATAGTAGGCGTTTCTCCAAAAAAACAAAAAAGGATCTTCTGCAGTTGCATCAGCCAGTATTGGCTTTTCAGCAATGGTGAAAGGCCCGGCGGGGGAGGGCGCTGTGGCCACACATTGAATGGATGTGAACTTTTTAAACGTCGCCCAATTAGCCGGCCTGCTTTTAAAAATCATCAGGAAACTTCCATCCGGGCGTTGGCAAACGGATGGATTGGTAACATAGCCATGGGCGGCTTTTCCCGCCTGGATACCGACGATGGGCGTATCTACAACGCGCCATTCCTGATCAGGCGCATCAGCGACGGCAACACCTATTCTTTGCGCAAATGTGCGGCGCTGGCGATCATTGGCCATGCTAGCGTCGACATTCTCCGTTGAAATAAAATAGAGAAAATATTTATCTCCAAATTTCCTGATATGCGGATTGTGCGCCATACCATGGCCCCATTTGCCCGACTGGCCATCTTTTAAAATGACTTTCTTAAAAGTGTAAGGGCCTCCGGGATTTTTTGAAGTAGCATAGGCAATTTCTGAATGGTACAACCAGTCGCTAAAGGGCCCCGACTTGGGCCATCGGCTGTAAAACAAATGGCAAACGCCGTCATCCGTTTGCGTCATCGACGCGCCCCAAACCCAATAATCTTCATGCTCGAGTACTGCATGCCGGGGTACCGGCTGGATCCATTGTCCAAGATCCACACTGCCTTTCATCCGTTGTGAGGAAGCGCAGGATGTAAGTAAACTCAGTAATAATACAATATATATATATCTGCTCCGGTTCATTCGATTTTGTTACTTAGGTTTAGTAGCCTGGGTTTTGATTGGCAACAGTTATATTGGGGTTGATGGCAAGTTCTGACGAAGGGATGGGCATTAATTCCAGCTTTGGATAATACACGGCCCACCTGGCTTCAGAAGGGTGGGTGAATTTACCTTCGGACTGCACTTTCGTTTTATAATATTTATAATAGGAGTCGCCGCTCCGTTTCATGCGTGTCTGATCAAACCAGCTTTGAAACTCGCCGTAAAATTCCAAACCGCGCTCCATCGAAACTGCATCACGAAAAGCATCTTTTGACAAACCAGTTGCGAGCGGTTTAGCATTGGACCGTTGACGAACCAGATTGAAAGCGTTGTAAGCTGTGGAATTCGGCCCTTTCACTTCATTCTCTGCCTCGGCTTTCATTAACAGCACGTCGGCATAGCGAAGTATATAAAGATTATTGTCGTAATTCCTGTCCTGGTCGTTGGTCGGATCCTGGTATTTAATGCAGGCAGGGCCCTGCGCAGCGGCCGCTTTGTTTTCCGGATATCTTCTTACCACATTGCCGTTATTGCTGTTGGGATAACTCGTTATAAATATTTCATTCCTTTCATCAGTAGTGTAATCGCCCGTGGTGTATCTGTCGTAGGTGGCATGTTCCACACGCATCTGTCCTTTGGGATGATCGGGGTTGCCCGCCAATCCTAAACCATTAAAAGCAGGCAAAAACCAAAAGGGAAGTAAACTGCCGGCCGAGTTTTCTGCCGCCTCCTGCTGGTCTTTTTTGAACTGAATGGAAAATATGTCTTCAGCATTGTTCTCATTTTTTACATCAAACACGTCCATATAATTATCAAGCAGCGCGTATTTGTTCATACCAATCACCTGATCGAGCGTTGTGTTAGCCTCAGCCCACTTTTCCTGCGACAAGTATATTTTTGCTAACAGGCTCATCGCGGCTCCCTTGGTAGGAAATCCGTATTCGTCTTCGTCTGCAGGCAAGATATCCATCGCATACTTCAGATCTTCTTCGATAAAGGCGTATACTTCTGATTTGGGTGTTCGCGCAGGGTATAAATTTTCCTCTTGTACGCTGTATTCCTTAACCAATGGAATGTCGCCCCATAGCCGCACCGCGTTGTATAAATTTAACGCCCTTACAAAACGAACCCGCGCTAACATTAATTGTTTGTCAGCTGCTTCCAGCACTTCTGCGTTCTCCAGCGCGCTGATTGTGAAAATGGCTTTCCCGTTCAAACTGAATATGGAGTTCCAAAGCCCGTCTACCAGATTATTGGTAGGCTCGAGCGTGCCATCATCAAAAGCGGTAAAAGCGGCGCCCGGATTATAGGCATCATCACTTAAAAAGCCGATCACGTTTGTGAAGTTCCTTTTGTAGTAGCTGGGAGTGGGCAATTGAGAATATACGCCTATCACTGCCTGGTTGGCTTCCTTGTAGTTATTAAAGAAAGACGAGACGGTAAGCGAAGAGAAGGCCTTTTCTTCTAATATTTTTTTGCAGGACAATGAGGAGAAAACAAGTATGAATATAAAAATCTTCTTTAACATATAGCTAGTTTAAAATGATGGTAACACCTAATTTGAATGTACGCGGCATGGGATAAGCGCCCAGGTCGATGCCGGGAGAAAGCGCTGTGTTTCTACCCCGTATCTCAGGATCATAGCCCGAGTATTTACTTAAAATAAACAGATTGGAAACCGAAGCAAAGGGTCGAACAGACCTCAATACCTTAAGCTTTTTTGGGTTCAAGGTATAAGAAACGGACAGATTTTGCATGCGGAAGAAATCTCCCGGCTCCACATAGCGATCGAGATAGTCTTGAGAAACCGTGCCCAGCGTAGAGCGAGGGTAGAGCGCATTTGTGTTGTCGCTCGTCCATCTTCCTTCAAAGGCGCGAAGCGTCTGACTGTACCTTCCATCCCAAAGATTCATTCCTTCCCAAACCAGGTTATTCAGGTTCAGCAGGTCGTTACCCATAATACCGTTAAACACCATGCTGATGTTAACACCCTTAAATTGCAGGTTCGAAGTGATGCCGTAAATGAGATCCGGTTCCGGATTTCCGATTATCACTTTGTCGCTTTCATTGATCACGCCGTCTTTTTCCCATACAACAGATCCATCCTGCTGCGTAGTCGGGGTAAGCTGATCCACGAATATAATATCGCCTGCCTGCGGGGCAACGCCCGATTTGGTTGGCGCGCCGACGGTTTGGTCGGCATGCTGGTAAATGCCCGCCGTCTGGTATCCATAGAACAAACCCACCGTTTGATTGACATATGAAATATTAGGATAACCACCCTGGATATTTGCGATGCTGGTTCCATACATATAAGCTGCACCATCGAGATCGAGAATTTTCGAGCGGTTTTGCGAGAAGGAAGTTCCCAGGTTCCATTTAAAATCTTTATTTCGAATGATATCGCCATTCAAGGCCAGTTCCCAACCACGATTACGCACTTCGCCGGCATTAACAGTCGTAGAAGTAAATCCTCCTGAAATAGGAAAATCTTTGTCTAATAAAAGATCTCTTGTGTTTTTCTGATAATAATCGGCTGTAAGATTTAAACGCCCTTTAAAAAAACCAACGTCTATCCCGGCATTGGCCTGATAGGTGGTTTCCCATTTGAGATTTTTGTTAAACAAATACGAGGAAGAACTTACACCTGGCAAAAATTCATCGCTGACAGGATACCGGTAACCGCGCAACAAGGTCGCAATCGTACTTAACACGCCAATGGCCTGGCTGCCACTGCTTCCGTAACTGAGGCGAAGTTTGAGATCCGAAAGCGCCTGCGCATTTTCCAGGAAAGCTTCATTTTTAAGTTTCCAGGCAAAGGCTGCTGAAGGAAAAAAAGACCACTTATTACCGG
Organism: Niabella insulisoli; assembly: GCF_039652435.2. GTDB lineage: Bacteria > Bacteroidota > Bacteroidia > Chitinophagales > Chitinophagaceae > Niabella > Niabella insulamsoli. The sequence goes on along the minus strand of NZ_CP190246.1, from coordinate 2,116,228 downwards.
GCGCAAACCTTGAAGACCCGTCATAACGGCCGGTTACCGTAAGCAGGTATTTGTCGTTATATGCGTAATTAATGCGGCCGTAGAAAGACGCTAACCCCCACTCGGTGTGGGTAGAACGTGGCACTTCAACAATCGTTGCACCATCAAAGCTTTCGTATCCCAAGGCTGTGATATCAAATCCGGAGGCCTTGGTAGCAAAAGTTTTTCTAATCCATTTATGGCTGGATTGCCCCACCACGGCTGTTAAGCGGTGTTTGCCTGCAAAAGTCTTTTCAATGTTTAATGTATTTTCATTGATATAGTCGAGGTTACTGGTTTGCACGCGCGATATAATATTGTTTTGAATGTCGCCCTGCTGTGTGCCGCGACCCCAAAAAGAGTTTCTTAAGCCATCGCCGTAGTTAAATCCAAAGGTGGATCTAAATTTCAGCCAGTCGGTGAAGCGCAGTTCTGTATACAAATTAGACTGGGCAAAGTTGAGGCGTTGCTCATCCTGTGTGTTCCTGATTTGCGCCACGGGGTTGTAGGGCGCGCTGCCGTCGTCCACGAAATCGTCGGGATTGATGTCGAAATCTTCATTCCATGCATTATCGAAAGCGCGGTATTGAACGCCCATCATAATCGGCGAGAAAAATCCATTATAACCATTGTTAGAATAGGGGACAATATTTGACATGGTATTGCTGTAAAACCCGTCAAGGCCAATTGTAAGAAAGTCTGTCGCTTTTACATCAAAGTTGGATCGCAGCGAAATTCGCTCCTGATCCGAATTGATGATCAAGCCCTCCGTTAAATTATAATTTGCAGCAAAGGCATATTTAATGGCCTCCGTTCCGCCTCTGATCGACAGGTTGAGATCGCGACCTTTAGCATTTCTATACATTAAATCCTGCCAATTGACGTTTTTTGTGTATTTATCATAGCTGGCCGGATCCGATGGGTCGCCGTAGGTGGGTTCTTTGCCGCCATTTAACGAAGCCTCATCGTACAAAAGAACCCATTGCTTCGAATTGATCACATCAATTTTTTTGGCTAATGAAGCGAAAGTAGCGCCATAATCCGCCTGGATGATGGCCTTTCCTTTTTTTCCTTTTTTAGTGGTAATGATAATGACGCCGTTGGCGCCCCGTGCACCATATATAGCCGTAGCAGAAGCATCTTTCAGCACATCAATCGATTCAATGTCATTTGGGTTAATCATGGACAGCGGGCTGGGCGCCGGTGTTGAACCCGAGGGCTCGTCGCTGCTGAAATAGGAAGAAGAACCGTTCATTTCCAGTCCGTCGACAATAAACAGCGGTTGGTTCGAACCGTTCAAGGAATTGCCCCCGCGGATGGTGACATTTACATCGGAACCGGGAGCGCCTCCCATCCGGGTAATTTGCACACCTGGCGTAGCGCCTTGCAGCAATTCCTCCGGTGTGTTGACAAATCGCTGTTCCGTCAGGTCTGTTTTCACTCTTGCGACAGATCCTGTGAGGTCCGATTTTCGAACCGTCCCGTAACCCACGACAACAACATCATCGAGATTTTCAGCATCGGCAATTAATGTTACATTGATTACGCGATGCTGAAGCGCCACATAAGATTTTGTTCTTTTTCCGACAAAACTGAAGACGATCGAATCCGTCGGATTGAACACCTGGATGGAATAATGGCCGTCGGCGTTGGTAGAAGTTCCCTGGTTGCTGCCTGACACCATGACAGAAGCACCGCGGATTGCTGTTCCGGCTTCATCAGAAACAGTACCCGTCACCGTTCGCTGTGCGTCGACTGAACCAAGAAATGTAAAACAAGCAGTTAATACAAGCCATCCCTTTTTAATAGATTTTTTCATATATCAATAGTCTTGGATAAAAACTTAATCGAAAAATAACGTATAGCAGCAAACATAAAGGGCAGTGGAGTAAAAAAGGGAGTAATAAGACGGGTATTTTTTAGAAAAAAATAAAAATATACGTCTTTTTTTTACAGTATTCCCTTGTCAGGGATTGAGAGAAAGCAATTGACGGATTTCTGGCGACGGTTGATAAGCCTCTCCGTAGGTAAGTTTCCACTCGCGGGAAAACGCGTCTAAAATTGATGCCGCTTTGGTTTTATTTCGTGAAGAACTGACAAAAATTCTGAAAGCAAGTGCGCCTTCGTGCAGGGCATCAAATAAATGAATGGCGACGGCAGCCTCCGTTTTTAATGTTTCGTGGATTGTCGATGCTTCGTTCGAAATGATGAATTCCAACGTTTCAATCACTTCCAGGCCAATAGCGCTTTTGTATACATCGAGTATTTCCGACGGCAAATTTTTCAGAACAGGCCCTTTTGAAACAATTTGAAGATAGGCTTTGACCCGTTCCTCGTCGATCGGTCCTGAAGCTCGTCGCTGATCTTGTATAGCTTTCTGTAATTGGAAACAATTTTTGAGATCCAGGAAAACATCGTTGCCAAGGTGCACCGACCAGGTTTTGGCGCTGTAGCGAATGTCAACTAAGTTTTCGGGTATCACGTCGCGAATATTTTTCAGATAGGTGCTGCGAATATTTTTAGCGCTTTGAGGATTATGGCCCGGCCACATGATTTCTGAAAGTACTGTGGGACTGATATTTTTATTTTTAATTGTATGATATAATAAAACAAAAAGGAACACTTTTTTCTTTAACGAAAGATGCTGGAAAAGTTCGTGCCCTTCCCGATCGTAGAGCGAAAAATTACCAAAGCAGTATACGCTACATGTTACATCAACTTCTTGACTTTTAAATTCCGGTAGGGAAGCGGGTGCGGAAACCGGGGATTTTTGTCTGTTTCTCCTCAGAAAAAAAATACCCAGGAACAAAAGGCCCGCGATGGCCATCGCCCAGCCGTACCAGGGAAAGCGTTTTTCACCGGCTTCCAACATTCCATTGTAAACCTGGTTTATTTCATCATGGCTTAACGTTCGGTTCCAAAAGGCCATTTTCTTCACGCCGCCCTGGTAAAGCTCTTCCCATTGGTCGTTTCCCACCGCAAACTGGTCGATCGCTTTTAACGGAAAGTTTGCTATAAACATTGTTTCGGTAAGCTTTCCATTTTTATAAAACCGAATCCATTCGCTATTAGAAAATACAACAGCGATATGTTGCCACTGGCCGGGTAGTATGGTCGTTTTTGTGCTGATAACATCCTTGACTTGAGGGATCGTGAGGCATAATTTTTTCTGCCTGATTTTTACCACAAAATTGCTGGTGGACGACAATACTGCGTGGTTGCCCTGAACCTGCTCTGGTTGCAACCAAAAGGAAACGGTGAACTCACTTAGGCTATCAGGATTTTTCAGCACCTTGAAAAAAATACTGTTATTGCTGCCGTTGAAATAGGCATGGCTGCCTGCATTATCCTGTTTGGTGCTAAAATTCGCGTCGAGTTGCTCCACTTCCTGCGGAAGCTGCTTGTTGTTAAAAGGGAGGCGAAAGAGTAAACGGTTGTTTAAGGATAATTTTTTTGATTTGAAGTTTTTGAAATACTTGTAGCTGTTAATATTAAATGTAAACAGTTCGGGGATGAATGCATACCCTTCTTTTACGGGAATAGCATTGAGTATGCCGGAATACCGCTTGGTTCTTGGATTATACTTTATCTGGGGCGAACTAAGATGGGCGATACCGAAACTGGTTAAACCTTCCGAGCCGCGCCAGCGCACTTCAGTCATCGGCAGGTTATTTTCATCTACCGCGACGACTTTTACAGTTGGCGGCAGTTGCCTGGCAAAACTGTCAATTTCAGCCGGATGGGGTGTCAAAATAAAATTGGGATATTTTCCTGTGGTTGTAAAGAACTGCCGGAGCCTTGTGTGGTTGAGGAGTGAATCGCTATGTTGATCAAAAGTACGCACTATACTATCATTCAGTATCGTAAACCAGCCGTCAGCGCGCGCGGGGAACAGCTGCCGGGCGTTATAGGGGAATTGCGCTCCGATTGTTACATAATTGATGAAACTAAAATTATCCGGGTTATCCGTCTGTGTGTTAAATGATAATATTTGCTTCTTTTGTGCCAAAGTTTCTTTTAAAGCTGGCACACCCTTAGCCGGTTCGAGGGGAACGATCAAATCGGCGAAAAATTGATGAAAGGTTTTAAAGAGCGGCGTATTGTCTACAAAAATAAAACCGACAATTTGTTGCGAATTTGATTGAAGATAGTTTTTAATAAATGTCAGATCGGTTTGTGATAAAGTGGATGATTTATCAATCAATAGCGCTTTGTAACCCGATCGAAATAAGTCTTCAGCAGGAGTGGAACCTTTTATTGCAGTGGGAAACACGCCTTCGTCTACATATATATCGCGTAGTGGATTTTTTAAATACTGGCCATGTGAAGTGGCGCTTCCAAAAAAGATGAGAAGCAGCAATAGCGCGGACAGTAAACGGAAAGGCACTGCGGGTAATTTAAATCTGCCCCGCACGGTCTTTTCTCCAATTCCAAATGTCTTCCCTAATAATCGCATGCCATCACTTTGCCTGCAAAAATAAGCGTTACAACATAAGGTTTCAAAACCGCTGCCGTCAAAAGCGAGCCGGTCCGCATGGTCGAAAGGCACCGTAGCATAATCCATGAAATTTTAATTATAATCCATATTTTACAATCAAGCAGACGATACTTTCGAGACTTTTACCATTTATCAAAAAAATCGAACCCCCTCAATAGTTTCGACATAATATAACAATAACTATGACTTTTTTAAGAACGCCACTTCTGATCCTGGTCCTATTTTCTGCCATCAATTCTTTGGCGCAAACCTCGGCTGATATTTCTTTCGGAAGTTATCTGCTTCGTTTGAGCGACAAGGGTGTGATGAAGTTTTTAGGCAGAAAAATGGGCGGCAAAAGTGATAATTTTTTAAGTGCTGATGTTGCGTCATACCTGATGTCGATAAAGCGATTTGGAGAGGATGATGAGCGCTATCCTGATAAAGTAATTACGAAAAAGGTGGGAAATTCTTATGCGCTAAAAATTAACTTCGGTAAAGATATTGTTGAAGTGTTGATCAAGGTGAAAAAAGGTTATCTGACGGCAGAAGCTGTTCGTGTAGTCGGTGAGAAAAATATTGAATTGATTAACTGGGGAAAAATTCACACACGATTTAAGGAACACGTGGGCCAATCAGCAGGCGTAGTTTATGACGACCAGGCGGCGGTCGGGTTCATGGGATTGAATGTTAAAAGTTCGGGAGGATTTGAAATTAATCATCGCGAAAGATTTGGAAATGCTGCTCAGCGCACTGCTTACGGGAGTGTGCTCCAGGGTTTTACACGAAATAGAGCCAAGCAGCGCCTCGATGACAACTTTTTCCAGGAAAGGACAGTGGCGGTTCCTGTGAAAGATGATGATGCCCTGCTTACCGGATCAAAGTTTGCGATTTTTTGTGCCGAAAGATCCGGGCTGCTTCCGTTAATCAGTATCATCGAAATAGAAGAAGGCTTGCCTCATCTCAAGCATAATAACGAATGGATTAAAACCTCTTCTTATGCTACTTCCTCAAAATTTATTATGTCTTACGATATACATAATATTGACGCATGTTTGGATATTGCGCAGCGCGCCGGAATAACCAATGTGTACCATCCCAACATTTTTAAAACCTGGGGCACCTATTTGTTGGATAAAGAAAAATTTCCTGAAGGGGCGGCTTCCGTTGCGCTGTGCAGTGAAAAAGCGCGCCAAAGAAATATGAACCTTGGCGCGCACACGCTCAGCAATTTTATAACTACCAACGATCCGTTGGTCACTCCGGTTCCCAGCGAACAACTTCAACTGGCGGCGCCAACTGATCTTTCTAAATCTTTATCTATTGAGGATGACACCATCTTTTTAAAAAAGGGGTTTTTGCAGGCTTATGCTAAAGATGCGGAAATAAAAACGGAAAAAGTCTATAATGTAAACCGCAATAGAGAACTTTTTGCTGTTAAGATCGGAAAGGAGATTATCGAATATTCAGAAGCTAATTTGGTAGGCGATGCTATTCGGCTTACGGGCTGTAAAAGAGGGGCTTTCCAAACCGTAGCTACAGCGCATAGCAAGGGTTCGCAAGTGGCGCGGCTGGTGTCCCATTCGTATAAGGTATTTTTTGCTGATATAAATTTGCAGGACGAAGTGGCGCAGCATCTTGCGGCATTTTTTAACGAGGCGCAACTCAAACGCATCAGTTTTGATGGGGTGGAAGGTGGCGTAGCGACCGGCCATAACCGCTATGGCGGCGAACGTTTTATTGACGTTTTTTTTAAACATCTTAAGGACAAAAATATTGTGGCCAATTCAAGCGATGTAATGCACTACGCCTGGCATTATCTTTCTAATGAGAGTTGGGGCGAACCCTGGTGGTCGAAAAGTTTTAGAGAGTCACAGCTCGACCATCGCTTGCGCGTACAGGCCGCACTAAAGGACGATTTGTTGCCGCGAAAAATGGGGCAATTTAGTATCAGGGACAGTACAACGCTTAAAGATATACAATGGATCATGGGCCTTTGTGCGGGTTATGAGACGGGCGTTGATTTTTATATATCTCCGCAGATTATTAAAAAAAATCCTGAAGGTGAGCAAATTCTTAAAGCCATAAAAGATTGGGAAGCGGTGAGATTAAAAGGTTCTTTAAGCAATAAGCAAAAAGAGCTGCTTCGCAATGTATATAATTTGTACAGCCTGGAAGGTACGCTTGAACATCCGCGCATCCAACTCATCGAAAGTTGGGAGCCCGAACAAGGTAAGCTTCAAAACGAACACGAGCGAAACACGCTGCCAGAGCATATTCTGGAAAGCACAGGCGCGACAGTCATTTCCCTCGACTACCGGCATCAAAATTATGCACGCGAACCGGGCCAGCCCACGCATTCTGTTTTTGATTTTTATTCGTCGGGGCCAACACAGCCCTTGAAATTCGCGATACGCGTATCGCCGAATGCCACACACAATGTGGCGGGCATTTATTTAAGGTCAGGAGCCAGGGAATTGCGTATTCCTTTTGAGCTGAAGCCTGGGGAGCTGGTCGTCTTTGACGATGACCAGGTATTAAAACACTACACTGCTTCAAAGGAACTTCTAGAGACAGCAAGGCCTTCGAAAGCCTTTCAAATTAATAACGGGCATAATGAGATAATTGTGGATTATAACCCTATCGCCGGCGCAGCAGGACCCGAACTCATCTTCAATTTTAAAATTGACAAAAATAAAAAGGGGCAAAACTAATATTCTGATCGATAAATGAACTGAAACTTACAAAGCCCTTTCTCACCCCTGGAAAAGAAATATAAAAAGAATTATATTCTTTATAAATTTTTAATGATAGACTAAACCACTAAAATTTCGTCTATTTATAGATGATATGTATTGTTAAACTAAATTTGCTTAGCATTTAGAAATATTCTGTGCTGCTTTTATGGAAACCAAGAAGGTGACTGATGGAAATCAGTATGAAAAGGGAACCGTGTTTAAGTCACGGGCTGTCGCGCAACTGTAAGTAGTTAAAAAGGTTTCGGTTGATCAGTGCTCACTGTTCGAAAAACCGGATGGGAAGGGCAACCGGAATACTACAAGCCAGGAGACCTGCCTTTATTGGGAGACTTGCTTTCGCGTATTAAAGTAAAGGTCTGCGTTGGACCCCTCTTGTCAGGTTTATCCTGCAAAGTGCCACCAGTCTGTATTTCGCAAAGCTGTCCTATAAAAGTATTCTTCTAATTTAAAACGAATTTTAATGCAAACGCAAAACCTCGGCTACCCGCGTATTGGTGGTCAAAGACAATTGAAGAAAGCTTGCGAACAGTATTGGGCAGGCAACATCGATCTGAGCGATCTTCAGAAAACAGCATTTAAAATCAGGCAGGAAAACTGGCAAACGCAGCTGCAGGCCGGGCTTGATTTAATCCCCTGCAACGATTTTAGCTTCTATGATCAAACGCTGGATATGAGCCTCATGCTAGGCGCCATTCCTAAACGTTACAGCGCTGTACTCACAGAAGTGAAGAGCAACAATGAAACCGATCTTTATTTTGCAATGGCCAGGGGTTATCAAAAGAACGGGCTTGACGTAACCGCAATGGAAATGACCAAATGGTTTGACACAAATTATCATTATATCGTTCCGGAGTTCACGGCCGATCAGGAATTCAAACTTTTTTCCGAAAAGGTTTTTGGTGAATTCGTGGCTGCAAAGGCGGTCGTGGGGGATAAGGCGAAACCTGTGCTGATCGGCCCGGTAAGCTACCTGCTGCTGGGGAAAGAAAAGGAAGAAGGGTTTGATCGGACTGACCTGATAAAAAAGCTGCTGCCGGTTTATGTTCAGATACTTCAACGCCTTCAACAATTAGGCGCTAACTGGGTGCAACTGGATGAACCTTTCCTTGCCTTAGATTTATCAGAAAAAGAAAAAGCGACATTCACTCACGCATATCAATATTTAAAAAAAGAAGTCTATGGTCTAAAACTGATGGTAGCCACCTATTTTGAGGGTTTGCTGGATAATACATTGCTTGCTTTGAACCTGCCGGTTGCAGCGCTTCATATCGATTTAGTAAGAGCGCCGGGGCAATTGGAAGATGTACTGGCTGAAATCCCTCAAAATTTGATATTGTCATTGGGCGTTGTGGATGGTAGAAATATTTGGAAAAATGATTTTGAAAATTCATTGTCTTTTATCAGCAAAGCCTTAGAAAAATTAGGTGCAGAACGACTGATTATAGCGCCTTCCTGCTCGCTTTTACATACACCGATTGACCTCGACGCAGAAACGGGGATTGATCCCGAGATCAGGAACTGGATGGCCTTTGCCAAACAAAAATTGGATGAGGTGGTAACACTGAAAAAAATAGCTTCAGGTGATACAAGCCTTTTAAACCCGAATGGTGAAGCCATTAAAAGCCGACGGACTTCCAATAAAGTACATAGCAAAAAAGTGCAAGACCGTCTCGCAGCGCTAAATGTTGCGGACGTTGAACGAAAAGCAGATTTTAAAACCCGTCAAAAAATTCAAAAAAAACGTCTCAATTTACCGGCCTTTCCCACAACAACCATCGGCTCTTTTCCTCAAACTGATGATATCAGGCAATTGCGCGCTAAACTGAAAAAAGGCGAGCTATCGCCGGAGGCGTACGATAAGGCCATACAAAACGCTACTATAGAAATCATTCGTTGGCAGGAAGCGGTAGGCCTCGATGTGCTGGTGCACGGCGAATTTGAACGCAACGACATGGTGGAATATTTCGGAGAGCAATTAGCAGGCTTTTTATTTACTAAAAACGGGTGGGTGCAAAGCTACGGCAGCCGCTGTGTTAAGCCTCCGGTGATTTACGGAGATATTAGTCGTACCAATGACATGACGGTGCGCTGGAGCCAGTTCGCTGCTAGCCAAACGGACAAATGGATGAAAGGGATGCTTACCGGCCCTGTCACTATATTACAATGGTCTTTCGTAAGGGATGATCAGGAAAGGAGCCTCACCACCAATCAGATTGCGTTGGCTATTCGCGATGAGGTGTTGGCGCTTGAAAAAGCTGGCATCAGCATCATACAAATTGACGAAGCTGCTATCCGGGAAGGCCTGCCATTGCGCAAGGCCAAGAGAGCGGACTATCTCCAATGGGCGGTAGAAGCCTTTCGTATAACGGCCGGCGGAGTTGCAAATGAAACACAAATCCATACCCATATGTGTTATAGCGAATTCAACGATATAATAGAACATATTGCGGCTATGGACGCAGATGTGATTACGATTGAAACGTCGCGGTCACAAATGGAGTTGTTACAGGCTTTCGCGCATTTCAAATACCCCAACGAGATTGGGCCAGGCGTGTATGATATTCATTCGCCCCGCGTACCTTCAGCCAAAGAGATGGCCGATCTTTTAGAAAAAGCAGCCGCATTGCTTCCGGCGGAACACCTATGGGTAAACCCCGATTGTGGGCTTAAAACCCGGAAATGGCCGGAGACAAAAGCCGCATTGGAAAACATGGTGGCCGCCGCCCGGCAGGCGCGGGCGCATATAATGATTTAGTCAAATGTTGCAATAAATGGAGCGGGTTTTTAACGACCCGCTTTTTTATTTTTAATTTCGATCAAATGCGTGTCGAAACATTGATAGTTATTAACTTCGCGAAAAATTTGCGTGAAGCATTTCGTGGTCATATTATTAACGTTGTCGTTCGCTATTCAATCCTTTGGTAGCATGTGGCTGTATGTTGATTATGAAATAAACAGGGCGCGCTATGAAAAAAACTGTATCAACAAAGCCAGACCAAAATTAAAATGTAACGGTAAATGTCAGCTGGCAAAAAAAATCCAGGAAGAAGAAAAGAAAAACCAGGAAAACGCTGAAAAAAAAGCGGAAGTAAAATTGGCCCAAGTGTTATCTTCTCGGCACTTTTTTGCAACTATAGATGTGTGGCTAGCCAAGCGATCGCAAGACTTTCATGCTTTGGAGGATCTCCGTGAAATAAAAATGCCGCGATCGTTTTTTCATCCTCCATCTCTTCCATTCTCACATATTCTTTAATAATTATCCTGAACGCTCAGGTTCTATTATGAATCGCCTGCTGGTAGCACCGGTGACCGAGGAGGCCAGGCCGTGCCGCGCTGTTTCGCGGCTTTACAAATCCAATTGAAACTGGCAGAAAATTAGTGTCATTTGTGTATCCGGCCTGCGGTTGAGTAGAACGAGCGGGATAATGCATGCTCAGGATCAAACGGTCAGCGTACGGGCCGTGCTATACGTTTCCACTCCTAATTCTTATGTCACAACCGAGAGCGCGGTGATATAACCGCTCTCGGTGGAACTAATTAAAACTTTTAAAATGATAAAACATATATCCTACTTATTACTCATTGTTATAACGCTTTCTTCATGTAAAAAAGAGATAGGAGCGCCGCCGTTCGACCCCAACAATCTGGCGCCTTTGTCAGTAGAATTTGATAATATCGTCGGCGGACAAAACCTCGTTCTTAACACCGGCAATTATAAAAACGCTGCTGGAGAAACCTATAATATAAGCACACTTAAATACTTTATCAGCAATATTATAGTCTATAAGGCGGATGGCGCCCCATATGTAGTGCCACAGGATAGTAGTTATTTTTTAATTAACGAAGCCGAAGCTGATTCGCGCTTTGCCCGGGTGAATGTACCCGAAGGGGATTATTCAAAAATCACCTTCACACTGGGCGTCGATAGCCTGCGCAGCACCATGGATATCAGCAAAAGAACGGGGGTATTAGACCCGGCCGGCGGCCACGATGGTGGCATGTACTGGGGTTGGAACAGCGGTTATATTTTCTTCAAAATGGAAGGAAGCAGTCCGCAAGCGCCGGTTGATCCAACAGGACAGCATAGCTATCGGTATCACATCGGCGGCTTTGGCGGCTATTCGGCTCCCACATTAAATAACATTCACATCATTACTATGGACCTTACCAATCGGGGCATCGCACAGGTTCGTAAAAACAGAAAGGCGAATATTCATCTTTTTACAGACATCTCGAAATTGTTTAATGGCGCTACTCAAATTAGCATCGCTTCCAACCCGCAGGTGATGTTTAGCGCATATAGTACTACCGTAGCCAACAACTTTGCTGCGATGTTTACCCACGATCATACTGAAAATTAAACGTGATGAGAAAAAAGCAGGTAGCGATTATTCTTATCCTCGCAGCGGCCGTTGCCGCGTGTAGCAGGGATGACTTTGCTATAGACGTACCCTTTTTAGGGTTTACCAAACCAGCGCACTTTCCCGATCCGGTTTATAAAATTGCGAATAACGAGGTCACAAAAGACGGTTTCGAGCTCGGACGAAAATTATTCTATGAGCCCCGCCTGTCTCGCAATAACACTATCAGCTGCGGCAGCTGCCACATCCAAAGTGCAGCTTTCACACAACACGGCCACGATGTAAGTCATGGTATAGATGACCGGCTGGGAAGACGCAACAGTCCGCCGATTATGAATCTGGCATGGACGCCGTTGTATATGTGGGACGGTGGCGTTTTTGATCTCGATTTGCAGCCGATCGTTCCTATTACGGCGCACGAAGAAATGGACGAATCGGTATCCAATGTTATTGCCAAGCTTCAAAATCACAGCGCTTATCCGGCGCTGTTCAAAAAGGCGTTTGGCAGCGACCAGATTACAACCGCCAATTTTACAAAAGCCCTTTCACAGTTTATGATCATGTGCATCAGCGCTGAAACCAAGTATGATAGCGTCGTGCAGCATTTAGGCAATGCAGCTTTCACAGCGCAGGAAGAAGCGGGCTACAGGCTTGTTCAGCAGCACTGTGGCGGTTGTCATAAAGAACCTTTGTTCACAGACAATAGTTTTAGGGATAATGGCATCGGAGCGGGCGCAAATAATGATCAGGGGCGATATGAGGTCACATTGAATGAGTCTGATAAATATAAGTTCAAGGTGCCGAGCCTCCGGAATTTAGCGTACAGCGCTCCTTATATGCACGATGGCCGGTTTATTCGGCTCGATGCCGTGATTGATCATTATAGTGAAATAAAGGGAAGCGTTGATTCCGACCCACTTTTGCGAAATGGTCTGTCGCTCAATGCAGCCGAAAAGGAGAAAATACTGGCTTTTCTCAACACGTTAAACGACCAGAATTTTGTTAACAACCCGGCTCTTGCCGAACAATAGCGAGACATGAAAATTTTCAACACATTGCGCTAATAAAAAATAATCGGCAGGAAAGCCGGACACATTATTAATAACAAACTCATGAAAAAACTTTATCTGATATTATTCATTTTCGGTTGGCCGATCGCAGCGGTGAGTTGTGATATTTGCGGATGCGGCGCCGGCAACAACTATATTGGTATTCTCCCTGAATTTCATAAACATATCGTCGGCCTGCGATATCGATTTAACAGGGTTATTTCGCATGTCGGGGTAGGAGGGGCTAAGACCCCACTAACAACGGCCGAACAGTACAACATTGTAGAAGCCTGGGGCGGTTGGAATCTTTCCGATAAAGTACGGGTTATGACGACGGTACCCTATAGCTTTAACCAGAAAACAAACGATGGCGGCCGCGCCTATAAAAGTGGCCTTGGCGATATTAGCGTATTTGGATTCTATCAAGTCTTAAATACACGGAAAACGGTATCCGGAAAAGAAAGCTCGAGATTGATGGTGCAAAGCCTTTGGTTGGGTGGTGGCGTCAAACTGGCGACAGGCAAATACGATCCGACAAGCCGGCAGGCAGAAGCGCCGACTGCCAATCTTTTCCAGCTGGGAACAGGAAGCTATGATTTCAACCTTAATGCGATGTATGATATCCGGTTGCAGGACGCCGGCCTCAACATCAACGGCAATTATAAATTGAATACAGCAAATCAGTTCGACTATCAATACGGTGATAAGGCGAGTATGAATGCGCAACTATACTACAAGTTCAGGACAAAGCATATGATAATGATCGCCCCCAACGCCGGCATTCAGTATGAGCATTCGCAAACAGACCGGGACGATAATATTAAAGTTATTACATCCGGCGGCAATTTGGTTATGGGAACTTTAGGCCTTGAAACTGCTTTTGGCAAGTGTGCAGTTGGCGCCAACTATCAAACCCCGTTGTCGCAATCCCTCGCCCGTGGTATTGTAAAAGCAGAAAATAGGTGGATGGTTCACTTCGCAATAGCGCTCTAAGCGAACAGTGCAAATTATCCCTATAAAAAAGGCCGCTAAATTGCGGCCTTTTTAGGAAAAGATCTATCAAGTTATTAATCGAATTTGAGGTCATCAAAAAATTTATTGATATTGTCTTTCGTTTCTCCGGTACGTTTCTGAATACGTCCAACAACCTCTTCTTCTTTACCTTCTTCATAAAGTAAATCGTCGTCGGTGAGATCGGCCCATTTTTGCTTCAGGCTGCCTTTTACGATATTCCAGTTTCCTTTTACTTTGTCGTTAAACTTACTCATGGTGATAATATTTAAGGTTATTTAATAGTGCTTAATTATATGCCAAATTGATGCCATCTTTTTATTCAAACGTCTATTTTAACATATTTTAATACTGTTGGCCCGGGTACAAAAAGCTGTTTATACTAAGATATTTTGATTATCTTGGATTTTTAAATACAACGATTGCTGTAGTGATTGTATTTATTACCTCAAACACGCCACATGAAACATTCTCGTCGCGCATTTATAAGGCAAGGCTCGATCGCCGGTGCCGGATTATTGTTGTCAGGCCAAGGCTTTAGCGCCAAAAGTTACAAACGGATTATCGGCGCAAACGACCGGGTTCGTGTTGGCGTTGTAGGCTTTTCCGATCGCCACCGCGCTTCGCATATGCCTTGCTTTCTGAATCATTGTAAAGAAATGAATTTTGAAATCGTTGCCGTTTCTGATATCTGGAAACAACGCCGCGAGGAAGGTGCTGCGATGTGGAAGGCAAAAATGGACCGGCCTGTCAATGCGTTTCGAAATAACGAAGAAATGTATGGTAAGCAAATTGTCGACGCTGTTTTTATAAGCACGGCTGATTTTCAACATGCGCTACACACCATCGAAGCTGTTAAGGCCGGATGCGACGCCTATGTTGAAAAGCCATTTGCCGAGTCGATGGAGGATAATCGCGCGGCCTTAAAAGCCGTGAAAGCATCCGGCAAAATTGTGCAAATTGGATCGCAACGCCGAAGCGGCGCTAATTATCATGCTGCAAATGATTTTATCAGATCTGGTAAATTCGGGCCTATTACAATGGTCGAACTCACATGGAACGTAAACCAACCAGGGCGTTGGCGCCGTCCTGATCTTTTAAAGGTTTTGAAAGAAGAGGACACTGACTGGAAGCGCTTTATTATGAACCGCCCTTTTGAGCCATTTGATCCGCGCCTTTATCTTGAATATCGTTTGTTCTGGCCTTATTCATCGGGCCTGCCAGGTCAATGGATGAGCCATCAAATTGATACGGTGCATTGGTTTACCGGTTTGAAACATCCGCGCAGCGTGGTAGCGAATGGCGGCATTTACCAGTGGAAGGATGGCAGAAGAAATTGGGATACGATTCTTGCAGCGTTTGATTACGGCCCGCTGGATGATCCTTCTAAAGGCTTTCAGGTTACGTTTGCATCGCGCATGCACAACGGCGAGGAGCGGCCTTCAGAAATCTATTATTCAAATGGGGGAGAACTGAACCTGATTACCAATAAGATATCCTCAAAAGGCGGGCTTACGCAGAAGATGGCCGCAGCAATGGGCATGCAGGCTAACCTGTTACCGGATATTGATTTACCTAATAAAGAAAAAGCCGTTGCTGCTGCTAACACTGGGGGCGATGTGCTCACCTCCAACCATGTAAGAAACTGGATGGAATGCGTCAGAAGCAGGAAGCAGCCCAATGCACCGGTGGAAGCAGGCTATAGTCACAGCATCGCCAATATTATGACTACGGCTGCCGCTCATACAGGCAACAAAGCCACTTTCGATGAGTCGACACAGGAGGTGATGGTTAACGGCAAAGTTTTTAAATATTAGACTTTAGTGGGAGTCCTATTTGTGGAACAAAGGAATGTGCACGTTGAAGGTGTTATGTTTTTTGTCAACCGCATCCGGGTTGGTATCGCGCGGATTGTTGACAGCAGCAGCCGCAAACAAAGCTAAAGGCTTCCCGTTCGGCGCGGTTACTACAAAAGGCCTTTCGAGGTTATGCAAACTGGTTTTTATTCCGTTCTTAAACCGGATTTCTTTTAGTGTGACCAGCGTATGTTGAGCGGGCTTCCAATCAAAACCATTTTCAGAAGTAAGCAGGATCATTGCACCAAATTGAGGCGCGAGCACAAGTTCGTTTGAATAATATTTCGCAACCGCATAAAAACGCTTTCTCTTTTTATCGTACCACATGCTCGGATCTTCGCTCGCGGTTTCAGCCTTGTTTAAAACGCTGCCCCTCGTAACGAAAGGACCTTCCGGTGTCGGCGCCGTCGCAATCCAAAAAGTCATATGCCCTACATTCGGCCTTCTCGATTTGTACATCATGTAAAATTGACCGTCGGGGCCCTCCGTCACTGCCGGATTAGTGGCCACTTCAAAAGTGTTTTTGTTGTCGGGCGACATGATAACCTTTGGCGCGGCAAAATTTCCGTTTACCAGGTCAGCAATAGACGCTGCTTTAATCACGCCGATTTGCTGCGAGCAATTATACTTCAGCCATTGCAAATTTTCCTTAGTGGTAGCACGATTGAGCGTGTAAGCGCTATCGAAGGCGTTACTGATAAAATACAAATAATAGCTACCATTGAATTTTCGGATCAGTGGGTTATGGTAGGTGAACCGGTTCCATTTCTGGGGATCGCCTGTTCCTTTTAAAATTGTTTTGACATGCCGATAGGGGCCATCCATCTTTTCCGCAACAGCGTAAGCTATTTCCGAATATTTGTTCCATCCGGCGAAGCCGTCGAAAATATAGTTTAAAGAATCGTCCTTTTCAAGCCGGCGTCCATGGGGCCAGCGCGAATAGAACATATGGTATTTACCGTCGTCGCCTGCTACAACGCTTGCGCCCCAGGTGTAATAATTTTCGGAAATAAAAACATTCGTCGAATCTATTTTCCCGATCATCCTTGATAGGTCAAGATCATCTTGTGCTTTTGCAAAGCCCGTTATAAATAGGAGCAAGGCCGCCAACACCCTTTCTTTTTTTAAAAGAACATCCATTCCTTTTTTTGCCTTCAACATGTTTATTTACTTTCTTTCGATTCGTTGAAACCCAAATATACTAAGGCTTTCGCAGTTCCAAGCCTTCATCTGAGCAAACGATTGCATAAAAATTTATCGGAATATTGTGCTACTTTCCCTTCCATAACGATAATAAATTCAACAATGAAAAGGTTCATCCCCATACTTGTCATTTCCCTGTTCTGCTCAGTTGCTGGTGTTGCTCAACAAAAGACAACCCTCCCAAAACCCAACGTCGTATTATTCCTGGTGGATGACATGGGGTGGATGGATACCTCGCAGCCATTTGGTGATTCGATCATGCCACTTAACAGAAAATTTCATACGCCCAATATGGAAAGGATGGCCAAGGAAGGCTTGCTTTTTCACCAGGCTTATGTAAACTCGGTTTGCACGCCGACGCGTACGACGCTCATCAGCGGATTGAGTTCTGTTAGAACGCATATCACCAACTGGACTTCTATCACGCCCGATCGCGCCACTGATTATAAAGATGAAGTGCTCGCAGCGCCAGCCTGGAACATTAACGGGTTGAGTACGATTGAGGAGCCCCATACTTTTTTATATCGCAAACCACTACCGCAATTACTTAAAGACGCCGGCTATTTTACCATTCACGTAGGAAAAGCGCATTGGGGCAGCCTTGGAACAAATGGAAGCGATCCCAGAAACATGGGCTTTGTGGTGAACATTGCAGGATCTTCTCTAGGACATCCGCAAAGCTATTATGGCCAGCAAAACTATGGCAACATGCCGGGTAAAACGACTTATAACGCCGTACCCGATTTGCAGGCTTTTTATGGCAAAGACGTTTTTCTGACAGATGCCTTAACAGAAAAAGCAACGGGTGCGCTGGATTTTCCTATAAAAAACAAAATACCTTTTTTCCTTTATTTGGGGCACTACGCCGTGCATACGCCCATACAAGCTGATCCCCGCTATTTCGGTAAATATCTCAACAAAGGGCTCGACTCGATTGAAGCCGCTTATGCTTCTTTGGTTGAAGGAATGGATAAAAGTCTGGGCGACCTGATGGACTATTTAAAGAAGAAGGGCGTTGAGAAAAATACGGTTGTTATTTTTATGTCGGATAATGGTGGCCTTTCAAATGTTGCCCGGGGTGGAAAGAGAAACACGCACAATCTGCCGTTGCGGGCTGGAAAAGGTTCTCCCTACGAAGGCGGTGTCCGCATTCCAATGATGGTAAAATGGCCGGCTTTGGTAAAACCCGGAACCAAAACGAACAGTTATGTCAGCGCAGAAGATTTTTTGCCTACCGTACTTGAAATAGCTGGCGTAACCAGCCAGCAAGCAACTGATGGCAAAAGCTATTTGCCTGTATTAAAAAACCCTTCGATAATTGATAACAAAAGACCACTTTTGTTTCATTATCCTAACCGTTGGACCTTCTTGGCGGATGAAGGCTATGCATGGTCGAGTGGCATGCGGCTTGGCGCATGGAAGATTATATATTTGATGAAGGATAAAAAACTAGAACTTTATAATTTAGAAAAAGACCTGGGAGAGCGTAACGATCTTGCCAAATCAAATCCAAAGCAATTAAAAGAGCTCGCCCAAATATGGACGCGTGAGCTAAAAGCAAGAGGGGCCCAGATGCCTACCTGGAAGGCAACCGGCGAAGCAGTGGCCTGGCCGGATGAGTTAATTCCATAATCAGTTTAAATGATTGATAAAGGAAGCCATTTCTCCTGGCTTCAATATTTTATTCACGTTAAGGCTAAGCAATGTTTGTTTCGGCATAAAATCGAACTCAGCGGTGTCTGGATCCTGCACCAATACGCGGCCACCACAGTTGGAGATAAATTGCAAACCATCCGTCCCGTCTTGATTGGCGCCCGAGAGTAAGAGCGCTGTAGTTTCCTGCTGAAATTTTTTTGCGGCCGATTGAAAAGTTACATCAATCGAAGGCCTGGAGTAGTTTACTTTCTCCGAAACATCAAGAGAAATCTGTTGTTTGGTTTCAAAAAGCAGATGATAGTCAGCCGGTGCAAGATAGATGCGGCCGTTTTTGAGCAACATTTTATCGTGGGCTTCATAAACCGGAATCTTGCTGTAAAAGCCAAGTAAAGTATCCATCGCGCTTTCATGATAGGCTTTTCTATGCAACACAACAACTACCGGAAAAGACAGATCATTCCTAAGCTGCGGCAATATTTCAAGCAAAACACTAATACTGCCGGCAGAACCACCGATCAAAAAAATGCCTGTCTTTTGTTCCATCGACATGCTGCTTTAATGATGTAATTTCTTCCAGATCTTTTCGTCGAAACATCTTTTATAACGATGTTCGATCGACGAAAACCGAAGGGTCTCTTTTGCGCCAAGGGCCAGGTAACCAAATGGCTGTAAACTTTCATCGAACAACCTGAATACTTTGTTTTGTAAATTCCTGTCAAAATAAATCAACACGTTTCGACAAAGAATCAGTTGAAACTCGTTAAACGACGCATCCGAAACCAGATTATGGGTAGAAAAAATCATTTTCTCGCTCAGATCTTCGTTAAATTTTACCAGGTCGTAGCGAGACACATAATACGAAGAAAATTCGCTTTTTCCTCCCGAAAGCAGATAATTTTCCTCGTACTGCTTAATAGCGGCGGCAGAAAAAATGCCGCGGGAAGCTTTTTCAAGCACACCCGGATTAATGTCTGTCGCGTAGATAAGCGATTTACGATAGAGGTTTGCTTCTTTTAAAAGAATGGCCAGTGAAAAAGCTTCTTCGCCCGTAGCACAACCCGCCACCCAAATTCTAATAAACGGGTGTGTCCCCAACTTTGGAAAAATCTGTTCCCGTAAAGTTTTGAAGAAATGCGGATCCCGAAACATTTCAGTCACATTCACGGTGATCTCTTCTATAAATCTGGGAAGATAGGACGCGTCGCTTACAAGCCGGTGACGCAGCTCAGCGAAACTCGTGAACTTATCAATGACGCAAATCCTGTTTAACCTTCGCTTTAAAGAAGCTCTGCTATATTGTGTAAAATCGTAGCTGTAGCGACAGGCAATGTCGGTTAACAACATTTCCATCTCCTCGTCTTTAACAATATCGGGTTCGATCATCTATAGCCATTTTTCAATCATGTTCAATAATCGATCCACATCGATGGGCTTAGAAATATAACCATTGGCGCCCGCTTCCATGCATTTCTCCCTGTCGCCGGTCATAGCGTTTGCCGTTACAGCAATAACGGGAACATGACGAAAAGCTTCAGTTGAACGGATGATTTCTATCGTTTCATAACCATCCATTTCGGCCATCATCATGTCGAGCAACACCAACCCGATATCGCCATCCTGCTTCAGTGCGTCCAGTCCCTCTGATGCGGTGAGACATGACTTAAACTCATAATTCCTGGCTTTTAAAGTTAATTGCAGCGCGAAAATATTCCTGCTGTCATCGTCGATGATTAGTATCTTCTTTTGCTTCTCACTCATTGTACAGTTTGCTTTAATTTTCGTATAACCATACCCTCAACAGGGATAACAGCTGATCTTTGTCTACCGGCTTTGATATATAATCAGACGCGCCTGCCTGGATACATTTTTCCCTGTCACCAGTCATCGCTTTAGCTGTCACGGCAATGATCGGCAACTTTTTATAAGCAGGCATATTTCTGATTTGCTGGATTGTTTCGTAGCCATCCATCTCGGGCATCATCATGTCCATGAGAATTACTGTTGTACCCGGATGGTTTTTGAGTTGCTGTAGCGCTTCTTTTCCATCAATAGCCGAAATAACTTTCATTTGATAGTTCTCGAGCGTTTTGGTAAGCGAAAAAATATTTCTCACATCGTCGTCCGCAATAAGAACCGTTTTTTCTTTCAGCACTTCATTAAGCGCCCCTAATTTGCTGGCCGGCTTGCTACCCTGATTGGTATGGCTTTCTTCCACGAGGTGGAGAAAAAGGCCCACTTCATCAAGGATCCGCTGAAAGGAATGAGCTGTCTTAATGACGATGGAGTCCGCATATTGCCGAATCTTCATCTCTTCGGCATGGGATAAATTTTTACCTGTGAAAATAATAATCGGCAGATCTTCGAGTCCCTTTTTTTGCTTGATAGCTTCCAGTGTCTCGTAACCGGTTTTATCGGGCACGCCCATATCAAGAATGACGCAATTTACCTGATCAGAAGCCAATGCATTAATGCTTTCCTCCACATTGGTTTTTATTTCAGAAGTGATGTTGAAGTTGCTCAGGAAATAAGAAAGCGCTGTCGCGTGCTTGGGGTTTTCCTCAACAATTAAAACTTTTTTTGGATTGCGGGTTAAAGCGTGTTCGATTTTTTTAAAAATTCCGCCCATCTGCTCGAGCGCGATCGGTTTATTAATAAAATCAATAGCGCCCTTCAATAAACTTTCTTTCTTCACTTTCAAGGAAGACATGATGTGCACCGGAATATGACGTGTTTTCGCGTTTGCTTTTAATTCATCCATGACCTCCCAGCCATTTTTTACCGGCAATTGGATATCAAGCAAAATTGCTAGCGGCTGGTAATTTTCTGCCGCCTGCACTGCCAGATCGCCCCTAACGACAATGACGCCTTTGTAGTGCTGTTTGTGCGTGAACTTCAGTAAAGCCTTCGCGAAGTTGGTATCGTCTTCAACGATCAGGATGACCTTATCTCCCGACTGTATACTGTTACGATCGTCTGGGACGTCTTCAGGAATCTGTAGCGCAGGTTTAGGAGCGTCGATGCCATCGGGCGGTGCTTCAAAATCAAATGCCGGCGCCGCCGTTTGTTCTTCCTGATCCTTGTGAGTATGGCGTACTTCTTTTAAGGGTATGGCTAACGTAAAATGACTTCCGCTCCCCATCTCGCTTTCGACAGTAATTTCGCCGCCCAGCAAACGCGCTAATTCCCTGCTGATCGACAATCCCAGACCCGTTCCTCCAAACTTCCTGCGAGTGGAACCGTCGGCTTGCTGGAAGGCTTCAAAAATAATTTTCCTGTTTTCTTCGCTAATCCCAATCCCGGTGTCTTTAACAATAAAATGTAGGAAATCCGCGTCATGGGTAGGTTGGGAAACAGACAGTTGCACTGATCCTTCCTGTGTAAATTTAATTGCGTTCGACAACAGGTTTCTTAAGATCTGCTCTAACCGCAGCTTGTCCGTATTTAAAGTAGCAGGCACTTCAGATGTGATCTCAATACCGAAATCCAATCCTTTGTCTTTCGCCACAGGCGCAAATAAGCTATAGAGGTCATTCTTCAATTCTGTCAGATCGATTTGCTTATATTCCAGCTCCATCTTACCAGCTTCGATTTTAGACAAATCCAAAATCTCATCGATCAGGCTCAAAAGACTTGAACCTGAACTTTGAATCACTTTTGCTGACTCCACCTGATCAGCCGTGAGATTTTCGTCGCCGTTCTCAACCATCAGGCGTGACAAAAGCAAAATGGAGTTGAGCGGCGTTCTTAACTCATGAGACATGTTGGCCAAAAACTCTGATTTGTACTTCGTGCTCAATGCAAGCTCTTCGGCCTTTTTCTGTATTTCAGAATTGCGGTGTGCGATCAAAATGTTTTTTTCCTCGAGCAATTTAGATCGCTCTTCCAATTCCTGGTTAGATTGAAGCAACTCTTCCTGCTGCACCCTTAGTTCTTCTTCGGAAGCCTGCAACTTCTGGGTCTGGGCTTCAAGCTCCGCGTTCAGGTTCTCTAATTCTGACTGCTGCGTTTGCAATTCCTCCGTTTGCGCCTGCGTTTCCTCCAATAAAGACTGGATATGTTTTCTGCCCTTCGCTGCGATCACTTCCAGCGCAATGATACGGGCTGCTTCATTTAAAAAGTCCAACTCGAGCGTGCCAAAAGCCTCGTTGGATCCCAGTTCGATAACACCCATGCATTGTCCTTTAATTACCATGGGTATTACCGCGATATGTTTTACTTTTAATTGCCCTGCCGCAAAGCTTACAACAAAATCATCCTCAGCGATAGGGCTGAAGGTTTTCACTTCGCGGTCTCTGAAAACCTGACCGATCATTCCTTCACCTGGCGCATATTGCTTTCTCATGTAACCTTCAAGCGCGTAAGCACCCTGAAGCTGCAAGCTGCCTTTGTCTAATAAGTAAAAAGCGCCATTTACACACCCACCATAGCCTACCAAATATTCTAAAGCATCTTTGGCAATAGCTTCTTCCGTCTTATTGCCGATTAAAATTTCATTAAGCTGCGCCAGACCCGCCTGCCGCCATTCGTTGTTATTAATATTGTCGAACGAGACTTCCAGCGACGATGCCATGTGGTTGAGCGACGCGGCCAGACTGCCCAAATCATCTTCCTGCTCATCCGATACACGCACCGAGTAATCGCCTTTTGATATTTCATGGGCGATCTGTTGAATAATATTAAGACGGCGGCTGGTGTGTTCATCTTTTTCGCGCAGCGCCTGCTGCATTTTTTCACGCTTTTTAAATTCATCTCTTATCTGCAAATAGAAATAGATGGTTATGAACAAAGAAACAGCGGCAGCAAACAAAATAAACCAAAGCGTCGCGGTTGAGTTATCATGCATTTTGTCGCTGCTACTGGCAAGACGGGCCGACTCATCATCAATAAGGTCGTCAAGTATGCTGCGGCAGCGATCCATGTAGGTTTTACCCTGCTCGAGCTGGTCGACTATAATGGTCCCCCCCGATTTTTTTATAGCTACCTGTTCATTTAAAGCACTGATTTCTTTGCTGGCAATTCTATCGATGCTATCTACGCGAAGAACCTGCTGCCTATTGTTAGCTACCAGCTGACGACAATCAGAAATAGACTGCGGCAACGATGCCAGGCTTTCATAAAAAGGTTCTAAAAAACTCGCACGGCCGGTCAATAAATAGCCCCGCAGGCCGGTTTCTGCATTTTGCAGGTCGATCAAGATCTGATTGCCAGCTTTGATCTTTTGTTGGGTTTTTATTACTTCTGCCCGGTTGTTTATTTGGCTTCTGATACTAATATAAGACGCCGATGAACTTAAGATCAGAATAAGCAGAGAGATGCCGAAACCGACTTGTAATTTTCGAATTAACTTTTTTGACATAATGATTAACTGATGGGCAGTGTAAAATAAAAGGTGGTTCCCTTTTCCAGGGTGCTTTCAACGCCGTAGCTTCCGTTGTGTTGCTTGATGATTTCAGCGCAGATATGCAAACCGATTCCCAAACCCTGAAAGCGGACGGACGATTCTTCGACGCGATAAAATTTAGAAAAAACACGATCTTTTTTATGTTCGGGAATACCAATCCCAAAATCCTGAACACCTATATAAATATGATCATCTTCCTGAGCCGTGTGTAAAACAATACGGTCAGAGCCTGGCGAATATTTGATCGCATTGGTGAAAAAATTGATCAATACCTGTTCAATTCGAATGGAATCGCCCATAATGGGACGGGAAAAAGGAGTTCCCTGCCGTTCTATTTTCAGGTTGGGTTGGTTGCTCGTGTGACCAATTGTTTCAATGATCCCAGAAATCAGATGCTCCAGGTCAAAAGGCTCCTTATTCATTTTGAGTTTGCCATTTTCTATTTTAGAAATATCAAGCAAATCTCCAATCAGGCTATCCAGTTTATTAACCTGATCGTGTGCCCGGCTGATATAAGTAGAGGCGGGGCTTTCGGGTTGTTTTTGTTGCACCCGGTCGAGCAGCTGAATATAGGCTTTAATGCTTGTAAGCGGTGTTTTAAGCTCGTGGCTGGCAATACTCAAAAATTCATCTTTTCGCTTTTCTTCTTGTTTTTGCTCATCAATATCGGTAAAAGTTCCCACCCAGCTTTTTATGCCCTGACTGCTTTTTACTGGCATAATACTAAGTAGATGAAACCGGAAAAGTCCTGTTTTTAGCTCCTTAATGCGTATTTCCATTTCTTCGGGGCACTGATGATTAATACAATCCATCCATACTTTTTCCATTGACATATCATCGGGATGTACTTCCGGAAAAGTATGCGGACATGGAGAGTACTGAAACCATTTTTTATTGACGAAATTTACGCGGCCCCACTCGTCGGCCCTGAACGCTATCTGCGGCAGGCTTTCCAGCGTTGTGTGAAGTTGTTCCACCTTTTCATGCAGTTCCTGCTGCGCCTTTTTTCTGGACTCAATTTCCAACTTTAAGTTGTCTTGAATTTCATTTAGAGCTAAGGTCTGCTCGTATAAACGATGAAAGGTTTTCACCTTTAACATCAGTATATCGGGGTCCACGGGCTTGGTGATATAGTCGATTCCACCGGAGGCATAGCCTTTTGCAATAAACTTTTTCTCAGTATTGACGGCCGATAAAAAGATAATAGGAACTTCTTTGGTTCGGCTATACCCCGATAGCGTTTCGGCAACCTCAAAACCGTCTATGCCAGGCATTTGCACGTCGAGGATAATCAGGGCGTAATCGGCTTTCAAAACTTTCTTAAGCGCTTCTTCCCCTGACGATGCGGTGTCGACCTCAAAATTTTTTGATTCAAGCAACTTTTTTAGCGCGTAAATATTTTCTGTTTGATCATCAACAACTAAAATCATGAATAATTTGCTTTCAATTTAGAGGGCTACCGATAGTAATTTTTCGAGCTACGGACCTGATTTAAAAAGTCCAACATCCGAAAATAAAAAAACTGTTGAATTTTTCAAAATAATGTAGGGAAAGCTGTAACATTAAATAATAATATCGGTAATTATTCAATTTTTTGAAAACTAACGATTATGTATTTTTTCTTCGCGATATGGAAAAGAGTCCGGACGATATTCTGCCTTGTTGCTTGTATGGGAGCGGCTATAGCTTGCTTTTCGACCCGCCCAGCTTACTGGAACGGCTGGCTGGTCAACGATTTACGTTGTGAATATCTCAATAATCCAACCGGCATCGACGTGCCTGATCCGCGGCTCAGCTGGCGATTACACAACCTGGATTCCGGTGGGAGCGGCAACCGGCAACAATTTTATCAGGTTTGGCTCGCCTCTTCACCTCATCAACTGGAAAACGGTGATCCCGATGTCTGGAAAACCAAATGGATCGCAAGCGATCAAACCACTCAAATCACTTATAATGGAAGGCAATTGACCTCCGACAGAACCTATTATTGGAAAGTGAGAATCAAGGATCAAAAAGGCAGAATCAGCGCCTGGAGCCGCGTCGCCACATTTTCCACCGGCTTGCTACATGCGTCGGAGTGGCGCGGAAAATGGATTGGCGACCGCCAGGAATTTGTAAATAATAACAAGGATTGTAATATCTGGGATCCCTGGTTCAAGAAAAGCTTCAAACTTGGGAAGAAGCCGGGCCGCGCCTTCATATATGTGGCTTCGGTCGGTTATCACGAATTATATATGAATGGCAAGCGGGTAGGGGACCAGGTATTGGCTCCCGCCACTTCAGATCACACAAAAAGAGCTCGCTATGTTGCCTATGATATCACACCATTTTTGCGGGAAGGCGACAATGTTGCCGCGTTCTGGCTGGGCGCCTCATGGTCCATTTTTGCGCCTTATTTTATGGATACCGCACGGCCAAAAACTCCCATTGTCTCGGCGCATGCAGCCTTTTACGAAAGAACGTATCCGCTGATTAGCGAAACTCCTTTTGAGACATTGATTACAGACGATTCCTGGCGCACCTGTCCGAGTCCAGGAAAACTCTTAGGTATTTGGGCCTTTGCAAAAATGGGCGGCGAATTGTGGGATGACCGACAGGCCAATCCTTCCTGGAACCAGTGGCCAGCCAGTGAAAAAGGATGGACACCCGCCACCGTATACCATCCTGAATTGAAACTTTCCGCCCAAATGGTGGAACCAAATACCAGGCAGCAGCAAATCTTGCCTCAAAAAATAGAACGGCAGGCCGAGGGAAGTTACCGGGTTGACTTTGGCGTCAACTTTGTCGGTTGGACCCGCTTAAAATTATATGGCCGGCCAGGCGATACGATCCATATGTCATTTTCCGAAAGGGAAAATATGGATATGACTTTTGACATGAGAAACGCTTTAATTATCGGCGAAAGCGGCAGCGGCATCTTTCAGAACCGTTTTAATTATAGCTCGGGTAGGTGGCTGACGATCCGCGGTGTCAGCCGCCCACCGCAACTCAATGATATCAGCGCTTATATGATTCGCACCGGTTATGAAAACGCGACTAGCTTTGAATGCTCGGATCCTTTGCTCAATTGGATGCATGACCGCATTCGGTGGACTTTTGAAAATCTTTCCTTAGGTGGATATGTGGTCGACTGCCCGCAGCGGGAGCGCATGGGCTACGGCGGCGATGCACATGCTACGAGCGAGACGGGTATGTATAATTATCGCCTTGGCGCGTTTTATACCAAATGGATGCAGGACTGGCGCGATGTGCAGGGAACGGAACCGATGGTCGGCGATATGAATGATGGCGCACACGCGCGTAAAGCGCTTACCAGCGGCCGCATTTTTAACAACGGCGTTTTGCCTCATACCGCGCCCACGTATTGGGGCGGCGGCGGGCCGGCATGGGGCGGTATTGTAGTAACGCTGCCCTGGTTTTTGTATCAGCACTATGGCGATCGGCGCGTCTTAGCCGAAAATTATGAATTGGTAAAGAACTGGCTTTCGTTTCTAGACACGCATACGGAAAATGACCTGCTGCAAAGATTTGGCGGTCAATGGGACTTTCTGGGCGATTGGCTTTGGCCGGGTGCCACAGCGGAAGGAATGAATAATGATAAACCTGAAACGCTGTTTTTTAATAATTGTTACCGGGTGTTCAATCTCCGCACGGCTGCTAAAATAGCTACTGTCTTGGGCAAAAGCGCTGATGCGGCCCGATGGGAGACGCAGGCGTTTCGGTCAGCGACAGCTATTCATCATCGCTTTTATAATGAAACCGATGCCACATATGCTGATCGATCCATGGGCAATCTCGCCATCGCTTTGCTATCTGAAATTGTTCCGCTTTATTTAAGAGATAAAGTGATGGCATCCCTTGAGGATGAAATATTGGTTAAGCGTAAAGGCCATATTCACGCGGGCATCACCGGCGGCGCCATGCTTTTCAAACTGCTGCGCCAGGAGAACAGGAGTGATTTGATTTACGCCATGGTTTCTCAAAAAGATTATCCGGGTTGGGGATTTATGAAAGCGAACGGAGCAACGACCATCTGGGAGATGTGGGAAAAAGATCTCCCCGGGCATTCTTTATTACACAGCTCTTATCTTTTTCCCGGTGCCTGGCTGATTGACGGGCTGGTGGGCATCCGGCCTGCAACGCCGGGTTTCCGCCAGTTTTTGCTACAGCCACCGTCGCCAGGAACTGTTGATGTAAGTTGGGCCAGGGCGAGCTTTAAAGCGCCTTCCGGCGACGTGCGCATGGGTTGGAAAAGAAATCAGCGAGGAAAATTATCCCTCGATATTTTGGTGCCCGCCAATACTTCCGCACTGTTAAAATTATCGACCGATGAAAAAATCGTGATCCCTGAATCAGTTTCTGTCCGGCAGTTAAAAACCGCAGGCCCCTTCAGGATTTATGAATTGCAATCCGGCAGCTATATTTTTTAATGGAATGAAGAGCTGAGCTCGAAACACTGTCGCAACTTTTATTTCATGTAGCCCAATTCTTTTAGAAACTGGTCGGACTGTCGCAGCGTTGCTTCGTAATATTCCTTGCCTTTCGAGAAATTAAAAAAACCATGGCCCTGGCCTTCATATAAAAACAGGTCGCAGCGGCTGCCAACACTTCGCATTCGCTCCTGGTAATCTTTTGCTGTCTGAACTGAAATCAAATGATCTTTGGTGCCAAGAAAAACAAGGGTTGGCGCAGCGCCTTTCAGTATATTATGATAGGGAGATATTTCCGCATACCGCTCTCCGATACGGTCATATCCATATTCGCCGGGCCCATTGTTAAACACCGGGTTAAATAAGATGAGCGCATTGGGGCGCGCGCTTATATTCAAATCATCTGTGGCCTCGTCGATATTTGTAAGGTCGGTAGCCGCAGCTACATGGCCGCCTGCCGAACCGCCGCCCGCGACAATGCGATTCGGGTCGACGCCCAGGTCGTGCGCATGAGCTCTTACATAACGGATGGCTGATCTTCCGTCTTTCACGGATTCAAAAGGCGAAGTGTGCTGTCTTTTATTTACCCTGTAATCAGGAGTAATGGCAATCATACCCTTTGCGGCAAAATGTATAGCCTGGTTTTTAAACTGATCGATCGTGCCGCTATTCCAGCCGCCGCCAAAAAATAAAACAATAGCCGGGTAAATTTTATCCTTTTTATAGTTATTCGGATAATAAATTTTCATTTTTAATGTCACCGTATCTATCTTTTTATAAATAAAAGAACGAGGCTTTGGCTGCGCCCAGGTGAAAAAACCTACAGCTAGTAATAAAGAAAAAAGAAGGATTTTTTTCATCCGTAAATTTTTTTATGGTTCAATAGAACTGAGCATGATTAATATCTTCGGTTATTCTTTCCGATCAGATACCGACTTAGTTGATCTGACGAGGACTCGCTGAGTGCGCATGGCTCATTTCGTGAATATTTTATTAGTCTGATACTTTTTCTGATGCGTCATAAAGTGCGCTATAAGGCAACGCGCCGCAATTAATTAAAATCGATCTGATATAAAAACGATATTTGTTTTTTGAAGATGCAGCTAATAGCTTTTGGAGATCGGCTGTGAGCGGGGCCGCTTTTGCTCCGACATTCTGAAGCGCCGCGCCGGCAAATCCCTTCCCTGATGCTAGTTGTTTCAATAAAATTTGCAGGCCCTTTTCTGTGTTATCCGTATAGACCATCGCTTCTGCCAACATTCCTTTGACTTCATCAATCACGCCGTCATTTTCGACAAGCGCGGCCGCCTTTGCCGGGATTTTATTTATAGCTCCTGCTTTCGCGAGTCCGCAAATGCCGCTCGCGCCCCAGTATTGAACAACCGGATCGGCGTCCATTAAAAAAGTTTCGAGTGTTTTTAGTTGCGCGAGGTCTTTCAGCGATGCGATTTCCGCCGCTGCTATCTGTTTGTCGATATTGATGTTTTGCTTTCTAACGACTTCATAAAGCGGGCCATCGGCCTGAAGCTTTCGACGATATTCCCTCGGCATAAAACCAAGGTCTTTTTCCTGTCGCAATGTAAGGCTCAATTGTTTTTTTAATGTCGCTAAGATGCGATTGTAGGGTTGCTGGCCAGCCAGATCAATTGTTTCAAGCGAATCTGTCTGAATATTATAAAGTTCGAAAGTGGGGGCTGTTTCCCAGAATTTTTTATGAAGCGGATCGTTTATGTTTTTCTCAATATAAGCCCGGTCCCATGCCTGTTGCGCCGGCATCTGCCATTGGTAATCCTGCCTCGTTCCGTGAGGATAAGCGCTTTGGAAGTTCCATATCAATTTAAATTTTCCGTCGGTGATCGCCCGGGAAGGGCAAAAGCTATCGCCTTGGTTAGCGCGGAAGGTGAAAAGATAGGCAGGCTCGTGGCGCGCAGCATCCTTGCCCAAGAACGGGGCGCCGCGCATAAATGCTGGGGTAGGGATGCCGGCGAAGTTAAATACAGTGGGTGCAAAATCGATAAAGGATACCAGACGGTTGTTGACCGATGGAACGGCGGTTCCGGCGAGGTGCTTCCATTTGGGAGGAAAATAAACAATCAGCGGTATTTGAGTACCGGTTTCATACACGTACGCTTTACCCCGGGGTACGGTGCCTCCATGATCGGAATAAAAGAAGATGATGGTATTATCCGCTTCGCCGCTCGCTTGCAAAGCGGCCAATTGAGCGCCCACCCATTGATCCATTAGTTGCACGGCATCCATGTTCCAGGCGATATCGTCGCGAACCTCGGGGAGGTCGGGAATATATGCTGGCACACTTACCGCCTGCGGCGACACCTGGCGCGGAGCGCGGCCTTCTGTAGTTCTTGTAGCGACGCGCGACATGTGGGTAATGCCACAGTTAAAGACCGAAAAGAAAGGCTGCTTTTTGTCCGCCCGGTTTTGATAACTCGCTTTTCGGCTCGACTCGTTCCAAACGTTTTCCGGCGTTTTTACATTATTGTAGTCCTGTTTGTTGTTGTTACTGGTGTAATAGCCAGCTTCCCTCAGATATTTAGGGAAATAAAATGTAGCTGGGAATGGCCTTTTCTCCCGATGGATATCAGTTCCCAGGCTAACCGCGTATACGCCTGAAATCAGCGTTCCGCGGGAGGGAGAACACTGCGTACTGTTGGAATGGGCGCGCGTAAACCGGATCCCTTTGCTGGCCAACGCATCAATGTTAGGTGTTTTGACGGTTTGATTTCCATAGCAACCCAAATAGGGGCTCATATCTTCGCAAACCAGCCATAAGATATTGGGCTTTTCCTGGGCGGGAAGCATAGCGCTCATTAAGAGCAACGACAAAGTGAAATAATATTTACACATATAATTTGTTATCCGGTTGATTTGTTAAAGACAGCGATCACTACTTCCGACGGGTGTACCAAAAATGTGACACGCCCGCCCACAACCGGTAAAAGTTCTTCCTTCATTTTATAATCAAACTCATCGCCGCTGATACGCCATACGGAACATTTGCGCCGACCCGATGAAGTCCCCTCCAATTGTAATGTGGCAGATAAAGCCTCCTTAACTTTACGGCCCGAAAGCACTACTGATGTTTGGCCTTCGCTGTGTGCCGCGTAAGCATGGAGCGGGCCGGTTGAACTAACGGGTACGAGGTGGCCTGTTAATTGATTGGAAAGCCGTCGAAAAACCTGGTTAAAGATGGAAGGCTGATGATCTTTATAATTAAATAAAACCGGCTTTTTGTATTCCATCCTCATGGGCCAAATGGCGCTCAGGTCAAAACCCGTATTCAGTAAGAGCCCCATCATTTCCGTGAGGTGCATAAAAGACTGCGGCGTTTTCGTGGTTACATTGAATTCAGACATGTTAAAAACATAATCCTTCGCCGGGTGGGCATTCTTCCATAAGCGCTGAAGTTGGTTTAACTTCTCAGCTACTAGGTCTAGCTGGGCGGGCGCAAAATACCAATGAACAATGATCATATCGATTTTATCGCCGCATTTCGCCGCAACCGTCGGCCACCATTTTTGAGCGCCGCTGGTGATGGGTAAAGTAGTTTCCTTTTTTGTAAATGTCTCATATTGCTTATGATCGGCCCTGCTATTAATATTTCTGCGCAACGCCAATACCTCCGACAGTGACGATGGGCGAATGCGTTCTTTGGTTCCTACAAAATCTATATCCCAATGCCCGTTTACGCCGAGTATGATTTCAGGATCGACGTTTTTAAGCGAATCGGCATAAATGTTCACGAGGTCTGCATATTCCGATGCAGACAACACGGGATGCCAATACGTTTCATTCCCAATCTCCCAATATTTAACCTGGTAGTGCTGGCGCTTGCAATAACGAAGCCATTCGGCAGCCTCATGAGCGCCACCTTTCACGTCATTCTTTATCGCCCAGCTTTCGGTGTTAAGCACACACATAGGTTCTGCCCGGCTTTGCCGGCATAATGCTATGAATTCGTCAAAATCCGTTTCTGCCGCTCCGCTTTGAAATGGAAACATGTTAATATTATCAAGCGTGCCGCTCCGCCAATGAAAATTATCTGCTACTGTGCCGCCGGGATAGCGCAGCAGGCGCAAACCCGCATCCTTAATGCCTTGCCTCAAGCCACCGTCCGACAACGAAGCGTCATCGTCGATCCAATAAAGTAGGTTCGTTCCCCAAAAATCCGGACGGATCGCATGTATTTTTTCGTCGGCTTTTATAACAATCGTTTGCGTTGTTTGAGCAAAAAGCATTGCCGCCTGGAAAGAGAGCGCCATGTAGAAAAGGACGATTCGCATAGCTAAAGGTTGAGGTGGCGGGCCTAAGGGGCCGCCGATTTGTATTGAGGGTTTTTGGTGTCAGGCATGCTCGCACCGGTGTTTTTCATAATACTCATTAATTCTTTCAAAAGCTCATCTCTTTTTTCTTTATGGATGGATGCCAGGTTTTTAGTTTCGCTTAAATCATCCTTCAGATTATATAATTCCACGCTTTTGTTGTTTTCGATTTTGGCTAATCCTCCGTCGAGCACCCACTCTTCATGATAGAGTAGCAGTTTCCAATCTCCTTTTCGAACGGTGGAAACAGGCCTGCTTCGGAAAACATTATCGCGGGATCCGGGATTAGGGTTGTCGAGGTAGCCCGGAAAATGCCAGAATATCGCCTGGTCACCTTTTAGGTCAGGCTGATTAAAAAAAGGTAGGAGGCTTTTACCATCGAGCGTTTTGGTGTTCGGAATCTTTGTGCCGGAAACTTCCATGAAAGTAGGAAACATATCTGCGTTGATGATCGGCGTTTCCTGCTTTGTACCAGCTTTGATATGTTTGGGCCATTTTGCAATCAAGGGAACCCTAATACCGCCCTCGTAATACATACCCTTAAATCCCCGCAGCGGATCCTGAGGCGATTGGGGAAGGCCGCCATTATCAGATGTAAAAATCACCAGCGTGTTATCTTCCAAACCCAATTCTTTTATCTTTCTTAAAAGCTGGCCAATGCCGTCATCCATTTGCGCATTCATACCCGCAAAGCGTTTGTTTTTCTGCAACTGTCCTGCTCTGTTATCAAAGAGATCCTGCATATCCTTCCGCACCTGGATGGGCATATGGGTTGCATGATGAGAGACGTAGAGGAAGAAGGGGCGATCTTTATTTTGCTCCATAAACGCACAAGCGCCGTTGGTGATGCGGTAGATGCCTTTGGGGTCGTTAGTCTCCCTAAAATATTTTTCTGAAGGAGGATTGAAAGAGCTATCCACGTCAAATCCCTGGTCCCGCGGAAATGTACCAGCACGGCTACCCAAATGCCATTTTCCGAAAATAGCCGTTTTGTAACCACCGTCATGCAGGGCCTCGGCTATGGTGTAAACCGAAGGCGCCAATTCATTCGAATTGGGAATGGGTTCAAGCCGCATTTGGTCCACCGGGCCGCGTTTGGTGTTGTACACCGCATAAACACCATGGCGCGGCGTATATTGGCCCGATATAAGACAGGCCCGGCTGGGCGCGCAATTTCCAGCGCCGGCGTAGGCATTGGTAAACACCATGCCTTCTTTGGCCAGTTGGTCGAGATGAGGTGTTAAATAAAAATCGCTACCCATAAAGGCGGCATCTTTCCAACCCATGTCGTCGGCCATTATATAAACGATATTTGGCTTTTGCTGGGCGTGAGCAACGCTGATGCTTAGTAAAAAAATAAGGGAAAAGATTTTATTCATATTGTGATTTTTGAGGTCTTTTTTTTAATTAGTTGATATAAACATGGGATGCTACCGGCGAGAAAGCCCCACCGTTAAAACTCCATTGCAGTTTTATATCTTTTGCAGCGCCGCTTTTTGCCGCCAGGCTGTAAAGCTCAAAGGGATGGTAGCCTTTTGCCAATTGAAGTGTTACCGTTTTTTCTGATAAGGAAGGTGTGCCGTAGTCGGCATCAATCGCTTTAATGTCGTGCACTTTAAAAAAGCTTTTATTGCCGGAAGCCAAACTGAACGTGTAAGCGCCAGCTTTTTCCACATAGATAAAACCATGAAATTTCGCAAGCGGCTGCCCAACTTTGCTGAGATCAAAGGCCGCAGCCATCCCACGATAAACCGGTTTCAGACCCTCGGTGTGGGGGATCCAGGGCGTTTGGCATTTATATCCGGTCACGGCCATTCCTTTGCGTAGTTTCATTCGCGGACTGGCGGCCGGGATGAGCTGATGATCATAAGGCCTGGGTGCAGTGCTATCCGCCATCCTTATTTGCAACACCCGTTCTTTCAAAGCAGCTTGCAAAGCAATACTGGCGGCAGCGATATTTTTTGCTTGTTGCGGATCCGTTTTGATGTGATATATTTCAAAGTCATCCTGAAAGGATTGAATATCGTAGCGAACCGCTACCGTATCTCCCATGCGAATCATTTGCATTTGCTGTCTTCTTTTAGCGCGATGCTCCGGGGCGAACTCAGGATAATCGGGTGACTTCCCGGGAAAGAAATATTCTGCGTAAACCAGGCTTTTTTCCTGCTTACCTTTGCCGGTCAAAGCAGGTAGCAGCGACACGCCGTCACATCTAACGGGAGCGGCCGATCCTGCAGCGTTTACAAAGGTTGGCAGCCAATCGTAAGAAATGCTGGGGCTTGTAACAATGGTGCCGGGAGGGATAGTTCCGGGCCAACGAGCAATCGTAGCAGTGCGAAGGCCGCCATCATAACAATCTCTTTTGATGCCATCGAACGGACCAAAATTATTAAAGAAGTCCGCTTCGTAAGAAACATATTCCTTAGGAAGATAAGATTCCTGCGAAGGGCCATTATCAGAAGAAAAAACAACCAGCGTATTTTGATCGATCTTCAGGTCTTTTAATAATTGCAGCAGATCACCAACCTGGTCATCGATGCGATGCGTTACAGATGCATAGCGTTTGTAGGTGTCTGGCCATGCTATTTCGGCGGTCGCCGGATTTTTGTCGTGATCGTAAGTCGCGTTTTTATATTCAGGATAAACATAAGAATCGATATCTCCGGAGGCCGTATTGATCATGTGGCCACTTTTGCCCAACCATTGCAAACCGCCATTCAAACCGCCACCTTCCGGGTATTTTTGTGTGGGTAGCTCCAAAACTGCATGGGGCGTGTCATAGGCGAGGTACATGAAAAAGGGCTTTTTGCTTTCCTTACCTTTTTGATGGTCAATAATGTATTTTTTTGCTACCGCTGTAAACAGGTCTCCTGTATAACATTTATCTAACTGATCGCTTACTTCCGAATAATTTTCCCAAACTTTTTTAGGCTTTCGATACAAACCTTCTTTGGGGTAATGCTCATGCCCGTCGCCATGAGCGATGTATCCATAATAGTAATCAAAGCCGCGCTTTAGCGGGTGCGCCGGCCAATTGGGCGCTTTTGACTTTCCCTGCAAACCCCACTTGCCGATAGCCGCCGTACTATAACCCGATAATTGCATCACATTCCCAAGCGTATAATTGTCTTCAAGCGCTTTGTCAAATTGATTGTCGCGAACATTGGCATGGCCCTGGCTCAAGCCGGTCAACAGCGATGCCCTTGAAGGTGCGCAAACAGGCGCGGCACAATAATGCTCTGTTAACATAGCACCCTGATACGCCATCTGATCTAATTGAGGCGTCAGCAACCAGGGCTCACTTTTATCGCCGTTTTGTTTTCTCTGATTCTGGAAAAAAGCGCCTAGATCGCCATAGCCCAGGTCATCCACCAAAATAAAAATGATATTAGGCTGCTTTGTTTGTTGCGCGAATAAAGCAGGCGCGGTTAGCAGCAACGTCGCGGCTAAGGCGAATTTAAAAAATATGGCTTTTGTTTTACTCATAATATAATTTAAGATGCTGCAATTTATGCCGATTCCCTTTTACTGCTGCGGCTTTTGTTGCTCCTGTCGATAAGCAGGATTGGGTAACGGGAATTGCGCATTTGTTTGCCTGAGCCATTGCTGCAAGGCAGCAAATAACTGATCGGTTTTTTCTTTGTTATCAGCGCTGATATCGTTTTGCTCGCCAACGTCGCGCGACAAGTGATACAATTCTTTCTTCCCGGTTTCATAAAAATAAATCAACTTAAAGTCGCCCTGCCTGATGGCGCTGTAGGGCGTAGCACCCTGGCTGTGATAGTGCGGATAATGCCAATATAAATTTCTCGGTTCGATCGCCCGCTTTTTTAATAAAAAGGGCGTGAGGTCCATCCCGTCATTTTGTGGCCATTTCGATTTATCGATATGAGCCAGCGATGCAATAGAGGGGAAGATATCCATACTGATGATAGGCACCTCGGCCTGGCCGGGTTGAATATGGTCTTTCCAAAAGAAAATAGCCGGAACGCGCGTCCCGCCCTCATAGGCTGTTCCTTTGCCTTCTCTTAACGGATAATTAGAAGTGACCTGTTTATCGCGCTGCCGGCGATTGCCGATGAGACCGCCGTTGTCACTGGTGAAAATCACAATGGTTTGCCCGGTCAATTGAAGTTTGTCCAAACGCGCCATCATCTTCCCGATATTTCGATCCATATTTTTGATCAGGCCTGCATAAACGGGATTTTGGTGATGCTTTTCTGGATTTTGCTTTTTTTGAAAATAATCCAGGTCTTCCTGTTTCGCGTTCAGCGGCGTATGAACTGCATAAAAAGGTAAATACACAAAAAATGGCTTTTCTTTATTAGCAGCGATAAATGCTAAAGCTTCATCCGTCAGGCGGTCGGTAAGTTGTTCGCCGTCGTCTCCGTCTTTAAGGCGGGGATTTTTGTAAGGCGAAAAATAACTGGTTGGTGAGCCTTTAAAATAACCGGCAATATTAATATCAAAGCCCTGATTTTCGGGATAATATTTTTCTTCATGGCCCAGGTGCCATTTTCCTACGGATGCTGTTGCGTACCCTTTTGACTTTAAGAGCTCAGCAATCGTAGTTTCTTCAAGCGGCAGGTGCATCGTCCAATCGGGCGGCAACAGCGGAGCATCCGGCCGTTGGTATCCTTTAATCCAATCAGTGATATGCGTTCTTGCGGGATATTTTCCGGTCATAAGCGCAGCGCGGGTCGGCGAACAAACCGTGCACGCCGCATAGGCCTGATTAAATTTCAATCCGTTGGCGGCAAGCTGGTCGAGATGCGGCGTTTCGTAAAAATCGCTGCCATAGCAGGAAAGGTCTGTCCAGCCAAGATCATCCGCGACAATCAAAATGATATTGGGCTGCTGCGCGCCGACAAACGCGGGCGTAGCCAACAGGAAAAGTAGCAGCGGCTGAAGCGGCAACCATTTTTTTATTTTTTTGATCAAAATAGCAAAGCGTTTAGATGGCAATTTTTATTTTTTGATGGCTTAGACTTCAGAAAAACCGAATCGTTTATTGACGTCGATAAAAATAAGCAGGTTTGTTAACAAATGGGGTATAGATGCCGCGCCCAATTTCTTGGGCCGCATCGCTTTTTTCATCAATTTTGATCTTACTAAAAATTATTCATGAGCAGGTCTATTACCTTGTTTTTATTATTGTTAATCACTTTGTCAACGCAGGCGGCGTGCCACCATCAAAGCGATACATCCGGTTCCTCTGTACTGGATTATGTCGATGCCTATTACACAGCGGAAAAAGCCGGAACCGATAGCGAAGGTCGGGTTACTTTTCTGAAAGCCGTAAAAGGAAAAGATATGCCCTATGTCGGATTGCCCAAGCCCACGTTGATGAAGCCCTATCTGGCGCATGGCGAAGTTGTTTTCACCAATCAGCCCAATGCCAATTACAAATTGCTGGTGCGCGACAATCAAAATCCTTTTCCGCTGCCCGAAGAGCAAACCATCGTTTTCCGAAAGATGCCTGGAACCGATTGGGAAGCTATCATATCTGGCTGGGGCAACTATTACCTCGGTTTTGGCGCTGTGGGCGATATCAGGGCCATGCGTTCAGATGCGTATATCAAACAGAAAGTTCCGCTGCATTATTTTGAGCTGGCGTTTTTGCATGTTCGCTTTGAAGATGCAGGAGGAGGCGCGGGCAGGGCTAAGATATGGCTCAATGGAAAATATTATGGCGAGGCGGCTAGTGTAGACCGCAGCTGGAGTCGACGCCTGGGTTATGGCGTGGGCATTG
The DNA here is from genome assembly GCF_039652435.2 of Niabella insulisoli. GTDB lineage: Bacteria > Bacteroidota > Bacteroidia > Chitinophagales > Chitinophagaceae > Niabella > Niabella insulamsoli. The sequence continues at coordinate 2,077,915 of NZ_CP190246.1, read as the reverse complement.
AAACCAACTCGACCGATTTCAACTGGCTGGCGTCCATGTTTATAGAACGCGGCCTTACTGAAAAAGAGCGCGAGGCCTATTTCCAGGCAATCAAAAAGAAATATAAAATCGGATCCAGGCCCGATCTTCCTTATGCAAGTCAAATTACGCTTGTGGATAAAGCCGGTAAGCTGGCCGTGAGCTATAAGTACAACGGCAAGCTGGCTGAGGACAAGGCTAAAATCCAATATCAATGGTGGAAGCTTGCGCCGGATCTGGGCAACCAGCAGCTCATCAGCACAGCTGCCAGCATTCCAAAACAAGAGGGCGTAAAAGCTTGCGTCAAGGTCACCGATATCAAAGGAAATAGCTGGATGTTCGTATCGGGGAATTACAACTAAATAAGTGGCCTTCCTAATTATATTTTTCGGGACCGTAAAAAAGGATAATTGAGGATTTTTTGCCATCCGGCGCAGGCGTTGTCCCTTCCATTTGTGCTTTAATTGTTAACTTTACTTTTTTAAAGAGCTATGAGCGAAGAAAATATAGATGTTGCCATTTTTGATGATGATGAAGATATTTTATCTATTTGTAAATACGTTTTGCAGGAGCATGGGTGGAAGATCAGCACGTTCACCAATTGCAGCGATGTTACAAGCAAAGTACGAGAATGCGCTCCAGGCGTAATTTTCATGGATAACTGGATCCCTCCGAAAGGGGGTATTGTCGCCACTCAGGAGCTTAAGCAGGAGCAAGATCTTAAAAACATTCCGGTGGTGTATTTTTCGGCTAACAGCGAAATTTCAAAACTTGCTTCCAATGCCGGCGCCGAATATTTTTTAGCCAAACCGTTCGATCTCGACGACCTTGTCACTACCATTCAAAAAGCTCTTGCCGGAAGCAAAGCCAGCGAAAATTAAAAGCGTACTTACTTATGTTGTTTTAAAATCGCCTGTTGTGTTACGAAAAAATTTAAATTAGATTTGAAGGCCGGAAATGATACGAACGAAATCAATCCGCTGATGACGAAGTTTTTTGTTTCACCTTTATGTCATGATGAAATATGGATGAAGTAAAACAAGGATCTCATAAAAATATCTGGTATGGAATAGGCAGGCAGCGGATAGAGATTCCGCGTCCTGTGCTGAAGTCAGTCATACAGAGTAATGCCCTACTCAACCATTTATATATTGCGAGTCTGGGCTTCTATCCCAAAGCAAAGGGACATCTTACCCGCCGCAGGCATGGCTTGCATGAAAATTTTCTTTTTTATTGCGTGGATGGATACGGGTGGTATGAGATTGACGGGGAAAAGCATGAAGTGGGCCCCAACGAATTTTTTATACTGCCGCAAAATATAGAACATGCATACGCTTCAGCCGATCATGATCCATGGAGCATTTACTGGATTCATTTTGGCGGCAACAGCCTGCCTGACTTAAATAATCTTCACACCGTTAAAGAGCATTTTAAGCCAAAGCATGTTAAAGACAATGGCGAATTGGTGGCGTTATTTACAAAGATGTACAAAACGCTGGAGTTGGGTTATAGCCTGGATAACCTGTTCTTCGCCAATCTTTGCCTGTCGCAGTTTTTATCCGTTTTTATTTATAACTCGCGCCATTACCCTGCGTCTCAAACTACCAAGAATGATTGTGTTGACAATGCCATTCTTTACATGCAGGAGCATATTACCGATATGCTGACGCTTCGGGATATCAGCAATTATTCTAATTATTCGATCTCACGTTTTTCCAATTTATTTAAGCAAAAAACAGGGTATGCGCCTATGGATTATTTCATGCAAATGAAAATCCAGCAGGCCTGCCAGCAATTGGATTTTACGGATAAGTCGATCAAAGAAATAGCGCTCACGCTGGGTTTCGACGATCCCTATTATTTTTCAAAAAGATTTAAACAGGTAACAGGTATGCCGCCGGTTAAATACCGGTCGGTGAATAAGGATTAGCACGCTATACCACTGTTACTTCAACGCCCATCGCTTCGATGGCAGCCACTGTTCTTTCAGAAATATTGCTGTCTGTTATAATTTGCTCGATATCATCGAGCGGACAAATTTTTCCAAAACCCAGTTTGCCAAATTTACTTGAATCGGCGAGGATAATCGTTTTTTGAGCCGCGCTGATCATTTTTTTGTTGAGCAATGCTTCCATCATGTTTGAAGTGGTAAGTCCGAAATTCACATCGATCCCATCGACGCCCAAAAAAAGTTTACTGCACGAAAAATCCTGCAAGACGGTTTCTGCATAAACGCCTGTGACAGATGCTGAGGTCTTCCGCATCAACCCGCCCAATTGAATCACTTCCACGCCCTGGTGATGGATCAGCTCGAGCGCTACGTTCAATGCGGAAGTGACAACGGTCAATCCCTCATTAGCGGTGATATTTCTTGCAAAAAACTGAACAGTAGTGCCCGATGCGATTAAAATACAATCATTCGGCTCAACAAGGCTGGCCGCATATTCGCCGATTCGCTGCTTTTCAATGGCCTGCAAAGTCACTTTCTCATCCACGTGCCGATCGGCTATATACGGGTTACTGATCGTTGCGCCACCATGAGTTCGAAAGAGCAATTTTTTATCTTCAAGAAACTGAAGATCCTTTCGGATGGTAACCGAAGAAACATTCAAATCCTGGCAAAGATCGGTGACCTTTATGTTCCCTTCTTTTTTAATCAGTTCAATAATATGCTGATGGCGCTCAATTAAATTGCTCATGAATACTTGACTATATGATAATATCAAAAATAGACAAATGCAAATACTTTTGTGATCTTTTAAAGAATCGTTATAAATTTAAACCCAGAAATTCCAGTGCTATGAAATAAGTAAGGCCCGCCTGCCGGCTGATTGCAACGTAGCAAGCGACGGTGATCATGGCTTTACAATAAACCTTTAAATATGAAATGTCTTTGCTTTTATGTTAGTGTTATTTTTTTCTCATTGATGGCGATGCCCTCCTCTGCACAGCGATCTCTGAAAGTGATGAGCTATAATATTCATCATTGTAATCCACCTTCCAAACCCGATCTTATTGATGTGGATGCGATTGCAAAAGCGATCAGCAAGCAGCAGCCCGACCTGGTGGCCTTGCAGGAAGTAGATGTGAACACCGGCAGAAGCGGGCGGATCGACGAAGCGGTTTTACTGGCGCAAAAAACCGGCATGAAAGCCTTTTATTTTGCAAAGGCCATTGATCATGACGGTGGCGATTATGGCGTGGCCATTCTTTCAAAATATCCGCTGTCGGAAACACAAACTTTTCGTTTGCCCATGGATTCGGCGACAAAAGGGGAACGCCGAGTATTGGCTCAGGCCGTTGTAACACTTCCGAATGGACAGAAAATTATTTTTGCAAGCACACATCTCGACGCTCAAAAACAGCCTACCAACCGTTTGCTTCAAATTGAAGCGATCAATAAGATCAGTGGCGGTTATAAATTGCCTTATATCATCGGCGGTGATTTTAACGCCGAGCAACATTCTGAAGTTATCAAAATACTGGACAAAAAATTTGTCAGAACCTGTAGCGACTGCAAGCCCACGATCCCTGTTATCAATCCAAGAAAGGCGATCGATTTTCTGGCCTTCAAAAGAGGCGGGCACTTTAAAGTAATTCATCACGAAGTTGTGGATGAATCCTACGCATCCGACCACCTTCCTATTGTGGCGCAGTTGGAACTAAAATAGCTGATAATGGCTGGCCAATAAATTGGTATGATTTTTAATATATAGATAGTAATCCTATATCTTTATAAACGAACCCGCTTATTCCAAATCACTATGTCGCAACAACTATTTAACCAACGGATCAAACAAATTTTAATCCTGGCTATCATATTACTGCTGATCGTTACAGTAATCAAAGAGTTGGTAGCTTTTTTACCCGGCCTGTTGGGTGCGGTGACCTTGTACGTTGTAAGCCGGAAAAGATATTTTCAATTGGTGTATGAGAAAAAATGGAAGAAGGGCTGGACGGCTCTGGGTTTCATCATATTCTATCTGATTGTTATCGGCATTCCCATTAGCCTGGCGATAACATTAATCAGCCCGAAAATCAACGCCGTACTGGAAGATCCCAATCGCATCCTTGAATCAGCCAAACAAACCATTAGCGTTATTCAGGGAAAAGTTGGCTTCAACCTCATTTCAGAAAATACCTTGTCGAATGTGGTTAATAAAATCACAGCCTTTGTTCCCAAAGTGTTGAATAGCACGCTAAACCTAGTTTCGAACCTGGCCATCATGCTATTCATTCTTTATTATATGTTTTACAATGGCGCTCAAATTGAAAAATATTTAAGCAAGGCTGTTCCGCTGAAAAGAAGAAATGTAAAAATGCTTTCGGACGAAACGAAAAAAGTGGTGATTGCCAACGCGCTTGGTATCCCGCTTATATCGGTTATCCAGGGTATTGTAGCCACCGTAGGTTATGTATTATTTGGTGTGGAAGACTGGGGATTATATGGATTTCTGACGGGGGTGTGTGCGTTCTTTCCTGTAGTGGGAACCATGATTGTGTGGGTTCCGGTTACGATCTATATGTTTGCCACAGGCGATACGCTGAATGCAAGTTTGCTTTTACTCTACCACATCGTAATTACCGGCAACGTTGATTATGTGGCCAGAATTACTTTACTGAAAAGAATAGGGGACACCCATCCGGTGATTACTATTATGGGTGTGCTCCTCGGCTTAAGCCTTTTTGGCTTTGTGGGTTTAGTCTTCGGGCCGCTTTTATTAAGCTATCTGATCGTGCTTTATGATATCTATATGAATGAATTTGTTCACGATTATCCTGACGATCCGACCGACGAAAAGCCAGATAGATTGTCTCCCGATCTTATTGACGAACACCCTAAAAAATAAAAGGCTCGGCTGTTGCGTATTTTTCCTTTACCAACCGGGCTACTACTTTGTCGATAGGCAGCGACATGACGTTTTCATCAAAAAACTCCCAATCGACAAACCTGAAGATTTCTGCAATCTCTTTGGGATAGACAGGTCCTTTATTATTCACATAAACGCGGAGCGGCTCCAAGGGTTTTATTAAATAATAAACAGATATGATCTGATGTTCAGGATTAAACGCAGATTGTTGAAAAAAGTCGGTGGTATAAATATGATCGACCACAGTAACATCAATACCTAGTTCTTCTTTACTCTCCCTGATCACGCAATCCCTGGTTCCTTCGCCCAACTCAAGCCCGCCGCCGGGAAATTTTGTTACTTCCAGGTTTTGATAATAAATGCGCTCATCGCTGACCAATACCTGTTTTTGATCATTCATTAATACACCATAAACACGCAGGTTGATGGAGGTGATTGCCGTCGTCATGAATTGCCTTATTTAGATAGGAAAAGTGCCTGAGAATACTTTTTGCGCAGGCCCTTTCAGCCAGATATTGTCATAACTGCCGTCGGCGTTCCGGTTAAAACTGATATTAAGCCGCCCGCCCAGCACCTCAATGTCGATCGAATTTTCGCCTGTTTCGTTATAATAGTTTACCAACGCCGCCGCCGTCGCTCCGGTTCCGCAGGAAAAAGTTTCATCTTCCACGCCGCGCTCGTAGGTCCTGACTTTCAAGCTTTGATGGTTGATTACTTCAACAAAATTTACGTTCACGCCAGCTTCTTTAAAGGTTTCGCTGTAACGAATGTCGCGGCCCTCATTAACAACTTGCACGGCCGCTACATCAGCCACTTTTTTTACATAGTGTGGTGAACCCGTATCGAGCAACGCGTAGTTTTCAAAATGCTGCACCGCAGCAACATCACTCATTTTTAACGACACCCAATCTTTCTCAATATGAGCAAGATGAATACCGTCAACTGCTAAAAAATTAAAGTCACTTTTGCTAATGCCAATATCGTGGGCAAATTGTACAATACACCTGCCTCCGTTACCGCACATACTTCCTTCGCGGCCATCAGCATTGTAATAAATCATTTCAAAATCGTAACCTGATTTATTATTTAACAGCATAAAACCATCGGCCCCCACACCAAACCTGCGGTCACAGATATGCTGAATCGTTTGCTGCGACAAAGCGCTGTGATTAACTTCCCGATTATCGACAATCACAAAATCATTCCCAGTTCCCTGGTATTTATAAAAACGCATATTTTCTTTTATCTAATTAAACATTCTTAAAGATCGGCCACAAATATCTCCAAAAATTTTTGGATCAGCTTTTCAACAGCTGCTTTTCCGTCTTTACTAAATTCTTTTTTTACCCGATTGGCGACAATCGCGTTTAACGCCAGGCAATGATGGCCAAGCAATTTTCCCAACCCGTAAATAGCGGCAGTTTCCATTTCAAAATTCGTAATGCGATGCTGGCCAAAACTAAAATCGGTAAGCCGGTCGATGAGGTTGGGATTACTGATGCCCAACCGCAGCACTCTGCCCTGGGGCCCGTAAAAGCCGGGACAGGTTACTGTGATACCCTGATGAAATGCCTGCGTAAAATTTTTAAGCAGGGAAGGGGCGGCGCCGGTGATATATGGTGCGCCCTTCATCTGAACATGAGTAATAAAAGATTGCAGTAACTGCGTTTCCTCGCCATTGGCTTCATGCAAATAAAAATTCAACAGGTTATCAATGCCCAGCCCATGGGTAGAAGCTACAAAATCATCCACTTCAATATCGCCCTGCAAAGCGCCGGAAGTACCCACTCGAATAATATTAATTGCGCGAAGCTGATCCTTTACCGTTCTGCTTTCAAAATCGATATTAACCAAAGCATCAAGTTCGTTCATCACAATATCAATGTTGTCGGGCCCAATGCCGGACGAAAGCACGGTAAGCCGCTTGCCCCCAATGTTGCCCGTGTGCGAGATAAACTCGCGGTGCGCGCGTTGCACTTCAATGTTGTCAAAATACTTGCTGAATTCTTTCACCCGGTCGGGATCGCCAACGGTAACGACTGTGCCAGCAATTTCTTCGGGGCGCAGATCAAGATGGTAGACCGCGCCACGCTCATTGAGGATCAACTCGCTTTCTGCTATCCTGCTCATAAATTTTGACGTTTAAATTTAAAAATGTTATCAAAAATACCCTATTTTTGCAAGCCTTCAAAAGGTTTACCTTTTCGAAGCATTCACTAAAGAAGGTCTCGTGGCCGAGTGGCTAGGCAGAGCTCTGCAAAAGCTCGTACAGCGGTTCGAATCCGCTCGAGACCTCACAAAAAAACCGCAGTTTCCTGCGGTTTTTTTTTATATCCTTAGTAGGCCCCGGAAGCCCCGGGCGGCATAATAAGATTCGGCGCCGTTGTGATACACAAACACATGATCGTAGCGCCGGTCGCAAAACAAAGCGCCTCCCAGCTTGCGGATAGCGGCTGGCGTTGCAATCCAACTTGAAGTTTTTAAATCAACCGGCTGTAGCTCCTGCAGCATCCTGTACTGTATTTCATCCAATATTTCAATACCCATTTCCCTGGCCATGCCTATTGCACTGTCCTTTGGCTTATGCTCTTTTCTCGACTCGAGCGCCTGAGGATCGTAGCAAAGACTTCTGCGGCCTTTAGGGCTTTCAACCGAACAGTCGCAATAGAGAAACGTGTCGGTTGCATTATCATAACCAATAACATCAGGTTCGCCTTCTGTGAGGTCCATTTCATTTAAAGACCAAAGTTTCTTTTTATTTTTCTTTAACCTGGCTTCAATGTCATGCCATGCGATCCCTTTGTGGCGATAACTATTTTTTTCAAAACGCTTTTGGAGCGCCTGGAGCAATCCGTCAAATTCCGATAATGCGGCTTCTTTTATTTTTTTACTCATAACGATAGGCTTTTACTGTCTTTAAAGTTAGGAGAAATAATACGACGTTGCGGCGGCCTGAAGGCCCGGGAAATGATCGTTAACGCCAATAGCAGGAGGGGAGGGAAGATGGTTGTCGGCGGGTCGCCGGAAAATAGATGAGAAGCGATGGCGCCCGACATAGCAAAAAAGAAACCGGCGTAAGCCCACTCTTTCAGCAGCGGGAATCCCGGGATGAGTATCGCCACAACGCCCAGCAATTTCCAAATCCCGATGATGGTTAAAAAGTAGAGCGGATAGCCGAGATCCCGCATGCTTGCGGTTTCTTCCTCCATTTGCAAGAGCTGTACGATGCCGGTGGACACCATTCCCAGGGCCAGCCAGAGCGTAGCGATCCAATAAATGATTTTTCGGCTTTTTGTGGATTGAGCTGAATATGACATGGAAATTTTTTTTAGTAATTTTTAATATGAGGCACGATCGACCTTTCTGGATATTAATCGTTGAGGCCCCGGCCGTCCATGATGTTTTTGATGTTTTTTTCTATGCGCGCTTCCCGGGTGGCCGTTTGTTTGGCCTGCGAAAAATGAAGCAAATAGCCGCGTTGCCGGCCCGGCGTCAAACCCTCGAATGCTTTTTTCAACGCCGCATCTTTTTTAAGCCTGGCAGCGAACTCCTCGGGCATATCAAATTCTTTGGTTTTTTTCATCTTCACCTGAAGGCCCGATTTTTCAATCTCCACGGCTTCGTAGATATAAGCTTTAATGAGAGCTTCCTGTTGGGTCACTTCGTCGGCATCGGTAAACCGCAATTGCCGCGCAGACTGAACATTTTTTGTTTGTTGAACGAGGATCTTTTTACGGTCCTGCAAAAGCGCTCCCTTGAAAAAAAGATAAGCGCAATACTCTTTAAAAACATGGATCAGTACAATATTCTTTCCGTCGAAGATATAACAGGGACAGCCCCATTTTAGTACTTCTTCCAGTCCGCAGGCTAATGCAATTTTTCGCATACGTTGCAATGCCAGCTGCCATTTATTATCTTTTTCGAAGTAAAAATCTACTTTTGGATTGGGGATGGTCATGGGGCTTATTTTAATGAATCAAAAATTTCCTGCAACCGGTTATGGGCCATATTTAATCCGAAGGCAAAAGGCAGTTTTAGCTGGCGTTCGCGATGTTGCGGCGAACGGTAGATGATTTGCATGGTTAGCTTGCTACTCGCATCGGCGACCGCTTCAAAGTGTAAAAATTCGAGCTGGGTTTCGAAGCCCGGCATATTCATTTCAAAGGTGCGGATGATGCTTTGATGCTCGACCAGCTCATGATGGACGCCGCCAGCCGTAAAAACCACCTGTCCTTTGGGATCGCTGGTTTCGAATTCAAACGCACCCGATCTTTTGAGTTCAAATTGAAGCACTTTGGTACCCATCCATTGTTCAATAATATCCGGCGTGGTATAGGCTTCGTAAAGCAGGACCACGGGGAGATCAAAACTGCGGGTGATCATGATATCCTGTCTGCCTGCTTCGGCAAGCACATGCGTCTTTCTTTCCATGGTTTATTTTTTAGAATGGCGCGATCGCATGATCGACTCAAGTTTATTAAATCTGTTATCCCACATTTTTCGGAAGGGTTCGATAAAATCAGATACTTCTTTCATTTTCTCAGGATTGAAATGATAATAAATTTCGCGGCCGTTGTACTCTTGTTCCAATAGTTCACAGGTAGTAAGAATTTGTAAATGTTTGGAAACTGTCGGTCGTGCCGTGTCAAAATTGGCCGCAATAGCGCCCGCTGTCATTGCTTTGGTCGCTACCAGCATAAGGATGGCGCGTCGGGTTGGATCGGCAATCGCCTGGAAAACGTCTCTTCGTAAATTCATGATGTAGCTATTTGACTACAAATATATATGTAGCTATTTAACTACGCAAATTTTTTTAGGGCAGATGTTTATGTCGCGGTTCAAAGCGGTATCTTGCAGCAAACAACAGCCTTCATATGAATCGTTTTCTTTTTTGCTGCTATATGCTTTTCCCCATTATTGCATTTTCTCAATCCACGAAGCCTAATATTCTTTTTTGTATTGCCGACGATTGGGGATGGCCACATGCAGGTGTTTATGGAGATCAAGTGGTAAAGACACCGGCTTTTGATCAGTTGGCTGCGAACGGAATTCTTTTTGAGGAGGCTTTTGTTTCCAGTCCTTCCTGCACGCCCAGCCGCGGCGCGGTGTTGTCGGGCCAGCATTTCTTCCGGTTGGGGCAGGGCGCCAATCTTTGGTCAACGCTTAACAAAAGTATTCCGGTATACCCGTTGCTTCTTGAAGAAGCGGGTTATTTTGTCGGCTCCTGGCGCAAAGCCTGGGGACCCGGGGATCTCCGGGCGGGAGGTTATGGCGATGTCAATCCTGCCGGCAAGGTTTTTAAAGGCGGCCTTGAAGCTTTTCTGCAGCAAAAGCCCGACGATCAGCCATTCTGCTTTTGGCTGGGTTCTCCCGATCCGCACCGGCCCTACGACAAGGGCATAGGAAAAAGATCGGGCATACATCCTGACCGGATAAAAGTTCCGGCTTTTTATCCTGATGTAGACGAGATTAAAAATGATTTGGCGGATTACTATTTTGAAGTGCAGCGGTTTGACAGTGATATTGCAAAAGCTATTGAAGTGTTAAGACAGCATCAACTTTTGGAAAATACGATTATTGTAGTGACGGGAGATCATGGGATGCCTTTTCCGCGGTGCAAAGGAAATTTATATGATATGGGGGCGCGCGTACCGCTGGTAATCAGCTGGCCCGCACAAATTAAAAAGAACCGTGTTTTTGATGGCGTTGTCTCGTTGACAGATCTGGCGCCTACTTTCCTGGAGGCGGCCGGTGTGGCCATTCCCGAGACTGTAACGGGCCATTCCTTATTGGGATTGTGCAAAAATGAAAACATGGAGACAGCAGCCAAACAAAGACAACAAGTAATATTCGGAAGGGAACGGCATACGCCGGCGCAGGAGCGGCCTTCGCTCAACGGTTATCCGTCGCGGGCGCTTAGAACGCAAGAATATTTGCTGATTAAAAATTACAAACCGGAACGGTGGCCAGCCGGCGCGCCAACCAATAGCACGCATCCCATCGGATCCTTTGCAGACTGTGATGATGGCCCGACAAAGTCATATTTGATCGCGCATCAGGCCAACAAAGAAATCGCTCCATTTTTCAATCTGTCCTTTGCCAAAAGGCCTGCTGTTGAATTATATCAGATCAAGACTGATCCTTACCAGATCCACAATCTCGCAGACGACCCAAAATTTGCGGATGTAAAGCAGCGCCTTTTAAAAGAATTGGAATCGGAACTGGAAAAGGCAAAAGATCCGCGCGTGTTAACGCCCGACCCTCCATTTGACCATTATCCTTATTTAAGTCAGTACCAGTTGAAAAACTAGATTTTAAATATAGCATCTTATTTCTGGAACTTTGTAGTAAGCACTGACCTTATTTTTTCTGCTCTGCCTTGATTATGTTAAAGTAGGCTACTTCACCGTCTTTTGAGACCTCTGCGACTCTGACATAAATCGTTTTGTTGTTATCAATCGGGACAGAACTGTCATTTTTCGTACATGAAATAAAAAATAACCCACAGCTTAGCCCAAAAACTGCCAGTGACAAAACGTTGACTTTTCTGCGGAAAAATAAACCGGTCACTAAAAGCAAGATCGAAAATCCACCCATTAATGCGTTACCAACAGCAATCGAAAATTCATAGTTGAGGGGTCCTGAACTATTAACACCATTCGATTTGGAACGCAACGATCCGATTTTAGTAAACTCGACACCATCCGTTGAAGCCTCGATGTCAAAGTGGTCATTATTTGTCTCGCTGAGTGTCGTCCATTTTACGCTTAATATTCCTTCTGTTAATGAAGCACTCATAGCCCCCATGGTTACAGGAAGAGTAGTACCTTCAGCCAGGCCAAAGTTTTGATGGGTCACGCCGGCTGTCCCGATATGAACGGTAAGGTTGCCGTCAATGGTACCATCGCCTGAGCCCGTATTGTCTGTTCCATTTTCTCCGGTCAGATGCCAGTTTGCCGGCGCCGTTGTTGTAATGGCACTGGCGTTTGACCCGACCGGTTGATTGGCCATAGTAGACAGTCGTAAGGTATAGGTGGAATTACTGCTTGCATCCATCGAATAAGACCCGTTACTGTTGACCTTGGAAAAATTGGCTACTTTACCAGCCTCGTCAATAAGATAAATATATAAATCGTTATCCGCTGCCGGATTTTTACCGCTCGCTTCGTCACCATCAATACGTGTATTTGCGTTCACATCGTTAAAAACGTTACCGGATACTGGGAAAACGCAGGTATTGAACTTGTTATTTTCACCGGTAAAGTCGATATAGATTCCGTTGAAGTTACCGGGATAGTAATAAAACGCATCCCATGTTCTGTTAGACCAGGATAATACGATATTCGTTGTTGCTGGCGATGCTGGAACGCCCTGTATGGCTGAGTAATTATAATTATCGATTCCCGAAGAGAAGAAATAAGTATACCCGGTTGTAGGCATACGATCCCAGGCCAAAGGATTAATATAGTTAGAGCCATTATAGCTATTATCTGCAGGCCGCGTCGTTTTGGTGTAAATGAGGGTGGGTACCGAATAGTGCGCTGTATAAAATCCGGCTGTCCAAACGAAGTCGTCTCGATATCCTCCTCCTTCGACAACGGGATTCGTAGCAAAGGGGGCATTTGCTCGCGGATCCGTATAAGCTGTGCTGGCGTCATTGATTCCATCACCATCAATATCATTGATCTGCTGTAATGCATTTAATGCAATCGGGGTACCTCCGCTAAAAGTGGTGGTGCTATATCTTTGTCCGTCTCCCCGGAAAAAATCAGTTTGTATCCTATAAATCCTTTCATATCCACCGCCAGCAAATAGCAGCGAGTTGGAATAGCTTGCATCGGTTGAGCGTGTTAAACTTCCGAGGGTAGTGGGCTCAACAGTGGCAGCAGGCTTATTCCACCATCTAACCGTTACAACTGCATCAACCGGCACCGACACGCCGTTCTCGGTAATGCAGCCTGCGCCTCGCTGAACAGCCGTGAATAAGATGCCGTCGGTTGTTTCGCCCTGCAGGCCGCTGCTGCTTCGATCAATCCGTCGATCGTAAATTGCGACAGAGCTAAAAAATTTAATGGGAGTGTAGCTAAAGCTGGTACCATTGCCCAAACATTGTGTGACCGTACATTGGGCGTCAGCAAAATAATGCAACACTGCAAAGAGAGCTAATAAAATTAATTTTTTCATATAAATGATAAAATTTGTTAGGCTAGAACGGCTATAAAAAATTCTTAAGCAAACACCAGCCCAAGAGCTTATTGGGTAAGAACGCGCAAACCTCCCATAAATAGCGCATAATTTTATAAACTGTTCGATGAACGCCGTGCAATTTTCGACGAGCAAGGATAATTAGAAGATAAAAACATTAAAGGAAACTCTTTACAAGAGCGGTTTCAAAAGGATAAAATAGAGATTGTTTTAGGTGGCTACATTATGTTAAGTAACTTATTTCTTTTCCACTTTTTGCTTGTCCAAAAAGTGGAGCAAAAAAGACCCCGGAAATCGGTTGCCGGGGCGATTTCCGGAGGGAATATCTATTGAGCCGTATGCTTGGCCAGTCAGCTTATGAATATTTGCTTACGCCTGCTCGGCTATAACCTGATGATAGCAGAATATTTTGGTTGGCGGGACCGGCCTTTGAAAAAATGGCGTGAAGAACATTGTGCAGGAAGCCGTCCGTACCTTCTTGGCACGGAAAAGCCGCCGCTGTTTGAGCCCAGCACGCTCTATAATTTATAATGAGTTTTCGGGCGAGTTCGGCGGGTTTAGGCTTCCTGTGCGATTTTTAGCCAATTTTTTCAAAGGCCTTGATTTTTTGGTTCTTTTGCATCAAGGCAAAAGAACGATAACAACCGCGAGCGACCATAAAAAAGAAGCATTTGCAAAAAAAGCAAAAATTTTAAAGACGCTATAAACACAGCGTGAATATGGGTGCAGTAAAAACTTCCTGTGTAAGTTCAGTTCGACACAGGAGTTTTGACCAGACCATGGAGCGCCTGCCACTACGGCTATTTACCCGCAAAGGGCTGCACTAATGTATTTTCAAAACCAAATTTCAATGTTGTATAAATATTCTTGCGGCCCGCAAATCGGGTTTGCAGCCCACAGACATAATGACTCATTATAGGACAAACCACAAGAGCCGAACTGATCGAAAATCAAAAGTTCAATAGCAGTACAAAAAAACACAGCCGTCATTTTTCCTATAATTTCGCGTTATGTTACAATATCCGATCCTTTAAAATTTTGCCTTCTGTGTGTTGGCTAAATGCGTGATGGGATAGGAGCGGCATCCTTTTGGGGCCTGGGTTGTGGCCCTTAATAGGAGCATTATTCTTTATTTTTTCTTACCTTATTTTTAGAAAGAAAGTTCGTTATCCAGCACCAAAAGATACAGCGGATAGCCCGACCCCTGCCCGCCAAATATCAATAACAAATAGGGCAGGGGGCACGCCCTCATCGACAACAATATGCCTGAAAATATGCCTAACGGACAGACGACAATAACAACCCGCTATACGCTTGGGTGGTGGGTGGGCATAGGTGTTAGCGGCGAAGCCGCATAACAAAAATAGCTCCATGTAAGGATTAAAATTGCGGTTCACTTTAAGCAATTTTGAATCTTTACATACCATTGTTTAAGAAAAAATGGGTAAAGCCTTCGTAGGCTTTGCGGGGTAGCGGCTTTGCCTATTTTGAATACATAAGATGCAGACGTTAATAAATACTAGGTATGAATAAAAATAGAGGCCGTAATTAACGACCTCTATAAACATTTTTTGATTATTATTTCTCACTCAATTTCTTCATTGCATTGGCAACACTCAATGTTGTCTTATCATACTCTTCATGCCCATAGCCATGTCGTTCATTTAGTTCATAAAACTCACGATAAATATTAAAAGGATTTTGCGATTCGGCTACCCATTTAATTATAATATCTAATATCTCATTCATAACCGGTTGATAGGTCATTCTGCCATCAGACTTCCTAATACCGTTGTTATCAGATTTACGTTTACCTAAGTTCAGAAAAATATTCTTTTCATCATAAATAATATCTCTTACTTCTTTAAAATCTGCACCCTTAGGCAAATAATCCATCAAAAGCTTTCTTATACCACGATAATAGATGTTATACTTCTCTTCAGGATTCTCAAATTCTTTACCAATAAGCTCTTTTAGCTCGTCTATTTCATGCAAAGAACCATCTTCGGCACCAATGCTTAATTGCCTGCCAACTTTTTCATTCGCCTTCTGTAACAGTTCCAATCGCTCAATATCTGCCTCAGACAGCCCTTCCTGTTTTTTTGTATTTTTATTGTTCTCCATAATAGTAGGGGTTATTTAATTTCTAAAATCTCTTTAATTCTTTCGCTGGTTTCTTTTATGCTTGTGTCATTCCAAGATATTGGATTCAGTTTTTTTAATGCTTCTTTATAATCAGGATAGAACTCTTTAAAAGCAGCGTGGTATTTTTTCCCATAAAGCTCATCCTGATACCAGGTAAAAAAGGAATACACAATAGATTCGTGAATTTCGTTCTCCCTTGCAAACTTTGATACCAAATAAGGATTATGAATATACTTTTTAATGTAATGAAATTTATCGACCGAAAGGAACAAATCTCTTGGAAATGCATTAGCTTTTTCCTCAATCAGAAATAAATCATCATCTCCTGTTAAATGAAAACGGGTTGTTTCTATAAACTCGAAATCAAACAAAACATGATGCAGCTCGTGCAACAGGGTAAACCAGATAGTGGGATATTTTTTGTTAAAATCTGTTAGTACAATACAAGGTTTTCCATTAACGATAAATGTACCACCTCTAACTTGTGTAGTCGACAAGTAGTCTTGGAAAATCACCGTTACGCCCACGTTATACAAAGCCTTGCACACTATAAAAAGCCCATTATCTACATCTTGTGAATAAGGCTTAATTTTTACAATTAAATCCTTTAACCGATTTCGATCATAGTCGTTAGGATTATTGATTACTTTAAAAGTTTGATAAGCTGACTTGATCCAAAAGTCCTTCATCTTATCCGAAAAATTTCTTTTAGTCCGACTGTATAAAGGTTCTTCAAGCTGGTCTTCAAATTCCTGTATGGAAGAAAATCCAAAAAAGGTCAGTACTTTTTCAACCAGTGCATCTACATCATCATTACTGTGAAAAAAGCCAAGTTTGGTTAGGGTTTTTACATCAAAGTTTTTTAATAAAAAAGTGGCTTTGCGCGCACTATCTATCGAGGCAATATTATCAGTGCTTTGGTTGTTCAAAACAACCTTTATAAAGCTATTAATATCTATTTCTAAAAATTCAGCCAGCTTTACTACATGAATCAAATTAGGCTGCTTGGCAGTACCTGCAATTACTTCATCAAAAACATCCTTGTCTATGTTTAATAGCTTTAATGCTTTCGTTTTAGTAATGCCATACTGTTCCAGCTTTCGCTCAAACAAGGCTTTGATATCAGCACTAGGCTGACTGTCAAAAACTGAATTTAATAAGGAATTTATGTCGAAGCTTTCCAAAACAACGGGTATTTACCCTCAAAATTAAATCAAATTCTTTAATAAAACAAAAAAAAAGAGGGTAATTACCCTCTTTTAATCATTTTATTATCGTTACGTTATCTTCCATGTAACTAAAAAGATAAATTTTATCAAACTTCGAGTGTATAACAGAAAAATCAATAAAATCGGCTCTGTTAGCAGATGCTTCAGTGCCAAAATCGGAAACTAAAAGCAGCCAATTTTCATCATAATTCTTAGGATATTTTGCAATATTATTTTCTTTTTTTGTAATGATGTTTTGAAGCCATTTCATATCAATCCATTCAACTAAATAAGCTCCGAAATGTTGCCAATGGCTAAAATTTTGTGTATTATCGACAGAAAAGCTTTCTATGGTAGGGGACACTTTTTCTTTGCGTCGATTAGATGAAATACGAAATTCAAATTTTCTATTATTAAGATAAATTCGTTCTATCAAATTAAAAACTTCATCAGTATATTTTTCTTCTTCTATTTTCCCTGCTTTAAGCAGAATGTTTCTAAAAGTGAGTAAAGCATAAAGTTTAGCTGAGTATTTTTCCTCAAACTTCTTTTGGGCATTCTTTATAATCCGATCCTTATATTGCTCTACTTGCTGAAGTTTTGGATTAATGAGCCGAGTGTGTTCTATCGAAATTAGTTTTTTATTGATGTTTACTACAAAATCTGGGGTTTCTGAATTTTCTATATCATAAACCAAAAATTTCAGTTTTTTGTTTGAAACGAACTTTTCAAGTTGGTAACGTTCAATCTGTTTTTTCTTATCCATGTATTATATTGGCCATGTGATTTTATTGAAGGAGTCTGTCAGTAATTGTCCTGTTTTGGGTTCTATTGACTTAATGTAATTAATTTTACCTAATAACCATTCTTTATAAAATCCGATTTTCTCAATCTTAAGGAATTTCAGATGCTCTGTTACTCCAAATTTTCTACAACAAAAAATATGCTTTTTTACTTCTTTTTTAAAGGTTCGATGGACATGTACATCGTTTGAAACAGTTAATCCGGTCACCATTTGTTTTCTTCCTTTTTTATATACACCTACCTTATTCCAATTAATATTGAACCCTTCATCTTTAATTATACGTGCTATCAATGTAAGCTTAGGCAATTTTTCAATATCACCAGAGAATGTAAGATCATCGGCATAACGTGAGTATTCTATACCCCTTTTTAAGGCTAATGCGTGCAATCTTTTATCAACTCTATAAAGAATCAGATTTGATAAGGCTGGACTTGTTGGGGCTCCCTGAGGTAATACGGGTTCTCCATCCTTTATAAGCCTTTTATATGCTTTAACCTCTTTGTCAGAAAAAGTATCTAGGTAATCAGAAGGTAAAACAACTGTGGTTAATTGTGCAAGAACTACTGATAGGTTTTTACTATAACCCATAGCTTTAAAAATACCGCTAACTCTTCTCTCTGAAATAGAATCAAAAAATTTCAGTAAATCGATATTTAAAATTGCTTTTGCATTTTTGTGAGGTGTAGCATTATGTAAAATTGATTTGTTCTGCTTAAAGCCATACGCACAACTATGCGACGGTATCTTATTTAAAATTTCTTCGTTTATAAATCGTTGAACGGCTTTCAAATTGCTATATGGAACAACAATTTGTCTAAATCCTTTTCCATTTTTTTTCTTTATTCGATAAAATTTATAGTAAAAGGATCTAAAATCAATTAAATTTCTAATGTCCACATCAAGTAATTGACTTAAATGCGAGGTTGAAAAAATGACGGGTAACCCTTTTGCTTCAAGATTATTTGCGTAGGTAATACAATCGTCAATAAAGGCTTGAGTATGTCCTGCCTCTAATGCTATACGTGTAAAAAGATCCTGGGAAAAAGACATAGTTAATTACTCATTTTTGAATTATCACGTTTAGTGATGTATGTGTAACAGCAGCGTGGGTGTGTGCGTAAGCCGTGTTACACATACATTAGTATAAAGTAGCTTTAGAATCTCCTTGTCCAAGGGACAAGTTATCTCAAAGAGAAAAGCTAATTAACTTATGTCTTTCCCAGGAATTTCTTAGGTACATATTGATCTATTTGCTTTAGATTGTATTTTTCTCGTTTTCCTTCTTGATGATGAATTTTTAATGATTTTTTTATCTTTTCATATACAGCTAATCCATATTCTGTAAGGCCATCATTTAAGTCAAAAATATTTCTTTCTTTACCTATAGTAATTATTTCATTATATTGATTTAAAGTTATACCAAGAATCTGACAAATAATAGGTATAATACGTTTTTGTTTTTTTAGTCTAACAATTGCTAAAATAGAAAAATCAATATTCTTGGTATAAATGCTTTCTGTATTACTTGTCTTGAAAATCCCAAGTTTATATGCAATATTTATCCATAACCATGTTTCTTTCTGAAATTCTTTCACCCTTGAAACTTTACCATCAGCATTTCTAGGATATAAAGGGAACCAGTCATTTTTTGATGACCAAATAATTGGTAACGTATTGTTAGGAACTGAATGGGCAAAAACAATAAGCGATTGAGATTTATTAAAGCCTAACGGATGAATTTCTGTTTTTCCAGTTTTCCAATCTTTTTTTGAAAAGAGATTTTTCCCATAATGGTAACACAGCTCCCTTACCGGCAGCATTTTAGGCCGATAACCAAAAACAGACGAACCAGAAGCAAATGCCTTAACATACTGCGTTCCGTATATTATTGCATCGGGCATTCCTTCTTTAAGAACGGTAAGTGACTCTTTCATGTAGGCAACGCATAAGACCAATATTTTTATATTTAATGTAGCTTTTTTAGCGAATTGGAACTTAATCTGCTCTCTATAATATGTCATGAGTGACTTGCCAGAACCAATAATATCGTCAATCAAAACAAGTGTGTTATTATTTACTCCTTTCTCTGCTAATTTATCAGGATTATCTAATATTTTAAACCTTTCTTCATTGCTTTTGTACGTAGGTGTTTGTCGTACAAAATAAATCATGCTGCTTCCACTTTTTCCAAACTTTCCTAGGCCATGAAGAAACATTTTCTCTTTCTCATCGGCATTATCCAATATCCTTCTTAAGGATTGATCGTATTCGTTTATAATTTCTTCTAAAGTAAAGTATTTTAGATTTTCTATTACTCTCAAGGCCGTTGGAAATTCTTCTGGCAAAAAATTTTCAAGCCAATTCCTAATTTGAAGTGGTGTTAAGGTGTTATGCAGCTTTTTACAGATATTATCTATCTGATCTACTTGCTCCTTTTGAATAATTACTTTACCTTTTTGCATTAGAACATAATTTCTATATATTATTTCGCGTGAGGAATAGTAGCGAATACCCCACTGAAGCTCTTGTGCGGTGGGCATTGTGGCGGAGTAGTAGCGGATAGCCCGACGAAGGGACATGCCAAAAATATAAATATTATTTTCTCTCCACTAATTTCTTTAATTCATCAATCATCTCCCTTTGCTGCTGTAGCATACGTTCGTAAAGCTCCACCATCTTATCAACAGGATTGAAACTTGGTTGATAATTGAATACTGCCGGATTAGTCATCGTAGCATTATCGTTATTATTGATTGTATTTGAAATTACAGTGATCGCCTGTTCCTCATCAAAATTCTGAATCGCCTCCACCGGTATTTTCAAAATAGCAGAAATCTGCTGGAGTAGGGGAGTATCAATTGTTTCTTTTTGCTCGATCAAGGATATGGCTTGCTGGCTCATGTTAAGGTCAAAAGCCAGGGCGTCTTGTTTTCGCGAAAACGTTTAATGTTGCGGCCTTCATGTACTTTGTGGTTCGGCATAGCAGTATGTGTTGTCATAGGAGCAAATTTAGTTTTTTCAAATTAGATTATGCAAGCCTAAAGATACATAAAATACAAGCGTTTTGGATGTAACACACAATCAATTTTTGTAGGAAACTGAAGCCCTGCAGGAGAGGTTTCAAAGGGAACAGATAGAGATTGTGTAGGTATGAACATTATGTTAAGTAGCTTATTTCTTTTCCACTTTTTGCTTGTCCAAAAAGTGGAGCAAAATGATAGCTGAATATTTTGGTTGGCGGGACCGGCCTTTGAAAAAATGGCGTGAAGAAAATTGTGCAGGAAGCCGTCCGTGCCTTGGTACGGAAAAGCCGCCGCTGTTTGAGCCCAGCACGCTCTATAATTTATAATGAGTTTTCGGGCGAGTTCGGCGGGTTTAGGCTTCCTGTGCAATTTTTAGCCAATTTTTTCACAGCCTTGATTTTTTGGTTCTTTTGCATCAAGGCAAAAGAACGATAACAACCGCGAGCGACCATAAAAAAGAAGCATTTGCAAAAAAAGCAAAAATTTTAAAGACGCTATAAACACAGCGTGAATATGGGTGCAGTAAAAACTTCCTGTGTAAGTTCAGTTCGACACAGGAGTTTTGACCAGACCATGGAGCGCCTGCCACTACGGCTATTTACCCGCAAAGGGCTGCACTAATGTATTTTCAAAACCAAATTTCAATGTTGTATAACTATTCTTGCGGTCCGCAAACCTGATTTGCAGCCCACAGACATAACGACTCATTATAGGACAAACCACAAGAGCCGAACTGATCGAAAATCAAAAGTTCAATAGCAGTACAAAAAAACACAGCCGTCATTTTTCCTATAATTTACATTATGTTAAGTAGATACATTTGCAACTCCTACCGTTATGTTTGGAATAGTTCTTGCCTTATATCGTACATAACCTTTTTATTAACCTTTTAAACTCACGATTATGCTAAGGTGGTCAATTATTTTTCTGGTGGTGGCAATCGTTGCTGCTGTATTCGGTTTTGGCGGTGTCGCCTCTACAGCCGCTGGAATTGCTAAAGTCTTATTCTTTATATTCTTGGTACTGTTTGTTATCTCTTTGATTTTTGGACGCAGAAGTACCTAGGATCCATTTTGTGATTTCTTATCTTATAAAATTCAGAAAACAGTTTGAGCCATCATTTGGTTAAACTGTTTTCTTTTTTAACGACGATTGCCGGATAACCAATTCTGAGTTTATAATTACTGTATTGATCTGCTGCAGGTTGCTCACGCCTTTAATATGATTGATAAGCGTGCGCGCGGCAATTTCACCCATTTCAATACCAGGATAATTGATGGTCGAAAGTCCGGGTTCTATCAAATGCGCAATGGCATCATTATTAAACCCAACTACGGCAATATCTTCCGGTACATTGATTTTTTCTTCCTTTAAAGTTTTAATAAACGCTGCTGCAACAAAATCGTTGGTGATGAAAACACCATCTGGCAAGGGTTTCAGCGCACTTATCTGACGCGCGGCATCGATACCGGCTTTTTCAGAAAGATTATCTACAATCAGTAATTTGTCGTCGGCTTTTAATTGATGATCCCGGAGGGCGTCTTTATATCCCCGGTAACGATCAGCATACACATTTCTTCCCAGGTTGGATGTGATATGCGCAATCCTTTTGCAGTCCTGCTGAATTAAATGTTGTGTGGCTTCATAACCGCACTTATAATTATCAATTACCACGACTGTATTCTGGCTGTTTTTTTCTACACGGTCGAAAAAAATAACCGGCACGCCCTTTTCCTTGAATTGTTTGAAATGATCGAATTTTTTCGTATCAAAAGATAGCGACGCAATCAGCCCATCTACTCGCTTATTAAAAAGATTCCTGGCATTGGCCACTTCTTTATCATAACTTTCGGAGGAATGCGCAATAATCAAATCATAGCCCGCTTCGGTCGCAATTTTTTCAACACCCAACAACACCGAATTGGCAAAATTACTGTTCAGTTCATGGATCATAAAACCAATAGTGCGTGTTTCCTGGGTTCTCAGGCTTCGGGCAAAATGATTGGTTCGATATCCTACTTTCTCGGCGAGTTCAAATATTTTCTTTTTGGTTTTCTTGCTCACCACCGGATCATCAGCCAAGGCCCGGCTTACCGTTGCCACAGATATTTTTAATTCTTTGGCGAGATCATATATCGTTATTTCTTTTCCTTTTCCCATCCGGAAACTTTTAAATGAATGCGATCAAAGCGACTGTTGAGGGATCAGCGTTTCCCGCCGCCGGCAAACATCAAAGTTACTTAAAATCAAATCTCCCGAAGCTTAAACATGTGTTTAAAAAAAAGCGGCTCTGGTTAAGCCTCCTGTTTTATTCAATACATTAATTGTCGTTCAAGTTTTTCCTTCCACGATTGATACCAGTGCTCATAATCGGCCGCCCGGGTTGGCTCAAGCACCTCAAGCCGATCTTCTTCTAAAAAGGCGTCGGCCGGGGTTTTGAAATATCCATAACCGATGCCCGCGCCCAAAGCCGCGCCCACACTGCCATTGTTATCGCAGAGTTCAATAGGAATATTCGTTGCATTTACAAAGGCCTCAGCAAAAACCGGACTCAGAAACATATTTGCCCGGCCCGCCCTGATCACCGCAGGAGCCATACCGTTAGCGCGCATTATATCCAGCCCATACCTGAAAGCGAACGCAATCCCTTCCTGCGACGCTCTGATAACATGCGCGGCGCTATGCTGATTCAAGTCGATCGCCTGCAATCCGGCGCCCGGCATTTTATTGTTCAACATTCGTTCAGCGCCATTTCCAAAAGGAAATACGGCTAATCCTTCGCTGCCCGGAGCCACCTTTTGGGCCAGGTCGTTCATGGTTTCATAATCTTGGGCTCCGGTTAGCTGCCTGATCCATTTATTGAGAATTCCCGTCCCGTTTATACAAAGTAAAACCCCCACCCTTGTAAGATCGTTCCCATGGTTTACATGTGCGAAGCTGTTAATGCGGCTTTGCGGATCGAAAGTAAGCTGGTCACTAATGCCATAAATAACGCCGGAGGTACCTGCAGTTGCGGCCACTTCGCCTGGTTCCATCACATTTAACGAAAGGGCATTGTTTAACTGATCGCCTGCTTTATAGCAAACCGGAATGCCTTCCGTCAGCGAAAGCTCCTCGGCTACTGCTTTAGTAAGGCGGCCATGATCGCTACATACAGGTTGAATATCGGGTATAATATCATCAGGAAAACCGAAATAATCCATGACGCGCTCCGAGATCTTACCGGCCGTAAAATCCCAAAAGATTCCTTCCGACAAAGCTGAGGGCGTTGTTGTCATCGTTCCGGTGAGCCGCTGGGCGATATAGTCGCCAGGCAATAATATTTTATAAATCTTGCCAAAAATGTCGGGTTCGTTCACTTTTACCCAGGCCAATTTGGCGGCGGTGAAATTTCCCGGAGCATTTAATAAATGCTGCAAACAGTAATCTGCGCCCATTGCTTGCAGCGCTTCATCGCCGTAGGGAATTGCGCGGCTATCGCACCAAATAATACTGTTCCGCAATGCTTTGCCATCTTTGCCAACCAGCACCAGGCCGTGCATTTGATAGGAAATACCGATGGCGCCGATATCGGCACTTTTAAATTTTCCTGTTTGATGAAGGCGCCGAACCGCAGCTTTTACATCTTCCCACCATAGCTCAGGATCCTGTTCTGCCCAACCGGTTTGCAGGCTAATAATCGACCGTTCACTATCCGGAAACTGCGTTGTGGCCAGCGTTTGACGCGTTGCACCATCCACCAAAGATACTTTAATGGAGGACGTGCCCAGGTCTATACCTAATAACAGCATAAGGAGTCAGTTAAATAAAGCGATTGATGATGTTCTCGAGGTATTCCTGGCGCCCGCTCTTCGCGTCCGGTTCACCTGCTTCTACAGCGTAGGCCCTCAAATCTTCAAGCGAAAGTTTGCCAGCTTCAAAATCCTTGCCGCGGCCCTCATCATAGGAGGCATAACGATCCTTTCTGAGTTTTTTATAATCAGAGCGGTTTAAAATCGCATCTGCTGTAATCAAAGCTCTGGCAAAAGTGTCCATGCCCCCAATATGCGCATAAAACAAGTCTGCAGGATCGGTGGACGAACGTCGAATTTTAGCATCGAAATTAATGCCGCCGCCCTTCAATCCGCCGGCTTGAAGGAAAATGATCATGGCCTCCGTCAGCTCGTTCAGGTTGTTGGGAAACTGGTCGGTATCCCACCCATTCTGGTAGTCGCCGCGGTTAGCATCCAAAGAGCCTAATACGCCGGCATCGGCCGCCACCTGCAGTTCATGTTGAAAGGTATGTCCGGCCAGGGTCGCATGATTTACTTCAATATTGATCTTGAAATCATCCAACAAATCCCATTGGCGTAAAAAACCGATAACGGTTTCGCAATCAAAATCATATTGATGCTTCGTAGGTTCCATGGGCTTGGGTTCGATCAGAAACGTGCCTTTGAATCCGTTTTTACGCGCATAATCTTTTGCAGTGTGCAGAAAACGTGCAAGATGCTCTTTCTCCCTTTTCATATCGGTATTGAGCAACGTCATATAGCCTTCTCTCCCACCCCAGAACACATAGCCCTCGCCGCCGAGTTCGATGGTAGCATCAATGGCTGCTTTGACCTGGGCCGCTGCATGTGCCAGGACGTGGAAATCCGGATTAGTGGCCGCTCCGTTCATATAGCGCGGGCTGGAAAATACGTTTGCCGTTCCCCATAAAAGCTTTACGCCACTGTCGGCCTGTTTTTGTTTGGAGTAATCTACCAAAGCCTGTAAGCGCCTGTCATTCTCACTGATATCCGTGCCGTAATCCACCAGATCCACATCATGGAAGCAATAAAAAGGAAGGTTGATTTTGGTCATAAATTCAAAAGCCGCATCCATCTTATGTTTGGCACGGGTTACCACGTCTTTGTCATCGTTCCAGGGGAAAATATGCGTGCCCGGCCCAAAGGGGTCATTGCCTTCGTTACAGAACGAATGCCAATAAGCGCAGGCAAAACGGAAATGGTCTTTAAGCGATTTACCCGCCACAATCCTGTTTTCGTCATACCAGCGAAAGGCAAGCGGATTGTCGCTGTCGGGGCCTTCATATTTAATTTGCGGAATACCTTTGAAGTATTCATTGTTGCCTAAAACAATGCTCATAATTGATAAATTCTAATTTTAAATTGATGTCTGTGCAAGCGAATATCTGCAATAATAGGCAAAAATGTAATCGGTTACATGTTTGCGATCGAATAAAATTTTCCGGGTTTGAAGAGGAACACTAAAAAAGCCGCCCGGTAAGGAGCGGCTTTCAAAAACTAATATTATTTTTTATCTCAGTTTCACAAAAATATCATCCCACTTTTTTTCTAAGGCTGCAAATTTATCGCGGTCGGCACCTTTTGCATCTTCGATTTTATAAGAATAATATTCTGCAATATTTCCGGCGATAAGGCGGTAGGTCCGTTTTTGCTGTGCATCCAGGTTGGACATTTTAGCAAACATATTAGCCGCTTTTTCGTAATTGTCTTTCGCTACATCGTAAGCTTCGTTATAGGCCTTCTTAGCGTCAGCTACTTTTTGTTTGTCCGCTGCTGTAGCTTTTGCTCCTTTTTTGGTTACTTCTGTTTCTGCCGTCACCAATTCATTTCTTACGGCTTCCGCTTTCAACTGGTAGTGATCGCCCAGCAATAACAAGGGCTGCATTTCCTCAGGTTTAAGGCTCGACGCTTTGTTCAACGCCGCCAACATTTTCGTTTCGAGCTCTGCTGCATTACCCGGAGGCACCGCATCAGCCTTGCGCGAATCAAGGGTGTCGTATATGATTTCTGCCAGCGTGATATTGGCTTTGTAATCATCAGGGTTAGCGGCAATCAATTTTTCGAGGCTGGCCACCCTTTCGTTAAAGTTAGAACTGCTTCCTACCGCAAAATCAAGCATCGAATAAGTGAAAAATTCGCTTTGCGGATAAAGTTCTTTTCCTAATGCTTTATATTTTTCGAAATTAGCATTATCGTTTTTAGTAGCATAATATCTTAACAACCCCTGGTAAACGCTTTCGTAAGTAGAGCCGTTATACTCTTTAATTTTGGCATCAGCCAGGCGCGTATAATATTTCAACGCATCTTCTTCGTGCTTGGTATTTTCCGCCAAAAGGCCAGCATAATAGATCGCCGCCGTATCCATTTGCTTGTTCATTATTTTCTTATCAATGAGCAACTCAGCATATTCGACTGTTTTTTTAAATTTATCATACGCGGGCTCATAAGCCTTGCTGTTAATGTCATTAATGCCTGCATTAAAATAAGCCGCATATAAATTGTAAGGCGCATTTTTATACATCGGGTCTTCCAGCAATTTCATATCGGGTTCCAGCTCCTTGTATTTAGCCAGAGCGGCGTCGGCCTCTGCCCTGTTTTGCTCGGCCTGTGCAGCTTTGCTGCTGTCGACCGACAAACTTGCATAAACCGCGGCTTTTAAAATATAGCCTTCAGGTTTGTTATAAAATTTCTCATTGGCCGAATTTTTATCAAATGTTTCTTTGGCCTTGTCAACCTGTCCAATAGCAAGCGCTCCTTTAATGTCGTCGTATTTTTGTGCCACAACAACCTGGGCGGAAAAAGCAGCAATTGTCGCAAGTAAAATCACCTTTTTCATCTGTATATTTTTTGTTTTTTTTTGTGGTCAGATGCCCGTCTGACCAGACGGGCAGGAATTCGCCAAATAATCACGCATTGGGATATGCAAAATTCTTGTGGCGCATTTGTGCACTTATTTTTTAAATTTTAATAACCGACTGATGAGCTGCCGGAGTTTTTTTCATCTCTGTCCTTGATCCGCGCAGCTTTTATTTTTTATGATGATGCTTCCGAAGGTCCCGAATCGGTATCCTCATTACCGGTATCCTCATTATCAGACGATGCCGAAGCTTCATTTGTTGTATCCACCGGATTTTGGTTTTCACCCTCCGCTATTTCTTCTTCAATTTCCTGCTCGTCCACCGTTGTAATCGCAGCAATTTCGTCCCCGTCGTCTACACGAATCAGTTTTACACCTTGTGTTGCCCGGCCCAATTCGCTAATGCCACTTACCGGCATGCGAATCGTTATACCGCTTTTACATGTAATCAGCAGATCCTCAGTTTCTTTTACATCCAAAAGCCCTACTAATTTACCCGTTTTTTCTGTAACATTAAGGGTTTTCACGCCTTTACCGCCACGGTTGGTGAAGCGATACTCGTCGACTGCCGTTCTTTTTCCGTATCCTTTTTCGCTTACCACTAGTACGCTTGGCGCCGTTTCAGCATTCTTTGACACACAAATCATGCCTATTACTTCGTCGTTTTCGTCATCTACCTCAATACCTGCAACGCCTATTGCACCGCGCCCGGTTGCCCTTACTTTTTCTTCGGAAAACCTGATCGCGCGGCCACTTTTCACAGCCATCATCACATCACAACTGCCATCGGTGAGCTTGGCCTCCAACAAGCGATCACCCTCAATAATAGTGATCGCATTCACGCCGGTTTGTCTTGGGCGGCTAAAATCGGTAAGACTCGTTTTCTTAATGATGCCATTTTTTGTGCAAAGCAAGATATTGTGGCTGTTTACAAACTCCTCGTCTTTCAGGTCTTTAATATCGATGATCGTTCTGATTTTATCATCCGGAGGCAGCTGCATCAGGTTTTGAATAGCTCTGCCTTTGCCGGCTTTTTCGCCCTCCGGAATTTCATAAACATTCAGCCAGTAACATCTTCCTTTTTCTGTAAAGAACAATAAAGTATGATGGGTAGACGCTACGAACAGGTGTTCAATATAATCTTCATCTCTTGTCTTTCCTCCGCGAACTCCACGGCCACCGCGGCGTTGCGCCCGGTATTCATCGGCCGAGGTTCTTTTGATATAACCCAAATGCGAAATAGTGATCACTACATCTTCCTCTTTAATGAGGTCTTTGATATTCACTTCATCGCTGAGATAAGTAATTTCGGTGCGGCGTTCATCGCCAAACTTCTGTTTTATTTCGAGCAATTCCGTTTTGATGATATCGAAACGCATGCCGGCATTGGAAAGAATTTCTTTTAAGTGAGCAATGAGCTTCATGAGGGATTCATATTCCTCTTTGATCTTTTCGCGTTCCATACCGGTGAGGCGCTGCAAACGCAGTTCCAGTATGGCTTTCGCCTGAATGTCATCGAGCCCCCAGCCGGCATTAATCAGGTTATCCTTGGCAATTTCGGGTGTTGCCGAACTTCTGATCAGGCGGATCACTTCATCGAGATGATCCAGCGCGATGAGATAACCCTGCAAAATATGCGCGCGCTTCTCCGCTTCTTTCAATTCAAATTGTGTCCGCCTTACCACCACTTCATGCCGGAACTCTACGAATTCCGAGATCATATCTTTCACATTCAACACTCGTGGCCGTCCTTTTACAATCGCGACGTTGTTGATGCCGAAAGAGGTTTGCAGATCCGTGTGTTTGTATAGCTGGTTGATGACAACATTCGCGATAGCGTCGCGTTTCAAATCCAGCACTACCCTCGTTCCGTCTTTATTGGATTCGTTGTTTACATGAACAATGCCTTCGATCACTTTATTATTCACCAGCTCACCAATGCGGTTGGTTAGCGCATCGCGGTTTACCTGGTAAGGCACTTCCGTAATCACCACCTGCTCTCTGCCGCTTGCCTTTGTATCTACCTGAACACGGCCGCGAACAACTACCCTGCCCCGGCCGGTATGCATGCCGGCTTTGATCCCTTCCATGCCATAAATAATACCGCCTGTAGGAAAATCAGGAGCTTTAACATGCTGCATCAACTCGTCAATCGTAATATCATTGTTGTCGATAAACGCCACACATCCATCAATCACTTCGCTGAGGTTATGCGGCATAATGCTGGTGGCCATACCCACCGCGATACCGCTGGAGCCATTGACCAATAAATTGGGAATACGTGTGGGCAGGATATTAGGTTCTTTTTCAGAATCGTCAAAGTTGAGTTGAAAATCAACTGTGTCTTTTTCGATATCATCGAGCATGTGCTCGGCTAACTTTTCAAGACGCACCTCCGTATAACGCATCGCTGCCGGGCCGTCGCCATCCTGGTTTCCAAAATTTCCCTGGCCATCAACCATGGTGTACCGCATACTCCACTCCTGCGCCATCCGCACCATAGCGTCGTAAACCGAACTATCGCCGTGAGGATGGTATTTACCCAAAACCTCCCCTACCACACGGGCCGATTTCTTATAAGCTTTGTTGTTGTTAAGCCCCAGTTCGTTCATCGCATATAAAATGCGGCGGTGCACAGGCTTCAACCCGTCTCTTACATCGGGTAAGGCGCGGCCGACGATAACGCTCATCGAATAATCGATGTAGGCGGTTTTCATCTGCTCTTCTATATTTACGGGTATAATTCGATTATTATCCTGCGTTTCCTGTGGCTCCTGATTATCTTCCATTTAAATGCTTCTGTTCTTGAAAAAGTTAAATTTATATAGCGTTAACAACGTTCGCAAATCTACTCTTTTTATAGCTGAAAACCGCTTTATTCAACAGGATTTTTCACCAGTTTATACACCAAAATTCTTTTTTGATGCAACGCAATAAATGCGTCGTTTTGGCCATCCGTATCATTTCCAAAAAAGGGCCACATCTACCCGGAATTTTCCGAAAGGTTTTTGCGAATTGACCTCTTTTTTAAAATGTTTTTACCGTACACTTTTTATCAACCCCACCTCCGGAAATGTTACACCACATAAAAAGCCGCTCCAGTGTTGAAGCGGCTTTTCCTGAATAGCATTCAGTATCTTATTTCAATTTGAAAGCTTTTTTAACTTTGTTCACATAATCCAGTTTTTCCCAGGTAAATAGTTCCACTTTTTTTGACACCTTTTTACCATCGGGCGAAAAGAAAGTTTTTTCAACTACTTTGTTCTCCCTGCCCATGTGCCCATAAGCTGCTGTTTCGCTATAAATCGGATTGCGCAGTTTTAAGCGCTGTTCGATAAAGTAGGGCCGCATATCGAAGATACCCTCAACAATCCTGCTGATTTCACCGTCTGTAAGACCCACAGCCGCCGTGCCAAATGTTGTAACATTGATACTGGTGGGTTTGGCCACACCGATAGCGTAAGAAACCTGCACCAATACTTCGTCGCACAAGCCGGCTGCTACCAGGTTTTTTGCGATATGGCGCGTTGCGTAGGCGCCGCTTCTGTCCACTTTACTGGGGTCTTTGCCGCTAAAAGCGCCGCCGCCATGGGCTCCCTTTCCTCCGTAGGTATCCACAATGATCTTGCGACCGGTAAGGCCGGTGTCGCCGTGTGGGCCTCCGATAACGAATTTACCAGTGGGGTTGATGTGATACTTGATTTTATCGTTGAATAAATGTTTGTATTGAGGGTATTTTTTGATCACGCGCGGAATCAAAATTTTTCGCATATCCTCGTTGATCTTAGCCAGCATTTTTGGTTCGCTGTCGAAGTCGTCGTGTTGCGTAGAGATAACGATGGCATCGATCCGGATCGGCTTGTTATTGTCATCATATTCAAGCGTTACCTGGCTTTTCGAATCCGGGCGTAGATATTTGATCTGCTTATTTTCCTTCCTTAGTTCTGCAAGTTCTATCAGCAAGGTATGCGACAGGTCTAATGCCAATGGCATATAGTTGGCTGTTTCGTTAGTGGCATAGCCAAACATCATCCCCTGATCGCCCGCGCCCTGCTCTTCCTTTTTCTTACGATCAACGCCCTGGTTGATATCGGCCGACTGTTCGTGAATAGCCGATAAAACGCCGCAGGAATGCGCTTCAAACATATATTCGCTCTTTGTGTAGCCGATCTTGCCGATTACTTTACGCGCAATATCCTGTACATCCAGATAAGCCTTAGATTTCACTTCTCCGGCGAGCACAACCTGGCCGGTGGTCACCAATGTTTCGCAAGCTACTTTCGACTGCGGGTCGAAGGCGAGAAAATTATCAATTAGCGCATCGGAAATCTGATCGGCAACTTTATCGGGATGTCCCTCAGAAACACTTTCAGAAGTAAATAAATAAGGCATTCAAAAATATTTAGAAGTCTATAAAAAATAATCGGGTGCAAATATAATAGCTGCACCCGTTTAAATAAAATTTATAATATCAACAAGTTATTTAAGTTTCGAATAAATAATCCGCAACTTCATTTTTTGTGTGGGATGATTGCCTCCGCCGAGGCGAACGCGGCTACTGGCTGGAGCTCCTGTAGTTTGAACAGCGATTTTTGCTGTACCAGAGTTTGGATTTCCATTTTCTATCATCATATTAAAGGACATATGCAACCTAAGATCGCCTGTAGGCACGGTTCCTTTAAATAAATATTGAACGTATCTTGTTAAATTAAATTTCCATTCTTTTACTCGATTACCCGCCGGATCGGCTTTAAAGAAATGCCTGGAACCAAACTGTTGATAGCCCACGGCAGAAATTGTATAAAAAGTTCCTAACTGGTCGACAGGCGCTAAATAGGAATTGGCAATGGTATAGGGAATCGTTTTGTATTTGTTGGCAGTACTATCAAACAAATCCAAGAATAAAGGAGCAGTGTTAAACAATGAGTCCTGGGGATGCGCAATTTGCTCCATCTGTAACTCGGCTAAATGCACGATGCTGTTTTGAAGGCCTTTCAATCCAGGAATTTTGACTTTGGCATAAGCCCCTGGCGTATTCTGGATATAAACAATGTCGTCCGCCACATCGTCACCAGCCGTTGCCTCTACCTGTGTTCCTGAATAGTCCCTTCCTATATAATTCGCCGAAGCTGATAAAGGTGTCGTAGAACTGCTAGAACCGGTTGAAAACAAAAAATAAGCTACCGTATCTCTCATTTCACCTGGTGTAGACGGATTTTCATACTTGTAATAGAAGGCTAACTTGGTAACAGTACCCAACCCAAAGCCCATGATGGAGTTGCCACTGGTAGACTTCAAAGCAAAACCTTTAAACTTAAGTCGAAATAAGGAATCGGATGAATAGGCGTCGGAAGACGTACCACTCGTATCGTAGTTAATCATACGTTGGCCAAAAGAGTTGCTCAAAGGAATTCTTAACTCGTTTGCAACCGAAGGGTTCGTACTGTCTTTATATATTTTTATTGAATCATTCAGCGTGTAAGGCAAAACAGTTTTTGTACCCAAGACTGTGGCTGTAACAAAATTGTTTTCACGCATCATATAGCCGCTGTCCAAATTATATGTCGGCCGAAAATTGGTAGCCGGGTCTAACTCCGAAACCTCCACCGTTTGCGGCGTCAGTGTGTCTCCATAAGTGTTAACATAACCTAACACCAAAACGACTGAATCCAATGATAATTTTGACGGGATATTTCCAAAACTAAATTTATAACGCTGAGGCTTCAACTCAAAAAACATTCTTGCATCGGTCCTACCAAAAATCGGGTCATTCATTTGGCCCAAATACTGTAAATCGGCATAGGAAGATCGCGCAGAATCATCAGCAAAAGAAAAGATACCGTTATACGTTTCCACGTCTAAGGTCGTATCAAAAGTGTGCACATTATCAACCGGTGGAATAAGGTCCTGGCCCAGCTCGGTAGGCAGGTTGATCTTATTACAAGAGAAAAGAACGGCCAACGAAAAGGAAATTATGGCAAAAAAGAATACTAATGATTTCTTCACACAAAAGATTTTGAAAAGATTGATACGGTACGTTTTATAAATTATTCCGCAAGATCGTTATACAGTTGTAAATACTCTGTTAAATCAGAATCTTCCTTAAATTGAAGCGTCTTTTTGCCTCTCACTTTCGTAAACTCTGCCAGCAATTTTTTATCCACATTGGGCGCACCAAACGTGATCGCATCGGCATAAGTAGCGCCGCCCCTGAGCATAGCCGTGTTGGTTCCTTCTTTAAAAGGCTCCAGGTCTTTTTCCTTAATTGAAGGGTGAATCAGCGCTTTGGGAATAAAACCTTTGCCCAGCTTTTCTTTAAAAGTGTTTTCGCCAATCGTAAATACGATTTTGCTGTGGGCAAACACGGGCTCTTTTTTATAAATTGTTTTCAGGTAAGCCGGTATCAACCCCGTCATCCAGCCACTACAATGAATGACGTCGGGGCTCCAGCCAAACTTTTTAACGGTTTCCAAAGCGCCTTTGCAATAAAATACAGTCCTGAGATCGTTGTCTGAAAACCATTTTTCCTCATCGTCATGAAATAAGGTTTTGCGCTTAAACAACTCTTCATTTTCTAAGAAATAAACCTGAAGGCGCGCACTTGGCAGGGAGGCCACTTTGATCTGCAAAGGCATATCATCATTATCTACAGAAACATTGATGCCCGAAAGGCGAACCACTTCGTGAAGGCGGTGCCGGCGTTCATTGATCACACCAAACCGAGGCATGATGCACCGAACTTCAAAACCATTATCATTGGCTTTGATGGCTAGCTTATTCACAATTTCTGAAAACTCAGTCAACTCTAAATACGGCGACATTTCGTTGGCAATAAATAAAATTCTTTTCTTTGTTGACATGCTTTAGCAATTTTTAAAGGCTGCAAAGTTACAGATTTATAGCCAATCGGCATGATATTATAAAACATACTAATGAAAGTATTTAAAAAGATAAGCGACATACAAGCCTTTCTTTCCGGGCAAAAACAAGCGGGCCGCAGGGTTGGATTTGTGCCCACAATGGGAGCGCTCCACCGCGGTCATACCACGCTTGTTGCCGATTGCAAAGCCGCCTGTGATGTAGCAGTAGTCAGCATTTTCGTAAATCCTACCCAGTTCAACGATCCTAAAGATCTTGTCCGGTATCCACGCACCATCGATCGGGATCTGCAGGCCCTTATCAATGCCGGTTGCGATATACTGTTTTTCCCTGAAGTAGCAGAGATATACCCACCGTCAGAAATAACAAGATTTTATGAGTTGGGAACCCTGGAGAAGGTTTTCGAAGGCGCTTACAGGCCCGGGCATTTTCAGGGTGTTTGCCAGGTGGTAGATAAGCTGTTTGCGATTGTCAGGCCTGATCAGGTATTCTTTGGCCAGAAAGATTATCAGCAGTGTATGGTGATCAAAAAGCTGCTACAAATGACGCCGGGCCATCAAGCAATTGAAATGACGATAGCGCCTACTATTCGCGAAGCCAACGGCCTGGCCATGAGCAGCAGGAATATGAGGCTGACTCCTGAAGAGCAGGTAAAAGCGGGCGCGATTTATCAAACCCTGCAATCTATTAAAGAAGGTTTGCGACCTGGCGATATAGCAACGTTAATTGAAGCGTCGCGAAATGCGTTAGAAAGGAAAGGCTTTATCGTTGATTACGTAAGCGTCGCCAATGCACAAACCCTTACTCCAATAAATAAGTGGGATGGCGAAAAACCGCTGGTGGCCTTAGTTGCAGCCTCTTTATCCGGCGTCCGGCTGATTGACAATATGATTATTGCCTAGTTGGAAAGCTGTTAAAATTCGAATACCTTTGCACTGCAAAAAAAACAACAATGAATACGGTAAAGTTAAAAAGAGTACACGGAGATTATGGTTTTGACACGATCAACGAAAATGGTACCGTAGTTAAAACAGATACCAATCCTCAGATGGGCGGCCAGGAATATGGCGCTCGCCCCATGCAACTTTTGCTGAATGCGCTGGCGGCATGTTCGAGTATTGATGTCATCAGCATTCTCAAAAAGCAACGGCAGGAAGTGATCGATTATGCAGTAACCGTCAACGGTGAAAGAGAGCCGAATGTGGAGCCTTCCTTATGGAAAGATATTGAAATGATCTTCGAAATTACAGGAACTGTTGACGAAGATAAAGCCAAACGAGCCGTCGAAATTTCGATCAACAAATACTGTTCGGTAGCGATCACACTGGTAAAAGCCGGAGCAACTATTCGCACCAAAGTAATCATTCACCCTCAAAGCTAATCACCTTTAAATTCTTTTTCACTTGAGCAACGACAGACAACTTCATCCTTCTACTATAGCCGTGCGGACACAAACACCCCGCACAGCGCAAATGGAACATTCTACACCGGTTTTTTTAACCAGCAGTTTTACTTTTGAAACAGCGGAAGCCATGCGCGCGGCCTTTGCCGACGAGTCGGATGATAATATATACAGCAGGTATAGCAACCCTACCGTTGATGAGTTTGCGCACAAAATGGCGCTCCTTGAGAAATGTGAAGCGGGTTTTGCGGTGGCCAGCGGCATGGCGGCAGTGTTTAATTCTTTTATGGCTTTATTAAAGGCCGGCGACCACCTGCTATGCTGCCGTTCCATGTTTGGAGGAACCAATACGGTTGTAACCAAATTTCTTGGAAAATTCGGAATAGAATACAGCCTGGTTGATGCCGCAGATATCGATCAATGGGAAAGCTTTGTAAAGCCCAATACGCGCATGCTTTATCTCGAAACGCCGACCAATCCGCAATTGGAGCTGATTGATCTTGAAAAAGCAGGCCAGCTCGCGAAAAAGCATAACCTGATTTTTAACGTCGATAATTGTTTTGCCACACCTTTTTTGCAAACTCCTGCCGATTTCGGCGCGGACCTGGTCATCCATTCCGCGACCAAATGGATTGACGGGCAAGGTCGCGTGTTGGGCGGTGTCATATCGGGTAGAAAAGCATTGATTGATGATATTTATTTGTTCTGCCGCAATTCCGGGCCTACGCTTTCTGCGTTCAATGCCTGGGTGCTCACCAAAAGCCTTGAAACGCTTGAAGTACGCATCGCGCGACATTCAGCAAATGCGTTGAAAGTGGCGCAGGCGCTCGAGAAAAACGACAAACTCGAATGGGTGAAATATCCCTTCCTTCCCTCCCATCCGCAATACGATATTGCTAAAAAGCAAATGAGCGCCGGCGGTGGCATCGTGTGTTTTGAGGTTAAAGGCGGCGTGGAAGCGGGGCGAAAATTTATGGACGCTTTACAACTGCTGTCTTTGACGCCCAACCTTGGCGATTCGAGAAGTATTGCGTCGCACCCTGCCAGCACAACCCACTCTAAGTTGAGCGAGGAAGATCGAAGCAAAGTCGGCATTACGCCTGGTTTGATAAGAATTTCTGTTGGGCTGGAACATGCTGATGATGTCATCTACGATATTGAACAGGCCTTGTCAGCTATTGGATCATAATTAAATTCAGATGTATGCCTAAAACCGATCTTGCTGATTTATCAACCGAAACCTTATCGCAACAAAAAAAATCGCTCGCACAGACTTCCATCGGGCTGGCCGCCGCGATGGTCGTGGCCTGCACGATCCTGTTCTACTTAATTTTAAAGAATAAAAATTACGCGCTGATAGCGGTCATACCAGCCTGCATGCTGTCGCTGATCCCCAGCTTTCTCCGCCTGGGTCAGATCAATGCCGAATTAAAACTTAGAAAGAAACGTCAAAACACCCAACCGCTTAGCTAAAAAACGCTTTCTTAGCCATATCGCAAACGGCGTCGCCAATAGACAGGGAAGCCGTGGCGGCCGGGCTGGGCGCATTTAAAACGTGAATGCTATTGTGGCCGTATTCTATACGGAAATCATCTTTGGTATCGCCTTTTTTATTCAGGAGCATGGCGCGGACCCCACTTCTGCCGGGTTTAAGATCATCTAAAGTAAGGCTTGGGATAAGACGCTGTAATGTTTTAAGAAACTGCTGCTTAGAGAAAGCCCGATAGTATTCATTTAATCCGAAACGCCAGTTATCACGAAATAGTTTCCAGGTGCCGGCATACGAAAGCGCATCCATGGTATCTTTCAAACTGAAATCAGTTTTCTTATAGCCTTCGCGTTTGAAAGTGAACACCGCGTTGGGCCCGCATTCTACTTCGCCATTGGTCATGCGTGTAAAATGAACGCCCAGAAAAGGGAATGCCGGATTAGGCACCGGGTAGATCAGGTTTTTCACCTTATGCCGGGCAGCTTCGGTCAGTTCATAGTAATCGCCTCTGAAACCTACAATCTTTTCTTCTATCTCAACCCCCTGCTTCAAAGCCAGTTTATCAGACTGCAAGCCTCCGCAAAGCACCATCTTGCGCGTTGAAAAAGCGCCCCGGCTGGTATAAATGGTGTTTACCTCATTTTCGCTCGAAAAACCCGTCACTTCATAGCCCAGGCATATCTTACTATTGGAATTAATTTGTAAAATAAGTTCAGCTAATTTATTGGTTACCGCTACAAAATCAATGATACCGGTGCAGCCAACCCAAAGGCCTTCAATGCCGGTGCAAAAGGGTTCTATTTCCCGGATTTCTTCAGCTGTTATTTTTCTGACATCTTCTACTTCGTTTTGAATACCGTGGTTATAGATCTTCTCCAAAAAAGGAAGTTCACTGCGATCCGTGGCTACAATGACTTTTCCGCAAACATCGTGGGCAATATGGTGTTCCCTGGCAAAAGCCACAAGTTCGCGCCTGCCGGCAACGCAATTTTTAGCTTTATACGACCCCGGTGTATAATAAATTCCGGAATGAATCACGCCCGAGTTGTGGCCGGTTTGATGAGCAGCCAGGGCGGTTTCCTTTTCGATTACTAATACAGAAAGATCGGGAAAGGCTTTTTGAATTTTATACGCCGACGCCAGCCCTACTATGCCGCCGCCAATAACGGTTACATCATATAGTTTTGAATCCAATTCTGGTAAGTTTAAAAATCAAATAAGTGGGTTCCTGTTATTCCAGCATTTTCATGGCGGTGATCGCTGCTTCTTCGCCCTTATGGCCATGCTTTCCGCCGATTCTTTCTAGCGCCTGCGCTTCGTTGTTCACGGTCAGCACACCGAAAATAGTGGGAATGGGCAGCGTCAGGTTTAACTGTAAAATACCTTCAGTCACCATTTTGCAAACATAGTCAAAATGAGGCGTGTCGCCCTGTATCACCGTGCCGAGTGCAATATAGGCATGAGGTTCATCAAATTGTTGTTTTGAACGGCTCCAGTGGCGGTTGATAGCAAAGGGGATTTCCACACAGCCAGGAACCACAACGGTTTCAGTTCTTGTATTATATTGTTGCAAAACGCGCAAACATCCACTTTCGAGTTCATCGACTACGTTCGCGTTCCACTCCGTTTTGACCAGAACAATAAAGGCATCCTGCTTGAAGATGCCTGTATCGTTATTTAATAAATTACTGTTGCCGGTTGAAGCCATATTAATTTACATTGTATACACCCAATTGCGCCAGATATTTATCCGCCTCAAAACCCTGCTGCGTTCTGGGGTATTTTTGTTTTAATTCTTTATAAAGGCCGATTGCCTCTTCTTTGTTATTCAGCACATGCTGCGCCAGGTAAGCGCCTCTGAATAGGGCTTCCGAACTTGCCTGCGGATCGGCATCGAAATGATTCGCTGCTTTCTTATAATAGTCCAAAGCTTCCGCCCCTTTACCCAAATCGCCATACGCGTCGCCCAAAAGAGCATATGCGCGCTGTTGGATTTGCTTGGAATCGGTGCTAAAATCTTCAAGATACTTTACCGCTTTATCGTTCTGGTTCAATTTGATAAAACAAACGCCTGCGTAGTATTTAGCGAGGTTGCCGCTTGGCGTGCCGCTGTAGCTGTCGGCAATCTTAACGAAACCAGGGTTTGCACCATCGCCATTCAGCGCAAGGTTGATGGAGTCGGCTGCGAAATATTTCTCTGCAGTAAAAATTTTATCCAGCGCTTCGGCTTCTTTGGGGCCTTTAACGAAATGCTTGTAGGCGAAAAATCCTCCCACCGCCACTATAATTACGCCCAAAAAAAGCGCGATATTTTTTCCGTTTTTATTCCAGACTTCTTTTGCCTTTTCTACCGGATCGTTGGTTTCAAGTGATTCGTTCTCAGCTCTGGTATTGATATTATCTGCCATTTTATTTGAAATAGAAATTTACAATTAGTCAACAATAAAAGGATAGTTCTGATCCATATACACATCCTTTAATACTTCATCGTCATTGGGGAAAGGGCTCTCTTCGGCAAATTTCACCGAGTTGGCTACCACTTCTTCACAACGCGTGTCG
Organism: Niabella insulisoli; assembly: GCF_039652435.2. Taxonomy (GTDB): domain Bacteria; phylum Bacteroidota; class Bacteroidia; order Chitinophagales; family Chitinophagaceae; genus Niabella; species Niabella insulamsoli. The sequence continues at coordinate 2,038,663 of NZ_CP190246.1, read as the reverse complement.
ATTTCGGCCAGCGCCTCTTCAGTCGCGTATTTATTATCCAATATATTTTTCTTCAAAATGGCGATTGGATCTTTCGATTTATATTCGTCCACTTCGTCTTTGGTTCTGTATTTCTGAGGATCGCTGATCGAGTGTCCTTTGTAGCGATAGGTTTTTATTTCCAGCAGCGTAGGCCCGCCTTTTTCGCGTGCGCGTTTTACCGCTTCTGCAATCGCATCGTGAACCGTTTCGGGATTCATCCCATCTACCACGTAGGAAGGCATATCAAAACCGGCGCCCAGTTTGTAAATATCGGTAACATTTGAGGTCCGCGCTACCGAAGTCCCCATGGCGTAGTTATTGTTTTCGCAGATATAAATCACGGGTAATTTCCACAGCATCGCAAGGTTAAAGCTTTCGTGCAAAATGCCCTGGCGTGCCGCGCCATCGCCGAAGAAGCAAAGTACCACATTGTCGGTATCCTTATAATGCTCGGCAAAGGCAAGTCCGGTGCCTGTGCCGATCTGCGCGCCCACGATACCGTGTCCGCCATAAAAGTTTTCTTTTTTACCGAAAAAGTGCATGCTGCCGCCCTTACCCTTCGCACAACCGGTTGCTTTTCCATAAAGCTCGGCCATACAACTGTCTACCGACACTCCTTTCGCAATCGCCAACCCGTGATCGCGATAAGCCGTAATAAACATGTCTTCGGGTTTTGTTGCGGTCATGCAACCCGCAGCTATGGCTTCCTGCCCCACATACGCGTGAAAAAATCCACGTATTTTACCTTCCATTTTATACTTCTCTTCTGCCGTAAGTTCAAACTGGCGAATCAACTGCATTAATTCATACCAGTATAGATATGTCTCTTTAGAAAATTTTGTTGCCACCTGCTAAATTTTTGAGTAGCAAAAGTAAGGGAAAAAAGGATTTAAAACTAACGGCCGCTACGATTAAATGCAATCTAAAAAAGGGAGTCGGTCGCCAATCAGACGAGGCGGCGTTGTTCTACCTTATATCAAAAAATAATAAATATTTAAAGCATCGGAATGCGCCCCGTGCTTTACGATGGCTATTTTTATCAGATATTTTTTCTATATTGAAATTTTAATGACAACATGTTGAAACTGATTCCCCGAGATATAAGCTGGCTGTCTTTTAACGAACGCGTATTGCAGGAAGCCTCCGACCATTCAGTGCCGCTGCGGGAGCGTGTCAAATTCCTGGGCATTTTTTCCAACAACCGAGACGAGTTCTTCCGCGTAAGGGTAGCTTCTTTAAAACGGATGCTGGAAATTGAGACCAAAATGAAAATGCACTCTGAAAAAAATCCACAGAAAATCCTGGATGAAGTGCAGCGCCTCAACACCGAACAACAACTTTCATTTGAAAAGGTCTGGACAGAAGTATTGGCGGAGCTCAACCGGAAAAATATATTTCTGAAAAACGATAAGCAACTCAATGCCGAGCAAAAAAAATTCATTCTTGATTTTTTCGATAACGAGATCAGCGCCAATATCGTTCCGCTGATGGTGGAGAATATTAAGAAATTCCCTAACCTTAGAGACAAATCTATTTTTTTGGGGATTGCCATGTCGAAAACGACCGACAAATCGGATCGCAAATATGCGATTATCGAAGTGCCGGTAACAGCGGTGGGCGGCCGTTTTATTGTCCTGCCTTCCAAAGAAGGCAGCCATGATATTATGCTGCTTGAGGATGCCATTAAATTTAATCTGCCCGATATTTTCAGTTTTTTAGGCTACGATGAATTTGAGGCTCACATTTTTAAGTTTACCCGTGATGCGGAACTCGATATTGACAATTCGGATACGACGACCATCATTCAAAAGCTCGAAAAGGGATTAAAAAATCGTAAAAAAGGGAAACCCATCCGCCTTTCTTACGATGAAAATATGGACGCCGGTTTTCTGGAATACCTGCTCAACCGGCTTGGCCTGTCGAAAAAAGACAACCTGATGCCTGGCGGCAGTATTCATAATTTTCGGCATTTTATGGATTTCCCTTCTGAAGTATTTACTGACAAGGCCAAACGCAAACAGCCTTTCATCCATCCCCTGCTGCTGGGTGAGCGCGTGGGAGATGTGTTGCAGCGCCGCGATGTGCTCCTCAATTTCCCCTACCATAGTTTTACGCCGGTCATTGACATGATTAGGGAGGCCGCTTTCGACCCCGATGTCATCTCCATCAAAATTGCCTGTTATCGCCTGGCTTCGCAGTCGAAAATCATCAACGCCCTCGTAAATGCCGTCCGCAATGGTAAAGATGTAACGGTGATGATGGAATTAAAAGCACGCTTTGACGAAGAGGCCAACCTGCAATGGCAACAAACCCTCACCGATGTGGGCGCTAAAGTCCTCACCGGCATCCAGGACATGAAAGTACATGCGAAGATCTGTGTTATAAAAAAGCGGGTTAAAGGGAAAACCACCCATTATGGCTTTGTCAGCACGGGCAACGTAAATGAAAAAACAGCAAAATTATACGGCGATCATTGCCTGCTGACCGCTAACCGGTTTATCATGGCAGACATCAACCGTATTTTTAATTTTTTGCAAAAACCTTCGACCGGGTTTCACTTTCTCGAAAAATGCAAAACCCTCATCCCAAGCCCGGGTTTCATAAGAACTGAATTGAACAAATTGATCGACTATGAAATCACAGCGGCAAAAAAGGGGCATGATGCGGAAATTATCTTGAAAATGAACTCGATGGCTGACGCCAAACTGATAGAAAAGCTTACCGAAGCAGCTAAAGCTGGCGTGGTCATTAAGTTAATCGTGAGAGGCATCTTTTGTATGCAGTCGGAAAATAAAAAATTCAAATACCCAATAAAAGCGATCAGTATTATTGATGAATACCTCGAACATGCGCGGGTTTGGGTGTTTCATAATCGAGGCAATCAAAAGGTTTACATCTCATCGGCTGACTGGATGATCAGAAATATAGAGCACCGTATAGAAGCCACCTGCCCTGTAAAAAGCCCGCAACTCAAGCAGGAATTGATTGATATTTTGAATATTCAGCTAAAAGACAATACTAAGGCAAGGATTTTGAACAACGAACTGAATAATGAATATGTAGCCAGCAACGAAGAAGCCGTAAGGTCGCAGGAAGAAATTTATAATTATTTGGTGAATAAAAGATACTAAGCCGATACCCTTTAAAACAGGAACATTCATGAAACTCGCAGCGATAGATATTGGTAGCAATGCCGCAAGATTGTTGATTACAGATGTTTTTCTGGATAAAAAAAAGCAGCCCGAATTTATTAAATCAAACCTCGTGAGAGTGCCACTGCGACTGGGTTTTGACGTATTTGAAACCGGCGAAATATCAGCGACAAGAGAAAGCCACCTGATAGAAACGATGAAAGCTTATCGAAGTTTGCTCAACGCTTATGAGGTAAAACATCTCAAAGCCTGCGCTACCTCGGCGATGCGCGACGCCTCCAATGCCGATCGCATTCTCAAAAAAGTAAAAAAAGAAACCGGTATTGAAATCGAAGTTATTTCTGGCGATATCGAAGCTGCGTTGATCTACGAAACACATATTGCCGAAGGCCTGGAAAAAGATATTCTTTATGTTTACATCGATGTGGGCGGTGGCAGTACCGAGCTGACGTTTTTTTTGAACGGACAGATTGTTTTTAAGCAGTCATTCAATATTGGCACCATTCGCCTTTTAAAGCAACAGGTTGCAGAAACGCTTTGGGAATCGATGAAGGAAACCATCAAAACCCAGGTGAAAGGCGCAAAAAAGGTAATGGCTATCGGAAGCGGTGGCAATATCAATAAAGTTTTTTCTTTATCCAAACGCAAAGAAGGCAAAGCTTTATCGCTGGCGCTGCTCCGCGACTATTACAAAGAGATGAGTAGCCTTAGTTTGCAAGAACGCATGAGCGCTTACAAAATGCGAGAAGACCGGGCCGATGTCATCATTCCTGCCCTGCTTATTTATGTGAATGTACTTAAATGGGCCGGAGCCAATGAAATACTTATCCCTAAGATCGGCCTTGCAGATGGGCTCATTCACGCTTTATACGATGAAGTCATTCGGTCATTATAAAATCTTATATCGCCAAGCGGCAGTTTTTCCCGGAGCGCCGTAGCTTTTAAAAACCTTCGATAATTTATTTTATTAGTTTAATTTCACCGCCCTATTCACTCTGAAATAATTATCAATCGTGTCCATTAATAAAGAAGTAAAACGTGTTACCACCAACACTTTAATGATGATGAAGCAAGCGGGCGAAAAAATTTCCATGCTTACCGCTTACGACTATTCCTTCGCCAGGATCATTGATGGCAGCGGCATCGACGTGATACTGGTCGGCGATTCTGCTTCCAATGTTATGGCGGGCCATGAAACCACCTTACCGATCACGCTCGACCAAATGATTTACCATGCTTCGTCGGTCATCCGCGGTGTGCAGCGATGCCTGGTAGTTGTCGATCTTCCTTTTGGCACTTACCAGTCTAACTCTGAAATTGCGCTGGCATCAGCGATCCGCATTATGAAGGAAACCGGCGCTCACGCCATTAAGCTGGAAGGGGGCGCAGAAGCGATCGATTCCATCACAAAAATTGTTTCAGCCGGTATACCGGTCATGGGGCACCTGGGCCTGACGCCGCAATCCATTTACAAATTCGGCACCTATGCCGTTCGGGCTAAAGAAGAAGCGGAGGCGGCCAAGCTGAAATCGGACGCCCAACTGCTGGAAGAGGCAGGTTGTTTTGGTATGGTATTGGAAAAAATTCCCGCCATGCTGGCAAAGGAGGTAACTGAAAGTTTAAATATCCCGGTGATCGGCATTGGCGCCGGCCAGCATTGCGATGGCCAGGTATTGGTGATGCATGATATGCTCGGCATCAATACGGAGTTCAAGCCCAAATTCTTACGGCAATACCTTAATATCTTTGAGCAGGCTACTACGGCGGTCCAATCTTATATCGCTGATGTGAAGTCAGGCGATTTTCCCAGCGATAGCGAACAATACTAAAATCTTTCAGGGCTGAAAGCTTCGATCGAAATTGACGTCGGCTGGCGACGCATCATTTCACTCAAAAGCAGGCCGGTTCCGGCGGCGCAACTTACACCCATCATTGCGTGGCCACCCGCAAAACTTAAATTGCGGTACCTGCTGTGGCGGCCGATATACGGCATGCCATCGGGGCTCACAGGGCGATAGCCGTACCATGCTTTGGTCACATCCGGCAGGGGTAGATCCAGTTGCGGATAATATTTTTTAAAAGCCTGGTAAATGGCTCCTACTCTTTTAGGGAGTACTGTCTGACTATGGCCGCTCAATTCCATCGTACCACCGATGCGCAGCCACCGGTCGATGGGTGCGGTCGCCACCCTGTCGTCCACCAAGATAGAAGGATAGTTCAGGTTATGCTTTAAGTTATCAAAGGCCATGCTATATCCTTTGCCTGGTTGTAGCAAAATTTGGGTGCCTAAAAGCCGGGCGATCTGAGGCATCCATGATCCGTTGGCAACGATTATCTCATCCGCAGCAATTTTTTGTTCGCCGACCTGCACCGCCGTAATCCGGCCGCCCCGCTTTTCAAACGCAGAAACGCCGCGCCCGAGCACGAAAGAAACGCCCATCGATTTCAATTTCGCATATAAATTAGCCATTAGCTTTCCGGGATGGACATGACAGTCGTCGAGATAGAGCACGCCACCCGCCACATCTACTTCTGTTTCGGGCTCATAATCCTGTACCTGCTGCCGGTTACAGATCACAGTTTTTAATCCAAACACCTCCGCCTGCTGAGCCAGCTCTTTTTCGTGCCGGCCGGTTACTGCCGATTTATAAAGCATAAAAATGCCTTTCTCTATCAGGTTAAAATCATCCAGATCTTCTTTCAAATCATTCATCAGGCTTCGCGATAGCTGCAATAAATTATTTAAATGAGGCGCATTTTTTTCAACCGTTGATGCGTTGGCTGACCGCTTAAAATGCAGCCCCCAGCGCAGCAGGTCGACGTTGAGCCGCGGTTTGATATAAAAGGGAGAGCTGGAGCTCATCATCCATTTCATGCCCTGCCTGATAATACCCGGTGTAGCCAGCGGGATAAAATGGGAAGGCGATATGTATCCGATATTGCCAAAGGAACATCCTTCTGTAATATCATGCCGGTCGATTACCGTCACCTCAAAGCCTGCTTTTCTGATATAGTAGGCGGCGGATAACCCGATAATACCGCCTCCAATAATTATGATATTCATGATTTGACGCAATTGCTGCTTTAAATAACCTGGAAACCACAAGCATAAGGATCATCATCTTCGTCGATCCAAATCTGGTTGTAGCCATATACGCGCGCCCAACCCTCGATTGAAGGCCTGATGGCGGGATATGCACCTACCCTTGTTTCTGATTCTATACGTCCCGTAAACCTGCTTCCGATAATACTTTCATGGATAAAGGAAGCACCTGGTTGGAGTAAGCCTTTCGCATACCATTGCGCCATACGCGCAGAGGTTCCGGTACCGCAGGGGCTGCGATCAATCGCTTTGTCGCCATAGAAAACAGCATTGCGCGCCGTGGAAGTTGTATCCAACACAGCACCCGTCCATAAAATATGAGAGCAGCCGTTGATAGTAGTATCTTCCGGGTGTTCAAAATCGTACAGTGCATTAATATTATCCCGAAGGTCGCGCGCCAAGCTAATTAGTTGTTCAGCGCGGTAATGTTCGATGCCCTGGAAATGCTTCTGCAAGTCTACGATGGCATAAAAATTTCCGCCATATGCTACATCCACTACCAGTTCGCCCAGGCCGGGGCAGGAAACAGCGAGCTCCGACGCGTAAAGAAACGACGCCACATTGGTGAGTTTTACTGATTTTACTTTACCACCCTCCTGCCGATACTCGATCATGACGAGTCCGGCCGGGGTTTCAAGTTTCACGCGGCCCTGCACCTGGGGCCTGATCAACCCCTCTTCAATAGCGATTGTTATGGTGCCAATCGTGCCGTGGCCGCACATGGGTAGGCAGCCGCTGGTTTCTATAAATAAAACGGCTATATCATTCGCCGGATCGCTGGGCGGGTATAAAATACTACCGCTCATCATATCGTGGCCGCGCGGCTCAAACATGAGCCCTTTGCGGATCCAATCATGCTCGTTGAGAAAATGTTGTCGTTTCTCACTCATGTTGCGGCCGGCAAGTGGGGGCCCGCCGTTTTTTATAAGCCTTACCGGATTGCCACAGGTATGGGCATCAATACAATCAAAAATATGTTTCATAACTGAATAAGATGGCCGTCCGGCCCCGATCAAGGCTTGCCTTTACACCACCGGCTCTTGGCTCAATACATCATTTACGGTTCTCCAAATGTGAAGCGGATTTCCATTTTTTAGTTCGTCGGGTAACAGGCTGTCACTCCAGTTTTGATAGGCTACCGGCCTTGCAAATCTTTTGATAGCATCGGCCCCTACTGAAGTGAACCTGGCATCTGTTGTAGATGGAAAAGGTCCGCCATGATGCATGCTGAGGCACACTTCCACTCCTGTTGGCACACCGTTTAAAATAAAACGGCCACAAAGATCCTGAACGGCATCTACCAACGCCTGGTGATTTTTTATATCCTCATCGGTGGCCATCAGGGTTGCGGTCAACTGCCCTTCGATATGCCTGGCCACTTCGGTCATCTGGGCAATATCTTTACATTTGATCACCAGCGAATAAGGGCCAAATACTTCCTGGTGCAACACCGAATTATTTATAAAAGTGTCGCCGTTGACGGCCACGACCGTAGGAATGCCCTGGTTATCCTGAGGCTCAATGCCGGAAATGGCCACCACTTCTACGCCAGACTGTTTTAAAGCTTCGTCTCTTTTTGATACATAGTTTTTACAAATACCCTCATGCAACATGGCGGCGGGGGCGATGGTTTTAACTTCGGCACCCAACACCGCAATAAACTGGTCGAGGTCTGAACCCTCTACACCGATCAGAAGGCCGGGGTTGGTACAAAACTGGCCGACACCAAGCGTGATGGAACCGGCATACTGACGAGCAGTTTCTGCCGCCGCGACAGCCATTTTTTCCGGCATTAGAAACACAGGATTGATACTACTCATCTCAGCAAAAACAGGAATAGGTTCTTTTCGCTGGTTGGCCCAGTCGAACAACTGCTTTCCGCCCGTGAAAGAGCCGGTAAAGCCTACGGCTTTGGTATAGCGATGGTTCACCAAAGCCTCTCCCACTTCAAATGATTGTCCATGAACATGAGAAAAAACACCTTCCGGCAGCTGGCAGGCGGCCACAGCTTTATGAATCGCTCCGGCGACCAACTCACTGGTTTGTGGATGGGCAGGATGGGCTTTTACAATTACCGGGCATCCCGCAGCCAGCGCAGTAGCCGTATCACCACCTGCTGTTGAATAGGCAAAAGGGAAGTTGGAAGCTCCGAAAACCACCACGGGCCCCAGGGGTACCAGCATTTTCCGGATATCAGGTTTGGGTGGCGCCTTATCGGCAACCGCGGTGTCAATACGGGCCTCCAGCCAATCACCCCGCTCGCAGGCGTCTGCGTAGCTATTCAATTGATAAATGGTGCGGGCCCGTTCGCCTCTTAAACGTGCTTCGGGCAAATGGGTTTCCTCTCCGGCAACCCGGATCAACTCGTCGCCAAGCGCTTCCATTTCCCGGGCGATAGCACGCATTAATTCGGCCCGTTCTTTCAAAGAAATTTTTCTATATACGCGAAAAGCCGCTTGGGCGCTTTTCATTACTTCATCAATCTGGGTTATCGTTGCATCTTTAAACATGGTTCAATCCTTTTAAATATTATACATCAAATATCATCTATTGTTGCGAATATACAGGAAGCTGTGTTCGTGCGCTCCATAGTGCAACACAAGTAAGATGCCAGTCCGGTTAATCAGTCTATATCGATAATCCCCTCTCCTTTGTTGAACCCAGGTCTGGCCGGGTAGCAATTCCCGTGTTGATGATGTTGAGGATCCTTTTTCTTTCTTCGCCGATAAGCGGCAGCCGCGGCGCTCTTACTTGCTCGCTGCCAATACCGGTTTGCTGCTCGGCCAGCTTAATGTATTGCACCAGTTTTACATGAATATCCAGCTCAAGCAAAGGCAGAAACCAGCGATAGAGTTCGAGCGCTTCTTTCAGTCGGCCAGCTTTAATCAATTTATAAAGGGCAACGGTTTCCGCCGGAAAAGCGCATACCAAACCAGCGACCAATCCGTCGGCGCCAGCGGCCAGCTCTTCGAAGGTGAGTGTATCTACGCCGCAAAAAATCCGATACCGATTACCAAACCTGTTGCGCATTCGCGTCACATTCGACACATCGCGCGTGCTTTCCTTAACCGCCGTGATATTGGCGCAGCCGGTAAGCTCCTCAAAAGCGTCAAGCGTAACCAGAGTTTTATAATCTACCGGGTTGTTATAGATCATGATCGGCAGATCGGTACTATCGGCTACGGTTCTGAAATAGGTAACAAGTTCGCGATGGTCGGGCACGTAGCGCATCGGCGGCAACATCATTAATCCGTCAACCCCCCATTTTTTTCCTAAGGCCGCCTGCTCCAGCGCCGCGCGGGTGCTGCCTTCGGCAATATTAAGAATGACAGGGATGCGTCCCTCTGTTTTTTCGATGGCAAATTTTATCAGTGTTTCTTTTTCTTCGGTGGTTAAAACACTGGCTTCGCCGAGCGTGCCGCCGAGTATGATTCCTTCAACGCCCGCTGCGAGTTGCGCGCGCAGATTTTTTTCAAAAAGCGGCAGATCCAATGTATCGGCCGATGTAAACTTTGTGGTTAAGGCCGGCATAACGCCTTTCCATTCAAACTTCATAATTCGGGATTTTTGTTACACAAATATATCACCGGATAGCCTGGATGGCTTAGCCGATTTTAACAGGCTTTGACCCTATTTTAACCAATGTTTAGCTGTGCATTTTATTTTCAGGAATTGGCTACCTGTCGAAAAGCGGTCTGGTAAGCAGCCGGCGTTGTGCCTACCGTTGTTTTAAAAATACGGTTGAAATGAGTGATACTATTGAATCCGCAGCGATAGGCGATCGCGGATATACTGTCACCGCATGACGCTGTCAGTTGCCGGCAGGCTTCATTGACGCGCACCTGGTTGAGAAATCCGATAAAAGTCTGTCCGGTTTGCTTTTTAAAATAGCGGCAAAAAGCGGGCGGCGTCATACAGGCAATGGCAGCCACTGCCGAAAGATCAATGGCGCGGGTATAGTTTTGCATCACGTAATGCATTACCTGGCCGACGCGAATACCTTCAGATTCGCTCAGGCCGCCAAGTGTTGCTGTTGACAGAGATGCCAGCTGCGCATCCAGTTGACTTAAATATTTCAAAAGATCAAAAAACAATAACAGCCGGTCAGTTTGCTTGGATTGATGAACCGCCTGCATTTTTGCCGCCACCACATCTCGGCTACCCGCGTGAACTTTAAAACCGCCTGCGCGGTTATGAATAAAATCGGCAATCAACTTCATTTCAGGCAACGCAAACAAGGGTTTCAGGCGATGGGCCGGATCGAAAAACAACGTCAGTGCGCGGATGGCTTGCACCGATTTTCTTTCGAAATACGCCGGCGCGCTTTTGAAAAGATGCGGTTGATTGGCCCCTATTAGAAAAATATCGCCGGGCCCAAAGGTTTCGAGCCGTGTACCGATCACAAAGCTTCCCGTGCCTTCAATGACATGCGTGAGCTGCACTTCCGAATGGCGATGCAAAAAGGGATAAAAATGAGGTTGTATTTCCTCCTTGCTGATCACTGACTGATCAAGCGCTACCGGAAGTGTGAACTGGAGCACTTTCATCTGCGAAAGGTACGAAGCACGGAGGAAATATAAACAGTAGCCCATTGATAATGAATTTGCCGAAGATTAGGGTATTTACTGGTTAAACGCCACCAGACCCTGATCATCTCACCACTTGCTTCTTAAACGTTTCTAACAGCTGTCGGTAAGATTCCGGTGTATCAATATCTTCCATGCTGTTTTCGCAGGAAACTACAATGATCTTTGTTGGGTGAGCGGCTATGATCCCTTTGGCTCCCGAATGCCCCTTCAGGTTTCGTAAATCCGGGAGGTGGCAACGGTCAAATAATACCGGAACGCCGCAAACGCCTTCTTTAGATTGGGACACAATAATCTGACGCTGGCCGGGCCTGAATGCATCTATCATTTTTTTATAATGACCAGCCTCAATCCAGGGTTGGTCTGTCAGCGTAATCAATAACCCCTGCAAATTTGTAGTATCTATATTGTCTGCGCCCCAGGCAATGGAACTGCCCATGCCCTGCTCCCAGCCTGCATTAAAAGTAATTTTTACTTTATAACTTTCAACTTCTTTGGCGATCATAGTCGCCTGAGCGCCCAAAACTACAGTCACTTCCAGGTTGGCCTGCTGCAGCCTGGATATTTGATGAGTGATAAGCGATTGGTCGCCCCATGGCAACAACTGCTTAGGCCTGCCCATTCTTTTCGAGGCCCCGGCTGCCAGTAGAAGCGCTTGAACTTTAGCCATGTATTTTTCCGGATAATTCGCGAAGCGGCATCACTGCTGCCTTTCGGGTAATGCTTAAAATTTCTGATATAATGGAAAGTGCAATTTCAGCAGGCGTTTCCGCACCGATATTCAATCCCGCCGGGCCATGGATGCTGTCCAAAAAATCATCGGCCGTGTCAGGAAAATAGTTGATCAATTCTTCCAACAAACGCTCCCGCCTTTTGCGCGGGCCCAGCAGGCCGATATAAGCCGGCCGGCTGTCTTTCAACGCCATTAAATATTGTGCGTCTTTATGTAGACTGTGGGACATTAAAATGACCGCGCTGTTTTCATCAATATCCGACAGGTCCAGGTCTTGAATTGCGGTTGCCGATAAGCGTGTCGCTCCTTTAAAATAGGCTATTGTTTTTTCTTCGCCGGGCGCAGCAATCACATGCACCTGCCAACCAATATCTGCAGCCAAATGACATAGCTGCACTGCGTCGTGCTCCGCGCCAAAAATATATAACCGAAACAGCGGCGGCCATTGCTGCCTGAAAGTTTGCAAGTGATTTGTATGGCTCATCCTAAATGAGCCGCGCATTGGATGGGCAGTTCCCCCTACTTCCAAGACAGTCCCATATGCGGCGCTTTCACCCAATTCGGTAATAAAAAAAGAAGTGGACTGAAAGGGTTTTCGGTCATGAAAGCATTTTTGCATAACCTGGAATAAATGATCTGTTATTTCGACCGGTTCGATCAACACATATAAAACCCCTTCACAGCCCAGGCGGAAGCGCCCGTCGTAGGTCATCAATTTAGGCATCCCTGTTCTAAACACACTGGCGGCCTGCCGGATTATTTCCTTTTCCACACAGCCTCCGCTCACGGCGCCTACCATGTCACCTGCTTCGCTGATGAGCATGCTGACGCCAGGCCGGCGGTAGGAAGAGCCCTCCAGATGCACAACAGCTGCCATTACGGCCTGCTTCCCTTGCGCAAACCAGAGATGAGCCGTGGAAATCAGCTTTTGCAATTCGTGCGTCATGGTATGAAAATTTTCCATTATTTAAATTCAGCTCAACCAGCAGGTTGCTCTTTGGGCAGATATTTCCCCGCAACGTCTACCATAAAGGGTTGATGATAGTAGCGTTTTCCGGTAGCCTTGTAAAGCGCATTAGCCAGCGCGCCAATAGCCGGCGCAAAGGGAGGTTCGCCCAAACCCGTTGGATGCACATCGCTGTCTACAAAAAAGGTTTCTACATCCCGCGGGGCGTCGTTGTTTCTGATCAGGTGGTAATCATTGAAATTTTGTTGTTGCGGCGCCCCGTCTTTAACCGTGAGCATGCTATAAAGCGCATGGCCAATACCATCGACACTTCCGCCTTCTACCATATTTGCGGCAGCTATAGGGTTAACAACAATGCCGCAATCGGTGGCGCAATACACCTTCTCAATGACAGGTTTGCCATTTTCCATACGCAGATCCACCACATTGGCTACATAACTATCATGGCAATAATAGGCTGCAACGCCGCGGCTTACACCGTTTTTGGACCTGCCCCATTGCGCCTTTTCGCGCACCAGTTCCAGTACGCCCGCATAACGTTTGGCATCATAGTCGTTTTTCTTTCCCACCGGATTATTAATTGCTTTATTGAAAAGGCCGAGCCGGAAATCGATGGGGTCTTTGCCCGCCAGTTCGGCCACTTCGTCCAGGAAAGCCTGTTCAACGGCTCCCATAAAATTGGACCTTGGCGCACGAAACGCGCCGGTCGTAATATTGCTGTCAATCGTCCAGGATTCAGCCAGGTAATTTTCAACGGCGCCGGCCGGAAAGCGGTTGGCAAATAACGGGCTTTCAGGAATACCGCCTGCCTTCACATGAAAAGCGGTCAAATTATTATCCTGGTCCAGTGCAGCGCGAAAAGTCGCCAGATAAGTAGGCCGGTAGCATCCAAAAGTCATATCATCTTCCCGCGTGTACATCAGTTTCACCGGCTTTTTTATTTGCTGTGAAATAACGGCCGCTTCAACGAGGTAATGGCCAAATAGTTTCCGTCCGAAGCCGCCGCCCATGCGCGTCATTTGTATATCTACCTGTTGAAGGCTCATGCCCAAACGTTGTGCCACCGATTGTTCCATGTATTCTGGTGTCTGTGTAGGTCCAATAAGCACCGCCCTGTCATTAGTTACGTTGGCATAAAAATTCAAAGGCTCTAATGGGCTATGCGCCAAATAGGGCCCTGTATAAGAACGCTCGATTACTTTTGCAGCGTTTGCAAATGCCTTCTCCGGATCGCCGTCTTTCCTAACCTCACGGCCTTTTTCTTTGTCTTTTTGAAACATCGCGGCGTACTGGTCTTCGGTAGTGTCTCTGCCGGCAGGCACTTTTTGATCGCTCGCATTGCCCGCTCCCGTGCCTTTCATTTTTATGGAATGGGTATCGAAGGGCTCCCATTTGGCTTTTATTTTTTCTTTTGCTTTCATTACTGTCCAGGTGGAATCGCCGGTAACTACAATAAGTTCCGGAAAAGCGTTAGTGTCAAAATAGCCGCGTTCAAAGTTTTCAGGATAAGTTTCAATTGTAAACACTTCCTGCACTCCCTTCATTGAAAGCGCTTCGGCTGCATCGTAAGAAAGGAGCTTCATGCCAAAGGCCGGAGGGTGAACAATGGAAGCAAAAACCATGTCATCCGTATATATATCCAAACCAAATACGGCTTTACCGGTGACAATATCTAACCCGTCGACATTTCGTTTAGAATGCCTGATGATTTTAAAATCTTCAATCTTCTTAACCTCAACTTCTTTTGGGATTTCTATTTTTGAAGCCGCCGCCGCCATGCCGCCAAAGCCTGATGATCGCCCGCTGGCTTTGTGAGAAATAACCCCCTCGTTGACGTCAATTTCTGATGCGGGAACACGCCAGGCCGCGGCTGCTGCCTGCACCAACATATATCTTGCGGTTGCACCCGCCATTCGCAGAGCATCCCAGCTTTGATAGATCGAACGGCTACCACCTGCAATTTGCCTTTGGAAAATATCTGTATTCAGCGGCGCTTGCACTACTTTGACCTGTTCCCAATTGACGTCCAGCTCTTCGGCTACCAGCATGGGCATTGAAGTCTTTACATTTTGGCCTATTTCAGGGTTTGGCGATGCAATGGTTACGGCGCCGTCGGTATCAATTGTTATAAAACCATTTAACTCATATGCTTTTTCTAATTGAGGGTTTTCTTTAGCCAGCGCGGCCAGCCAGCTAAAGTGAATGAGTAAGCCTGCGCCTCCGGCTCCGGATAATTTCAGAAAAGACCGTCTGTTTAAATGGGTTTGTACAGTTGCCATAATTACATTTCTTTAGCTGCAGTTCTAATTGCTTTATTGATACGGGTGTAAGTGGCGCAGCGGCAAAGGTTGCCGTTCATAGCGCGGCGTATTTCTTCATCGGTCGGCTGGGGATTCTGGGCCAGCAAAGACGCTGCCGTCATGATTTGACCAGCCTGGCAATAGCCGCATTGAGGAACATCCCATTCGAGCCAGGCTTTTTGCACCGGATGATCGCCTTTTTCTGACAGTCCTTCGATCGTTACAATTTTTTTCGTACCGATATCGCTGATCGGATAAACACAGGATCTGACGGCATCACCATCAAGATGAATAGTGCAAACGCCGCAATGAGCGACGCCGCAACCATACTTGGTTCCCAAGAGTCGGAGATGATCTCTCAACACCCAAAGGATAGGCGTGTCTGGCGCCGCATCCACCTGCTTCGCCGCTCCGTTCACGTTGATCGTATATAAAGCCATGAGATTTTTTTTTGAAATTAAATTTTATTTGGATGGGGCGTAAGCGCCGTTATCAATCCAGGCGTACCATGCTTGTTTAAAAGCTTCGTAAGACAGCGGGGGCAGCTCCCGATCACCACCCATCTCCCAGCCTGCTTTTACCAGGTCGTCCCCGGCATGGTCGCGCAGCGCTTTCATATCTTTATGTCCGTTTTTTTCAAAATCGACCAACTGAAGAGCCAGCTCACGAGCTGTTTTACCTTCAAAAACCATTTTCATATCGGCCGGAGGCATGTGCCATTCGGGGTTACCGGGCGGTGTCCTGGCGCCTTCAACGCCAGTAGGTGCATGACAGGTCACGCATTTCATCGTTAATACGCCTTTACCCTCCGGCCCGCGCTGTGGCAACATGCTATGGATATGACTATCATCTCCCTGCAATGGCACATCGCCTTTAGGGTGGCAATTCATACATCGGGGATGCATCAATACCGGATAAACTTTTTCAAAAGCGGCTACGGAAGCGGCGCTGTCTTTGTCTTCCTTTGCCAGCAGAACCATTTCATCCACTCCTGTTTTTCGATCTAAAATGGTTGACATACCCAAAAGGCCCGTTGTAGCAACGATGATAGAAGAGATGACTATTGACGGGGAAAGATGAGCGTTCAGAAGTTTCATGGTCACAGGCATATTTTGTAGTAAAATACGCAATATTTCCTGATCTGCCTCAACTAATCGGGGTTATTACGCCAATGAAAACATAACTGATATCAAAAACGCTGAAAGTCAATGCCTGCTGGCACGCGGGCAGTTGAGCGCTCGAATGAAATTTTTTAAATAACCGTTGGCTTCTTATATCATAATGATATCAGCCGCGTTGCAAGGCAATTGACAACGGTTGCTTTTACGTTATAGCAACCTATCAAATAATCAGGCGGTTTATAAGCGCTATATTAATAAGCAGCAAACTTCCTGACAAATGGCCCGCCGACAGACTCATGGATCACAAGCTTCAGCTGGTCCGTTCTTATCGGCTGCGGAAACTCGTAAATGAATTTATGCCCAACAGCACTTCCGCCAAAAACGCTTTGCCATTTGTTGTTCTGATAAGAAAATATTTCAAAAGCCCGGATACGCTGGCCCTTCGTAATTTCCTCCTGGATGACTACATGCTTTACGGACTTGCCCTTTGGAATTTTGAGTGTGATCTGTTGGCCCGCACCGGCGATCGTCGCAACAGGCTGGCCAAACAATTCCTTAATCCTTTTTCCAAAAGCAGCCAGCGTGTCTACGTCTTCCCGGTCAAGCAAGCCTGCGGGATTGGGCGTAAGCCCCAGTATCAGTGTAGCATTCCGGCCGACAGATTTCCGGTACATATCGACTAAATGAGGCACCGGATAAATATGCGCTTCGTCGCCGGGCTCCCAAAACCATTCGTGGCGGCCTTTATACCCTCTTAAAGGCGCATCGGCCATGGCGGGCATATAATATTTTCCTTCCCTGTCGCCTTCCTTTAATAATCTGAAGTTGTCTTTGAATATGGCTTCGGTGTTAGCCGAATGTGAATAAGGATAAGGGAAAGTAGACCAGCAGGGATAATATACCGTGCCGGTTTCAGAACCGCCCCAACGAAAATCAGCTCTTTGTGTATTATGATAAAATAAACAATTGGGCTGATTTTTCTCAACAATCGGCAACACGTCGGCCCCATAGGTTTTAGGGTCCGAAGCCCCGCCATCAAACCAGATCATAAATAAGTCGCCATAACGGGTGGTAAGCTCTTCCACCATTCCCTCACACATCCGCTTGTAAGCCTGTTGCCTATTTTTTGCAAACTCGCTATTGCCTTCCACCCTAAAGTCATGAATCCCCAGCCGGGCGTTCCATCGTATGCCCACATAAATGCCCGGTTTAATATTATATTTTCGGCAGGAGTTGACAAAATCGCGTACAATATCACCCTTGCCATCCTTCCATTTCAATGCTTTGAGTGAATAGGGGTTGACATCACTTTGATAAAGTGCGAAGCCGGTTTCATGCGTCGCCGTCAAAATAGCATAGGTGGCGCCTGCTGCTTTTGCCGCAGCGATCCATTGATCGGTATCCAATTGTGTTGGATTAAAAATATTGTAGTCTTCTATGGGAACTATCCTATTGGATCGCTGATTATATTTTTTTCCATCAAAAACATGCAAATCGTAATGAAAGACGACGCCGAACTCCGCCTCCTGCCAACCCATTTGCAGCGGCGTCGGCAATGGCGGTTGAGCTAACAAGTTGAGACATATAATGAGAAGAAGCGGCGTAAAAAATAACTTAGACATAAGATATTGCGATAAAAATTTAATGGTAATCTTAAATTAATATTATGTTCGTCATATTTAGTATAAGGGTGACTGATTGTATAAATTAGATTTATTCACTTCAGCCAACAAAATAGGTTTGGAAATATTATTTTTCTTGAAAGAAATCTTCTGTAAAAATTTATATTTCATTAGCTACTCGGTAATTGAAAACAATCTCATTCTTTCTCTATAGGAATAAAAACTATAAAAGAGTCGTCGCCTTTTTTCAGCGCTAGGCTTAACACTTTGGGCTTCCCTTCCTCGACGAAAACAAAGGGGCGCTCCATGCGGTCATATTTTCGCACTTCGCCCGAGGTCATTTTTAGCTCTTTTGGCATCAGCCGATAATCTTTTGCCTTCGACCAATGCATTCCGTCCGGCGAACTTACCAAACCAATAAAACCGCTTGTAGCATGAAAGATGGCATAAAAATAATCCAGCTTTTTATCATACCACATTGATATATCCTCCGTATCTAAATAATCGATTACCGGTTCGGGCTGAATCTTAAAAGGTCCTATAGGGCTGTCGCCAATCGCAATGGCCTGATTGCGTATAAAACGTGTTTCATTAGGCTTATCGCCTTTCACAATCAGAAAATACCTGCCATCTTTCCCCTGTGTGATTGCGGGATTAACGGTAATGGTGGTGATGGGGCCCGAAGGTTCAATAAGCGGATGATCCATCCTTTTATAAGGTCCATTGATATTGTCGGCCACTGCGACGCCCGTACGCTGGTTTTTTCTTAGAATGGCCCAGTTAGGATGACTGTAAAAGGTCTGGCCGGTCTGCGTAATTTCTTCCTCGGTGTATGCTTTATCGCCCAAATTGGTGGAAACATAATACAGATAGTACTTGCCTTCAAAGTATTTTATTTTAGGGTTATGGGCTGTAATAGCGTCCCAGTGGCCCTTTCCGGCTCCCTGGAGCACCGTTCCTACAGGCTTCCAGGGGCCTGTCGGGTTTTCGGAAGTAGCATGGGCAATCTCGCAACGGGTAAGCCACCCTCCAAAACCATATTCTTTTTTCCAGGTCGAATAAAACAAATGATAAACCCCGTCTTCGGTTTTAAGGATAGAAGGACACCAATTATAATACCCCTCGGTTTTAAAAAAATTGGCTTCACCTACCTGCCCAATCCGGGCTTTTAACTCCAACTGATCGGCGCGTTCCTGCCCGAAGGAAATAAACCCATTCAAATAAATCAAACAAAAAAAGACGAATCTCATGTATTCCTGGTTATCTATAACAATTCAAAAATCAAGCGCCCTGGCGCGTACAGGTTCAGATGCAAATAACGAGTGCTATTGCTTCGCAACGGGGCTTATCACCCTCAAGGCCAATTTACCTGACGGGTACAATACCTGTTAACAGATGAAAAAAGGCAGGGCCGATTGTAAAGATAGGAGCGCTATCTATTTTTCAAAATGGATTATAGCGGCTATTATATGGATAATACTATTATCAATTTTGCTTTAATGAAAGTTAAATCTCTCTATAATATGCTTGGCTGCGGCACGGTTAATTTTCACCCCTTTTTTCTGAAGAAAACATTCCATCATGCGCAATACAGGTTGCCTCCTCATCGCCGTTTTTATGGGAGCTACCCTGAAGACCGAGTACGAAACCCGCCCCAACATTGATTTTATGATGTCGGATTCAACATGCTCGTTATCCATATAATCAATCGCCGAAGCTCTTTAAACCCCTTTTTTTGATCCCAAAATTTTCGACAGAAAAGAAAGAAAGTAAACGTCCAACACATACCTTTATATAACAGCAAAGAAGCGGCCAACAATAAGGGCGGCGGCATCATTTTAAAACCCTCAACAACCCTTGCATGTATCCAAAGAAAATTGAATACTACGTGTATATCTTATTGTTCATTGCTTTAAGCGCTACCCTGCTATATTTTGGAAAACCCTTTCTTATACCGCTCATCATTGGCGGCATGCTTGCCGGCGTTTTTGTTTCTTTTTGCCGATGGATGGAAAGCAGGAATATCAACCGCGGCCTGGCCTCGCTTCTTTGTGTGTTTGGCTTTTTGGCTATTGCCACAGGAATTATATTTTTATTAGGCTGGCAGGTATCCGGGCTTATGGAAGATGCCTCGTCTATTAAAACGAACATCCAAAAAAAAGTAGAGGAAATTCAAAACTATATAGCTGAAAAAACAGGAGTCTCAGCTGGTAAGCAGCAGGCGGTGGCAAGTAAACAAACTGAAAAGGGAGCAAATGCCTCGAAGCTGCTACCCTCCTTTCTGACTGCTGTTTCGGGTCTGGTTATAAACACCATACTCGTATTGGTTTACATGTTTTTATTACTGTACCAGCGCAGCCGCATCAAGCACTTTATTTTAAAACTTCAGAAAAGTGAAAGCGAAAAAGCAACGGCAGCTTCCCTACTCGAAAAAATAAAAACTGTTATCCAGCAATATCTTGGCGGGTTGGGAATGATGATTGTTTTGTTATGGGTTTTGTATGGCATTGGATTTTCTGTGGCAGGCGTAAAATATGCTTTATTTTTTGCCGTGCTTTGCGGCCTGTTAGAGATTGTTCCCTTTTTTGGCAATATCACCGGAACCATCTTAACATTGCTGATGGCCATCTCTCAGGGAGGCGGCAATGGCGTGATCATTGGCGTATTGGTTACCTACGCGGTAGTGCAGTTTGTCCAAACCTATATCCTGGAACCATTAGTTGTGGGCGACCAGGTCAATATCAATCCCCTGTTTACAATAATTGCTTTGGTATTCGGAGAACTACTCTGGGGGCTTAGCGGCATGGTCGTCGCCATCCCTATGATCGGTATCCTGAAAATTATATGCGAACACGTCCCTCCCTTAGCCCCTTACGCCTATCTCATTGGCCAAAAGAAAAAGAATCGAAAATTTCAGATTTTCAAAAAGAGTTAGAAATGCGGCAGGGCATCAGTAATCAAGACAATCATTAATTGAAACGCTCTTTTCATCAACGCGCAAAAGGTAAAGCGTAACTCGGACACTGCACCGGAGCTGTGGAAGCCATCCAGGTCAAACTTTTCTATTACAATGTTTGGAAGCCGATCCGCCGAACGGCATCTTTTTTTAACGCTTGTTAAAAGAATCTCTCCTGTTCTGGGAGCGTCTTTAAAATTTCATTCAAAAATTCAAAGCATCTACTTTCTAACAAAGTTGCTTCACCTTAAAATGGAACGCAGCCTCTCAACAGGGACTGCCGTGGCCGGATTAAAGTCCTTTGTTTTCATGTAAGTGGCAAAACTATACAACAGTTGCTTTGCTTCGGGCCGCTTATCGTTGCCTGTCAGCAAGTCAATACCTGTAAGCAGTAGTTTCCCCTTACCCACCCGGCATTCGATAGCTAGTGCCAGCGGCCGGGCTGTAAACCAATCATCAATCACCCTAACTATCGGCGCTAACCCTTTGGCGATCGAATCTACAATAATGGCATTTGAATGGCTCATGGCGTCCCACCACTGCCAGTTGCTGTGATACGACGTGGGAAAAGCGCGCAATGCCGGATGTTTCGGATCACACAAAATACCCAGGGTATGCGGCGCCTGGCCCTTCGTCCAGGCCGTGTTCCAAAAAATGCTGGAAAACCCGACCGCGATATTTCCACCGGCCTCATCCCGGATGCTGCCCTTTTTAGGCGTGAGTAAAACTTTGCCGCCCCCCTGAAGAGTTTTCAAAGCTTCTTCATCGAGTTGTTGTGTGACGGTTATATCTTCAGCAATTTCGGGCAGCGCTGCGGGGTACACGAATATATCCCAGTCATTTTGAAACGGGCCGATTGTTATAGATACATTTAATTTTGTGGGTTCTGTGATGGCCTGAAGGGATTGTTCTATCACACCCACTTCCGTCAGCGCACCAGTTGGTATATCTATTGTGTTCAACGATCCTTTGAAAGCCGTTTGCCCCTCTGCAGTTTTGATCTCCCATTTGGGCGCAGCCTGCAGCAGGTCATTAGGGCCAAACTGTGCTACTTCAACAGGCACTTTTAATGTTTCATTGTTATAATAAATCATTTTCGGAAACCGTGCGAGCGGTACGACAGCATTGCAAAAGCGGCTGTATTCTTTTGCAGTGATATACCCTTTCTCCTGCCAGAAAGCATTGAGCACGCCTACCAGCGCGGTTCCCTGGCCGGGAAAATCGTGGAGATCTAAGAGCTGAAATCCGCCGAAGCCTTTGGTGCGCAGGGCCGCTTCTATGTCTGCCTTATAACACAAAGCCTGCAATTTACCCGATGCCAGCAAAAAGCTGTCGGCCAGATGAAGCATGCCGTTTTGCTGCAAACGGTCTCGGAATATTTCAAAATTTTTGGCTTTGAGCACACCAGTGTATTGGCTTAGCTCTTTAAAATCTGGATAAACGCACCACTGGCCTATTTCATGGCTTACCGTCGGATGGTTCCATTTTGATAGGATAGCGCTCCAGTCGTAATCGCTGCGCGGAGGCTGGCTATTGATAATGCTTTTCAATCCCTGGCCCCAACCCTGGATGCGCGGAGCCGGATCATTATTATAATCACTTTCTTTTACCAGCGGCCAACCTGCACCTGTGGTGTACATCCGTCGTTTATCCTTTTGCTGCCAATAGGCAACAAACTGTTTCAAATAAGCGGTATGGTTCCTTCCGCCGGGTTCATTGCCATAAACCATCATACAAAACGAAGGATGATTGCCGAAGGCTTTTACCAGCCGGTTGCTTTCTTCATATATCCATGCGTCAATCGGGTCGCCGCTGCCAATTCTTGAATCTCCATTGGCCCAGGAAGAACACTCCACTTGTAGGTAAATGCCCAACTGATCGGCCGCTTCAAAAGCCGCTTCCGGTGGCGTCCAGGAATGAAACCTGACGTGATTCAAACCAAAAGACTTAATTTTTTTTAAGATACGTAACCATGCATCCACATCGGTGGGTGGGAAACCGGTCTTGGGAAATATCGCGCATTCGAGCGTGCCCCTCAAAAATATCGTCCGGCCGTTAACTGCAAACTGGGTTCCTTTGGCCACGAATTCGCGCATGCCGAAACTGGTCTGCCGCAAATCAGTGGCCTGTGCCGCATGCAGCGTTGTTTTGAGTTGATACAAATGCGGCGTAAACTCGTCCCATAGCAATGGGTGCTTTCCCATGTCATAAATAATGCTTATCTCCGTGGTGTCGCTTTGTAAAACGACTTTTTCACTTAACGTCGGAAGCTGCTCAGCAGCAGGCGCTTTAGCTGATAACGCGAGGCTCGCTCTGGACGGCTGCCCGGTTGTGTTTACGATTTTTACGCTTACCTTAATCCGCTTTTGCTGCAGGTCAGGAAAAATCTGCACATCCTCGATAAAAACCCTGGGCTTTGCCATCAACTCCAGCCGGCCAATCATGCCATTCCAGTTGCTTTGGGTATGGTCGGTGATGCTATGCGAATTGAATCCTACATTGACATCTTTGACCCGGTTATCTACGCGCACCGAGATTTGATGCGTACCAGGCTCGAGCGCGGGCAAGTGAAAAATATGAGGCGTGCCGAGGCTGTTTCTCATGCCAATAAGTTTTCCATCTATCCATGCCGTCGTTTCCCAATGACTGCGTTCAATAAACAATTGCAATTCCTTCCCCCTCCAGGAAGCCGGGATATGAATTGTTTTTTGGTACCAGGCCGCCCCTTTATAATATTTTACCGGCTGCAGCCAATAGGGAATTTTGATATGCCCGGGCTGACGATAAGGTTCATACTCCGGTTTTTGATACCAGGACGAATCTACGATCTGCCCGGTCCACGGTGTGTGAATGGTAACATCATTTCCTTTGCCGTTGGAAGCCATCGAGCCTGGTAAAACAACCTCATCTTTCAACTCTTTTAAGAACCATTTTTGGGAGACGCCTATATCTTCGACATCCATAGCAAAGCGCCAGGTGCCGGAAAGATCTAAGGAATAGGCCCCTCGGCGTAACTGGGCGTTCGACTTTATAACACAGCTTAAAAAGGCCAGGGCAATCAGTAGTTGCAATCGTCTTCTCATTCCTAAATATTTGATCTCAAAGCTAAGACAGATTGATAGCGCCCGGAATGGATAGAACCCTGATTTGAATGGATAATTCACTTTTTGAGTTCATCAGATCATTTGCAATCCTGATTTATCTTAAATGCCGCTCTTTTAGCGTAGCTTTTAGTTTTTCAAATTCTTTGTTCCTCGGATCGCGGCCCAATTTGTATATCAGAAAGAGCGGTATTAAGAGGGCGATGCCATATGCACTGTAAAAAACACTAAACATAATAACCCCGATTAAAGCTCCGATTAAAAACGCGTTTAAGACCGAAAACGACTTTAATTTTCTTTCTTCTTCCAATAACTCCTGGTCTGTCATTTTTGCAAAATCCCGTTCCATATATTATTTGTTGTCCAGCGTGATGGCTGTTGATTGTTTTATTTTTTCTACTATAGCTTTTCCCCGTTGGCTAACTTTTCAATAATCTCTTTCATTCGCTTTTGCCTGGTCTCCGGCCTTTTGGCGGTTTGTAGCCGAAAACCAATGGAAAAAAGATTCGTTTTATTAAGCCCCTTAAAAAATGCCGCTGCCTTTTTGTTTTTGCTGAGTTCCAAAAGAAAGTCTTCAGGTATCGTCATTTTGCTCGGCGAATCGTACGCGCGCTCCCATCTGCCGTCCGCCTTCGCTTTTTCAACCGCTTCCAGTCCGGCGGGCCTCATTTTAGCTTCATTTATCAGCCTTTCGACATGGGCGATATTAACCTTTGACCAAATGCTCCTGGCTGTTCGGGGGCAGAACTTTTGCAACCAGGCGAGCTCGTCATACTTTTGCTTTTGCCCATCAATCCAGCCATAGCAAAGCGCCACCTCGAGCGCCTCGGTATAGCTTATAGTCTTTATGCCTGCGTCTTTTTTGAATATTTTCATCCACAGTCCGCCGGACTTATTATGATTTTTTTCAAGCCAGGTTGCAAAAGATTTGGCAGATTTAAATTCCAGCGTCGGTAATGTATCAGGTTTACTCATATTTACTTTGCTTTCCATAATACAACAATCCCGCTGCCCCTCCTCTATTGCCGTTTATGGTAATTTTTTTGCAGGATCTTAAGATATAGCGACATTCAAAAATATGCGAAAGTTTATAATTATCCGACCAGATTCTTTAAGCTTGTGCTATCTAATTTGATATGTATTCCAACTTCCATTTTTGATGGGCGGCTCCCGTATCTGTAGTAACATTGACGTTGCCGTTCGTATTTAAAGCGGAAGGCGCGCTGAGACTCAGCAATGGTGCACACCCGGGCTGAACACGATAGTAACCCCCACTCATGCTTATAAATTTCCATTGCTGGGAAGTGCCCGAGTGGCTGGAGTATATTTGCACATTAGTGCCTGACGTTGCAGATCCGGTATAGACATCAAGTGACAGCGAGGGTGCATGTATGGGGGTTAATCTAAAAAAGCCACCGCCGACATATGATAATTTCCATCGCTGGTTATTGCTATTTCCATCGGAATAGATCGAAACATTAGCACCGTTGGATGTGGCCGAATAATCTACGTCTAAATTCCTTGTAGTTGCGCTATACGGCTTCAATTCATAAACCGCACCCGGCTTGATACTACTACCATTATTGACTACCAACGGAAAGGTTATGGGCGCTCCCTGGTTGTTAAAAACATCCCTTATAGTAACACGGATATTATAGGCACCATCAGCTAATACTTTAGCAATAGAAGCGCTTCGCTGCTGCGGCATGGTGTCTAAAATATGATGTATGACAGTGTTTGACGTATTCAATATGTCGATGCTATATGAAAACTGGGGACTGGAGGTGTTAGGGTTTGTCCAGTTTACATATACTGAGCCGCCTGAATAATAAGCCGTGAGGCTATCCGTTACAACAGCAGACAGTGAAGGGGTGGTACCCTGTCCCGTTTGCGCAGGAAGCGAAGCCGTTCTGCCCCCGGCGAAGATGGATGACGGCGTATAACCAGCACCATGCGCCATAAAAAACGCATCTTCCGCACCATCATACCCAGCATCAAAGCTATTATGGTAAATGCCGTTTCTGTTTACATCTGCAGCTGAGTTGTTGACAGACACGTTTCTGCTATTAGGCTTTAGCCATGTTCCGGATAAGGATAAAGCCCAGCAATCTTTAAAAAAAGCCTTCCTCGGATATCTTCCGTCCATTCGGTCGTCGTTACCTACCCAATCTTCTAAAAAGGAATCATTGTAATTACCAATGGCGGCTGATGTACCAGGCGCGGATAGCGTTGATGTATGAAACCATATACCCGTTGACAAATCCTGAATAAAATTGGCAATAAATATGCTGTCACCCGATTGCCATGACCGGTGGACAATATTATACCAGGTGTTTAACTTCCACCCGTAAGGGTTGACGGTTTTGGCGCCATCTCCCTCCCCTCCGAAACGGCTGTAAAATGTGGTCGGAGCTATAAAAGAAGCATAGGCGTGCACACCGGACGCAGTATTGGGATCCCAGAGAGATGCTATCAAAGTTTTGGACGTGGAACCGCCCGAAGAGGCGCTATCAATTGTATGCTGCAGCCCCGCATATCCGCCGCTGAAGTTGTTGACCTCGAAATATTCCGCATAGGCCGTTTGCACCACTTTAATTTTTTGCATCTTTAATAAAGACTGGCCGGAAAAGTATTGGTTGAGATGCATTGAAGGAGCGGCATTGCTTGTAGGCGTGATCGCCCTTTGTGAGGTAAGGCTGCCGGGGCCGTGTTGCATTTGATTCTTTTGGCACGAGAAAAATCCAACAAAAAGAACAAGGCATACCAGAGCGTTCATTTTCCGTTTCATGGTTTGTAAGGTTTATGTTTAATGTAGTATTGTGGCAGAAACAGTGGAACCTTTGAACAGTTGTGCTCCATGAATATAATGCTATTGCCGAAGAAATAAATGTGCAATCGATTGCCTAAAAGCAAAACACGTATCGGCAGTCATGGTTGGTAGCTTCCCGTATACCGAGACAAAAATCGCAGCACCACCGATTGCAGCAAATGACTGCAACAGTCAAGCCTTGGGATAATAAGACGACCGATTAAAACAAATGATAGTATAGTTTTTACGCCAATACTATCATTTGTCAGCTGCCTTAAAAGCCGTTAATGATCGTGCTCCTCTTCGGCGTGGATTTCGAATTTCAGTTCCAGTTCATTGCTTCCAGCAAAAGCAGTGGCATAATCAGCGCGGTTCCAGTCTACCCGTGTAATAGTTGGCTTGACGCCAGCATTTAACCGGCGCATTACAAATGTCACGTCCTTTTCCCCCTCATTCGCATGTCCTACCAGGAAATAGGAAGTAACCCCGGTCGTGCTGATAGCTCCCGACACTGTTGTACCATCTGCATACGCGGTTTCCCGGGTCTGAAAAATAGCTCCTTCATGTGTCGGTGAATTGGGATTTAGAATAAAGTTGCCCCCAATCAAAAAAGCCTTATAATTAGCCGCCGCAGCGGCGTTAGCGATATATTGATATTGCGTTTCTACGCCACTGGCATCATAGGTTTTGAGTGCAATTTTGTAAATGCTTTCCGGCTCCAGGTGTAAATGAGCATTGGAGATGGCCACCCCCGTTTCATCAAAGAGGATCGTGTCCGACAGGCCTTCTATGGCGCTCCCCAGGCCATGAAAGTGGTCGCCATGGCCCTCAACGCCGGTACCCGTAACGCTTGTGAAAATAAGGGCAGCGCTGGGGCTTTTTCGTTCAATCCGTAAATCAGATTCAGCTACTGCTACATTACCCAACCTGTCTGTTACTTTTATACGCAAGTGATAAGCGCCTGCCGCAGCACCGGACGGAATATCAATATGCTCATGCAAAGTTGCGTTTTTTGTACCGCTGTAGCCATCTGTAAAGGCTTGGCTAAATTCCCATCCGGCGCCGCTTTCCGGATGAATTTCCACCACGATGTTTTCGATAGTGCCAACAGCGGTGATGGCACCTTCAATATGCAGATCAGACCCCGCATAGGCCATCTTGTTGTTGCCCGTCCCAACTTCCAGCCCGGTGATTACAGGTTGGCTCACGACATCGTCTTTTTTGTGACAGCTGGCGATCGATGCGGTGAGTAGGATCGCGACACTTACATTACTGAGAATTTTCTTCATACTGTTTTTAGTTTTTAAAAATGAATAGTTATTTATCTAAATGGAATGGAAAAGACATAGATTTTCGGCTCGGCCAACAATACTGAAGTGAATTGCTAACGGCCGCGCTATGGGCTTTATCAGTCCTGCCGGCATCACCTTTTCGTAGGGCTACCTGATCTTTATGCTTAGCCCTTTTAAAGTTTGCCAACCCTCTTTATCCGTAACACGTATCAGAAAATGATAATCGCCCGGATCTATAGCTGACGGAATTTCTATTTCCTGTACGGCTACATAAGTTTTGCTCCCCGGAGGAATGGGCATGCTTTTGATGAGCAACATCGGGTTTACCGGAGTCTTCTTGGGGTCCAGGCCGCAATCATTGACCTCGGTACTATGGGTATGGTGGTCGAAGTTGTGATGAATATCAAAACTCACTGATCCCAGTTCCACATTATCCGACACCACCGCTTTCACGACAGCTTTTGCACCTCGCGAAAATTGAGAACATTGTTTCGGAAAGGCCTGCTCGCTTGTCACATCAATGTCCGGATACCCGGTGTCGGCGAGCGCTGTGTCGCGCTTCGAACAGCCGGCGAAAAAAACACCGACAGATGCGGTTATCAATAGCATTTTCAACTTCTTTTTGTAGATCATATTGTTTTCTTTTTATTGGGAAAATTAAAGGGCAGTTTCAGCGACACCACCAGATTGCGGCCCTGCTCGGGCAAGCCTATCAGCCTGTAAAAACTGGTATGGATCATGTAGCGGGTGTTCCATACATTCTGCAATTGCAGGCTGAGCCATGCCTCCTGGTTTTGCATGCGGAAACGCGTACCTGCCTGAATATGCATGACCGTATAACGATCTGTTTTGCGCTCTGGTGGAACGATATTATTTTGTGCTGCAGTTAACCGCAGATCTACCGAAATATAAGTGCGTTTAAAAGGCGCTGTATGCACAGGCTCATACAGCAAATTGAGTAGTAAAGAAGGCGGTGGAGAGAAGGGCAAACCGAATCCTTTTTTGCTTCCCGACAACTGCTCCGCGTATAAATATTCCCCCAACAGTTCGGAACCCAAGGTTTCCGTTATCCGGTATTTCAACCGAAGCTCTCCTCCATAACGCAAGACGCGGCTCTGCGCATATTCAAAAACCTGGTTGCCCGCCCCATACAGGTAATCGTGATTTGCTGTAGGATTCAAATAGATATAATTAGGAAAATAATTGAAGAACGGGCTCACTTCTGCGTGCCATTTATCATGGGTCCATACCACACCGGCATCAACCTGATAAGATTGTTCCGGATCCAGGTTTGCATTTCCTTTCTCATAACTGAAATAATGATAATTGACACCATTTGCAGCCAGCTCCTTTGCCAAAGGCACTCTGAAACTTTTGCCTATGTTCGCTTTGAGTTCAACCTGCTTCAAGTTGTAATTGATCCCAACAGCGCCTGTTACACTATTAAAATAGCGGTTTGTCCGTGCCGCCCTGAGGACAAAATCAGGCGCTGCTATGCCGCCCGTTTCAACCGGCGAAGGAAACCAATCTTTATACGATTTGATGTGTACAAAACTGTGATCGTACCGGAGCGCGCCATGTAAGATGGCACGATGATTCACATACACTTTATCATATATAAATGCCCCGATCGAACGCTGATTGAAAGACGGCACTACAAAGCTCCAGCCACCGATTATATTATTTTGTAGGTCACCATTGATACCAAATTGTAAATCATGGTTGCCTATCCTGACCAGGTCTTTTATGCGCAATGAATACACGGTTTTATCAAAGAGCCGTTCCAGGTTCATAGGTATAGCCAGCGTATCGGGATACACGGGCGGCATGTAGCCATGGTTTACATAATGATTGTATTCCTTCCGGCGGTTGTGCTGATAACCAGCCTCCGTTTCCACAGCGTGATTCCCAAAAACAGCACGCGCCCGATTGACTATTTTGAAATGATTGACCTGCTGGTAAGGCATCAGTATATCCCGGCTGCTGCGGTCGTGGAGCGCTGCATCTACGCGGCGTGGCTCCAACCCATGCGCATTGGCAAAGAAGCCACTCTGAGTGAAAACATCATCAACATAAAAGACAGCGCGCAAGCGATCAGTAATATAACCCGAACTGGCATGGAGACTGAGTTCTCTGCCTGCCGTGTTACGCAAATGCCTTTGGTATAGCTGCACCGGAAAATCATATACAAAAAGGCTATCCGCAGGCACGCGGTAATCGCCATAGTCCTGGAAACTAACGCGGCCGGTGGCGAACCATTTATGTGTCCTGCCATAAAGATGTACTGAAGTGCCATAAAGCCCATTGTTGGTTTTTCCAATCAGGTTTACGTCGCCACCGAAGCTTTCGGGGCCCGGCAGACCAGGGGGCCTTAGGTTGACGGCGCCGGCAATGGCGTCGGAACCATAGGCGAAGGAAGCCGCACCCTTTAGTATCTCCGCCTCTTCCACATCAAACTGATCAATTTCCAAACCATGATCGGCTCCCCACTGTTGCCCTTCATGCTTGACGCCTTTGTCAATTACAACAACGCGGTTAAAGCCCAGGCCCCTGATCAACGGCTTTGACTGGCCGGATCCAATGCCAATTGTTTTCACACCGGGTAATCTTTCGAGGCTCTGCATCAAACTACCGCCCAGATGTTTTTGTATGAATTCATCGGTTACTATTTCAAGATTTAATTGCTCCTGCCGCTTCTGATCGTTGATCGTCGCATTGCGCACCACCACCTCTTCCAGTACATGCGCCGAAGGACGTAGCGTTATGGACAGAGACAGGCTTTCATCGTCGATGACGATTGATTTTTTAACACCCTTAAAACCCGACTTCAAAATTTTTAGCTGATAAGTTCCCCGGGGTATTTTTTCAAAAGTATAAACACCCGAAGGGCCTTGAAACGGCGCAACCCCAACGCCTTCCAGCCTTATCAATGCGTTCGCTACCGGACAACGATCATCGTCGATGACAGTAACAATCACCTGGCGCGTTTGGGCGTGAAAGACAACAGCTATCAGGCAGCAGCATAGCAGCAGCAAAAACTTCATGGATATAATTGAAACGATACATCAGCGCATGCGCCACCTCAGGAAGGCACACGGCTACTGAAAATTTAAAACTGGTAGGGCGTAGGCACAACATGCTGGCAGCAGCCATGCAGACGCAGCAAGAAACAATGTTGTATTCTATCTAAAATAAAAAGCAACTACGCGGTTAAAGCGTAAGCAGCATGGGAGGGCCTTTATTGATAAAGCCCTGAATTGTGAATTTATAGCAGCCCATATAATAGCGACTGCTATGCAGCGGCACGCGCTGCGACGGGGAACTGAGTTGAAAAGAAGGAGCCTCATTGTCCGCATGATGCTGATGGCGCATCTGATCACAGCTATGACAATGCGACTGAATTTTTGCCATAGCAATAGCAGCACCATCACTCAGGTGCTTTTCGTCATGATGCTGATGAAACAATGGAATACCCAACATAAAAAGCATCGACAGGCCAAAAATGACCGCCGCGCATTTTTCTGATAAAGTTTTTATGTTGGAACGAGAATGCATAAAATTTGCATCAAAGTTGCATTTTTAATTTCAGTTATCCAACTCTTTCTTGTCTTTTATTTACAAAAACTGTCGTTGGTTCCGGATAAGTGTAGCACGACCTCCGTTTTGTATTACCGGTAGGCGGTGGGTTTGAGCGATACCGACTATTTTTTAACTCGTGGTAACCTCTTTAAAAGAAGCGGTATCTAAGCTATGCCTGCCTCATTTTTCGATAACAAAATAAGGAATGGTTAAAAGGCGCTTTTTAATATCGGCAAACTTGCGGCCCGGATCTTTAGAGGCTGTATAAGCCGGATTAGGTGCAGGAAGCACCGCGTTTATACTGGAAAGATATCGCTGCATTTCTTTCCGCATCTGTTTGACCCTGTCGGGTTGTTGATCGGCCAGGTTCTTGGACTCAGCAATATCCTTCCTCAAGTCAAATAGAAAATCTTTATCGTCTTCGTAAAAATGGATGAGTTTGAAGCGCTCTTTTATCATTGCGGTGGCAGGCTGGCTGCCTTTTTCCAGTTGATAATGGGGAAAATGAAATACGACAAAATCACGGGGCCTTTCGATAGGAAGCTCCGAAGCAGGCCGCCTCAAGGCTGCTACAAGACTACCCCCCTCCAACTGCTTGGGCAGGTTGCGAATATCCAGCCATTCGCAAATCGTCGGAAAAAGATCGTAGCTAACCACCGTCTGTTTTGCATAAGCATGCTTGATGCCCGGGCCGGCTACCAGGAAGGGAACCCGCACGCCACCCTCCCAAACGGTGGCTTTCCAGCCGTGTAACGGCCCGTTGATATTCCCAGGGCTCTTTGTTGGCTGGCTGCCGTTGTCAGCTAGATAAACAATGTAGGTATTATCTTCAATGCCCGCTTCCTTTATCGCTCTCATTAATCTTCCGATACCATCATCCAGATCTTCGCTCATGGCTGCAAACCTGGTATCATTATGACGTTGGCCAACTGGCCTGCCTTTCACCTTTTCGATCGTTTCTCTTTTTGCCTCAATGGCCAGATGCGTGGCGTAGTGGGACAACTGCATGTAAAACGGCTTGTGTTCAGCGACTTTGTTTTTCATCCATGCGATGCCTCTTTCAGTAATACCATATATATCTTTCGGATTTCCGTCCAACCGGAGATTACCTTCGCGATTGGACGTTTCTCCGTCGCTTTTATCAAAGCCATGCTTTTCGGGGCCCCCATTTCCCAGATGCCATTTGCCAAAATGCGCGGTCTGGTATTCCGGCCTTTTGGACTTAATGAACGCTGCGATGGTAAGTATATCATCGGGCAAGCCGTCTATATGAGCGGCCGGAATGAGCTTATTATTTTCATAAAGCGGCCCCTTGTGTCGTTCGATAATATCGGTCAGATGGAGCGCCGCAGGTGAAAGCCCGGTCAGGATACTGGCCCTTGTCGGCGAGCAATTGGGATGGGCGGCATAGCCATTGGTAAACACTACAGCGCGTTTTGCCAACGCTTCCAGATTGGGCGTTTTAATATAATCGCTTTTTGATGCAGCTATCGCTGGATCCATTAAAACAGAAGTCGTTCCCCAGCCCTGATCATCGGCCAAAATCACAATGATATTCGGCGAGCGCATGCTGCCTTTGCTTGCTTGTGCACCGATCGTTGGCGCCCCCATAATAATCCCAATTATTATGCTAAGGACAGTTGCTGCTACTGTTTTCATATCGTAGAAATACTTCTTTGTCAGGCACTTCACAAGTGAGCGCTCAGCCCCCTGAGAACTCCTTGATTTTTCGACCTGCTTCTTTTTATTTTTTTTAAAAAACTCAATAGCACGTGCAGCGACCTGCTATGATCAATTTTTAATCTTTTAATGCTGCATGAATTTCCTTCAACACATCAACCGGAATTTTTATAATCTTTCTATCGTAGGTCATTAATCCATTCACTTCTCCTTCCACATCGGTGGTTTGGGTATAAACCGCTGCTGACAACCCTTTTGTTCTTTTCATCTCCACAATCTGATCAAATTTGTGTTTATAGTTCTTTAGCAAATCCTCCGCGGAATGATAAGTCTGGTATCCCCAATTTCTCATATCCGGATTCCACAGATGGCCTTTGATGGGGTAACCGATACCTCCAAACTCTCCGATTACGCTGGCCCTATCTTTGGGCGCCGGTGGAATATCTACCGTTGTCTGATAGGTGTGGATATCATGCATATCGCCGACAGGCCTTAATGCCCAGCCGCTCACCGCATTTACAAGGCGCGTGGAATCAAGCGCCTTAACATTGTTGGCAAGGCGGACGGTAGCGTATTGCCCCCAACCCTCATTTAAAGGTACCCAGGTGATAATACTGGGAGCATTGTAATGCTGATCGATCATGCGGCGAAGCTCCCACTCAAACTGCGCGGCTTCTTCAGCGTTTCTGTAAAGATCGGGGCCGTTCCTTCCCACATGCTGCAGGTGCAGCGGCTTTTCCTTACCGGTTTGCTCCACCACCATACCCGAAGGCATATCCTGCCATACCAGCATGCCGGCTTTATCGCAATGATAATACCAGAGGTCGGGTTCCACTTTAATATGTTTGCGTATCATATTAAAACCCATTTCTTTTGTTTTGATAATGTCAAAAACCATCGCCTCCTCAGAGGGTGGTGTATGCAGGCCATCAGGCCACCAGCCCTGATCAAGCGTTCCGTATTGAAAGATGCGCTTATTGTTGAGAAAAGTGTACTTCAAACCATCCTGCGTGCCGATACTTATTTTTCGCATTCCAAAATAGCTACTCACTTTATCAAGTATTTTCCCTTCACCGTCTGAAAGTGTTAGGTGCACATCATACAAAAACGGATCTTCAGGCGACCATAACCTCGCATTTTTTAGGGGAATTTCGACATCTCTATTGATGGCGACTTTTGCTTCGGCAACCTTTTTACCATCGGCTATTACGTTTATACTTGCGCTGTAGCTGGATCGAAGCGGCCTGTTTGATATGGGCACAATGCGCACCGTCCCTTTGTCAATATCCGGAACAATTTTCACTTCGCTCACCCAGGCGTCTTTGGATACAGCTTCCAACCAAACCGTTTGCCAAATGCCGCTAACGGGCGTATACCATATGCCCTGCTGTTGCAGTTGCTGCTTTCCACGGGCCTGCGCCCCCGAACTGGAAGGGTCATCTACAGCTACAACAACTTCCTGCTTGCCTGTTGCTTTGAGGTAAGGCGTTATATTAAATGAAAAACGATCGTATGCTCCTTTATGCGAACCCACCAATACGCCGTTCACCCAAACCGTTGCCTCCCAGTCTACCGCATCAAAATTCAATATTACATCATTGTCCTTCCAACCTGCTGGTACGGAAAATTCCTTTCTATAATACAACCGGTCTTCAGGCCGAAAAGGTTTCTTAACGCCGGACAGCGACGACTCCACACAGAACGGCACCAGGATCTGGCCATCGTAGCTTGCGGGCACCGGCTTATTTTTTCGTGTGATACTGTAATCCCAAAGACCATTAAGATTCATCCAGGCGTTGCGCTTTAACTGCGGCCGGGGATATTGTTGCCACACGTTTTGTGGCGTCACTTTGCTCGCCCATGCTGTCATCTGAGCATTGGGTTGAAGTTGCCATTGCTGGCCCCGCGATGATACGGTGAATAATGCTGCTACAGCAACAATAAAAAAATGTTTACGCATAAAATATAATAATCTTGTTCAAAACCTGGCAAAGCTACCCTGAGGGGCAGACAAAAAATGTATTGGGCAAACGATACGAAAAAAGCTGAAGTTTGAATTTTAGCAGCAATCAGTCCGCATCTATCTTTTCACAAAAAAACACCAGTTTGAAATAATATTTGTATCAAAACCTGATCGATTTGTATCATTTTTTATGCTCACCCGTTTTTTAGCCCGTATGTGCATGCTTCCGCTTACTACGACCCATCGATCGTCAGGCCAAACTGCTTTCAAAAGCGGATGGGTATTGCCCTGCTCAATTAGAATTGGCCAGCCGCGGCAGGCTACGCCACCATTGTTCCAGCTTCTTTTTCAACTCATTTGCTATAAGCTGCTGTGCGGTAGCTTTATTGTGTTGTTCGCGCGGATCATGGGGTATATAATACAGCTGCTGATCGCTTCCATCGCTATTCATTAAAAACTTCCAGTCCCCCGACCTGATGGCCAGGTTGGGACTTTTATCGCGGCCTTTGGGGTAATTGTAAGCGATATTATTTCTCCCGTACTCCCAATACAAATCCTTAGTTCTTGATGAGGCCTTTCCTTCAAATACCTTACTGCGATCATACCCGTCACCTTTATACGACGATGGCAGCCTGATCCCCGCCATTTTAGCAAAAGAGGGCAACAGGTCCATGGCGCTTACTACCGAGGTTGTATCCATTTTCCCCGCCGGAATGCGATGCGGCCAGCGAATAAGAAAAGGCATTCTGATGCCACCTTCATATAAGGACAGTTTAGTACCCCTTAAACCGCCAGACCGGCTGCCGCGAAAGCTGGGTAACGGACCGTTATCACTGGTAAATACAATGATCGTATTTTCTTCTATGCCCAGTTGCTTAATTCCGTCTAACAAGCGGCCAATCTGTATATCATATTCTTTTAGTACCCGTTTGAAAGCCGCCTCTTCCTCCCTGTTTTTGGGATATGTGCCGGCATCTCCATCTGGTTTAGGCACCCAGGGCGTATGCACATCATCGGGCCATAAATTTACAAAACAAGATTGCCCCTTATGCCTTGCCAGGAAATCAAGCGTTTTATCTACAAAATATTGAGTGCGATCCCAGCGTTTAATGCTGTCTTTGTCTGACCATATCCAATTAGTAGCCGTTATGTTAGGATCAGGATCAGGGCTTTCATAAGTGCTAATATGTTCGTCAAAACCGTACTGATCAAAGCCAGGAGCGTCTAGCACATCTCTGCCACCGCCCATATGCCATTTACCGAAATGCCCTGTAATATACCCGGCACGCTTAAAGAAACGGGCCATCGAGGGAGCCGACGGTTCAAGAAAATCGGCCTGCTCTGCATTCCGGTTATGTTTCCTGGTATCCAGAAAGGTACAAAAGTTCCATCTTCCGGGATACATACCTGTAAGCAGGCCCGCCCTTGAGGGAGAACAAATAGGCGCCGCACTGTAATACCTGGTAAGGGCCACGCCTTCTTTTGCCAGGCGGTTTATATTAGGTGTGGAGACGAGTTGACCTCCAAAACAGGACAGGTCACTATACCCCATATCATCGGTAAGTATCATGATGATATTAGGAGCCTGCTTCGGCTTTTCTTTGTCGCTACCTGAATACGCAGCGGCTGCAGTCATTTTAAAAAGCAGCAAAAAACACAAAACAGGAAGCATATAAATGCTGGTGCAGGAAAGTTTACAGCATATCTTTTTCATTGTTTCATTTTTAATTTGAGGCATGATTCCAGAAATAATTTGCTTTCTGCAGCCCACCCTTTAAGTTCAGATCTTAACTTTGTGAAAGCAAGCCTTTCCTATCATAGCAGCGTCAAGTCAGCAAAAAGGCGCGTCGTAATCAATCCGTATTTATCATATACAAAAAAACAGCAGTTTGCAATACTATTTGTATCAAAACTTGATCGATTTGTGTCAGTTTCTATGCCAGCCTGCTTTTTACAGTATTCAATGCGGGAAGCGTCCAATACCGCTTGCCGGGTATCCTCATATACTTTAGAGGGAGCCGATAATAACATTATGGCGTTCCGCATATAGGAAGAAGACTGTTTAAAAGCGTCTTCCATTAAAAAGCGATATCTTAACATTGAACCGACTTTAAAACATAATCTGCAAATCTCAATGAGATCAAAAAAGGCTGCCTCCTATTTGAGACAGCCTCTGCACATTGAAATATGTAACAATAAATGCTATTTGCTCAATTTAGCTTCCAGCACTTTCATCCAATAGCCACCCAAAACGCTTCTTGCCTGGAAGCCTATTTTTTTGCCGTTGGTTGTTTCATGCCAATCGCTGAGCGGTACACGATCCGGCGTTTCCCGGGCATATTTATAAACGGGCTCTACAAAAGCTTTAAAATCTTTCAAGTCTTTTGCCATGGTCGCGGTCCATAAAATCCAGTCGCTTTTGGTATATGTTTTCCGGCTATCCAAAGGCAGGCCGTACGCATTTTGATGTTTGAGGTAATAAGTGATTTCCTTTTCTATAACCGACGCGGGGAAAATATTAAAGTTTAAAATTTTGTCCCAAACCAGGTTGTACTTCTGGCTCCAGGTTCCCTTTTTCTCAAAGGCCAATGTATAGTGATCACCGTCTTCGGCAAGCCGCATCCATTCGGGCACCATTCCCACTGCGATGTTATGGTATTTTTCATACACATCATCCTTGCCTAACATCTTTGCCATGGCAGCATAGCTTTCGATCCCCATGATCGCCTTCATCGACAGGTTGGCGTTACGGGCGAGGTGGCCTGCGAAATCGTCTGTGCACAACTGATTCGCCGGATCGAATCCTTCTTTAACCAGATAATCCGTCCAGGTCGTCAATGTTTCCCAATGCTTTTCAGCATATTTTGCATGGCCTTCAACCTTTGCAATTGCAGCTGCAAGTATCACCATATTTCCCGACTCTTCAACCGGCATATCTTCACCATAAACCTGTGCGTTCGCCAAAGGATAGGTGCCGAGATCGTGAGCAGCAAAAGGTTTTTTCCATTTGCCACTTTCGCTGTAATAAAAAATGCCATTCATCATTCCTTTTTCAAGATCCGGGTTGTAAACCAGGAACAGGGGCGCCGACGGATAAGTAAGATCGACCGTGTTAATACACCCGTTGCTAAAGTTTTCCTTCGATAACCACAAGAGATCACCTTGCGGGCTTTCTACCAACTTGTGAGCGGCGATTACCTGGCGATAAGTCATTTCACAAAGTTTTGCGTAGGCTTCACCTCCGGCGTTTAAGGCATCTGTATAGATGGTCGCATCGACCTGCTTGCATTTGCTCATCACCGCGTCATAATCGCGATTGGCTTTATCGAGCTGATCTTCTATGCTGGAGTTATTATCCTTGTTCCACCAGGGACGCAGGTTTTTACCGAAATACTGGATCGACCAGATATCGTCATAGCCTAACAAAATTTTTGCAGATGCCTTTTTTGATTTTCCAAGATTAACAATTGTGGCTAAAGAAAGCTGCCTGCCCGTTAATTCTTTAGTCGCTGGCTTCACGCCATTCTTTGCAAAGGTTCCCAGCGCCTTCGATTCTGAAGAAGTTATAAATTGCGTAGCGTTTGTATGCTGGGGAACAGCTACGTGTACATATCCCCAGTCAATGCGGATATCATCTCCTTTTTTTGCCAGGACGGGCTGCGCCGTTGTTCCGGCTTTCAAAATGGATAAACCCTTGGCCGTGTATTGCGTGGCATTCACTTCCTGCGCCGGCGTGTTTACCGCCAGGTTTGATGAAGTATTCAAAAGAAGCTCCACATGATGTACGCCGCCGTCGTTAGAAGCTGCTTCAAAGCTGATATATGATACGGGCCTTGCCAACAAATCCAAATCTTTCAATAACAATGGCGATGTAAAACTAACTTTCAGGTCCACCGGCCCACAGGTAAAATCATAAACCGTTTGGGTAGCTTTTAGCTGAATGTTTTTCTGAACGGCATTCGCCACGGTTGCCGCCATTTCCCTGCGTTCTTTTACAAGGCCGAAATCAAGATGCCTGCCACCTGCAGTGTTGCGGATGTGGATGGCGAGCATGTTCTTTCCCTTGCGAAGTATAGAGGAAGGATTTTTAATCGGTATATAAATGTATTTGTGTACCCAACCATCTTTTTGATAGATCTCTTTTCCGTTGAGATAAACTGTCACATTATCATCGTGGTTAAGTTTCAGGTAGAGGTCTTTCATATTATTGTCAAGCATAGTAAACTCCCGCCTTACCCAAAGATCTGCCGACTTCCAGGGTGTTTTGGCTACGCTCCTGTCATCTCCGAATGGAGCGCTTCCGCTTTTCCATTTGCTGTCGTTAAAAGAAATATCGGACCAGCCCGATGCTGGAGTCGCTTCTGTGTAGCGTAGCTGATAAGCCTTATCTTCCGACGCCGGCAGTAACACATCAAATGATTTTGATTCGGAACCTAAAAACCGATATACTTTTCCGTCAACTTTTGCGTAACCGGTTAGGGATTGATCGGCGCCCGTCCAGTGTTTGGTAGGCGATTCGTTAAGCTGATCCGTGAATGACCATATACTAAAATACGGGTCGTGAGTGATAAGCGGATAAGCCGGCGCCTGCTGGCTTTGAGCCGCCGCCACGATGGACCAGCTGGCAAATAATAAACTGACGGAGCGTCTGAAATACTTAATCATCATTTTACGGTTTATGACTTTAGGAGGTAATAATATTTATTTAGTAAGAAGCAAATCAATATTCAAATAGTTATGGCAAATTTTATCCATGTTTGGCAAGGGGCGTAAAAGTAGTGCTTTTCGACAAAAAGGATTTTTCCGGGTATCTCAAAAATTCATCAATTCGTCTCAATTTTTTCAATAAAAAAAGCATGAACCAATTGCGTTCATGCTTTTTATCTAAAGTCCTGTTTATTATTAGATGGTCTCCGGCATCACCGCAGTCGAATCTTTCGCGGGCGCTTTATCGATCAACTCCATAAACTGATCAAGTTTCGGCGTGATGATGATTTGCGTACGACGGTTTTTCGTTCTGCCTGCGTCCGTTGTATTGTCTGCCACAGGATTATATTCGCCGCGGCCGCCTACAGTCAGGCGTTTAGGATCTACCCCATAGCTGTTTTGAAGCGCCTGCACCACCGACGATGCCCTAAGTGCACTCAAATCCCAATTATTGCGGATGTTTTCACGGCTGATCGGCACATTATCGGTATTACCTTCAATCAACACATCATAATCTTTATAATCGAGGATAATCTTCGCGATCTTGCTCAACGTCTCTCCTGCTCTTTCCGAAATCTCATAGCTACCCGATTTGTAAAGCATGTTATCCGACAGCGAGATATACACCACGCCCTTCAACACTTTTATATCGACATCTCTCAGTTCGTCTCTGCTCAAAGAACGTGTCAGGTTATTGGTAAGTACGATGTTAAGCGAATCGCTCTTGTTTTTTTCGTTCACCAAATGCTGGATATATTTATTAGAAGCATTGATTTCATCCACCAGCTTGGAAATATTAACATTCCCCTGCGTGTTTTGATTGATACTTTTATCAAGCGTGGCCTGCAGCGATGCTAACGCTTTTTTCAGGGAAGCGTTGTTCGCCCTTTCCTGCGCTAACTGATCCTCTAAGCTTTTTACGCGGGCCTGGCTGCTGGCCAAATCCACTTGCGCGCTTTGATACCGGCTGTTAAGATTATTATAATCGCTTTGTAAAGCCGTAAATTTCTTGGTGCTCACACATCCTGTTAAAATCAATCCACTTAACATGGCAGCCACCGGCACCGATAAAATTTTTTTGTTCATCCAATTTACATTTATGGTTTGTAATAGTTTGCCCAGAATGCGCCGCGATTAACGAATAGCCGCTTTCCTTTAACTTTTTCTGAAAGTTAAAGGATTGGCGTACAGGCAAAAACATAATTTCATTTAAGGATGACAAATTAAATGCCTAAGTTGCAACCCGTTGGTAAAATATAGTTATATCTTATCAAATTTTTACAATAAAGACATAATAACCAATTGTTTATAATTTAAAAAGTCGATAATGGCGGAAGGCGGAGCTAAAAAGAAAATCCTGGTGGTCGGACAGGGTATCTCGGGAACGATGCTTTCCTGGTTTTTTGAGCAGCGGCAGATTGATTGCATAGTTATCGACAATAATCAGCAGCAAACACCTTCAAACACTGCTGCGGGATTAATCAACCCCGTAACGGGCCGGCGCGTAGTAACCGTGTGGATGGACGAGCAGATTTTACCATTTGCCGAGCAAACCTATCAGCAAATGGGCAAGTTCCTGAATGTGCCGGTACTTGATAAAACATCCATCACAGATTTTTTTCCCAATCCTTTCATGCGGGAGAGTTTTATAAAAAAGCTACAGCAAAAAGCGCCCTATATTAAATTAGAAAAAGATGAAGGCCGCTTTCCTTCCTATTTTAATTATGAATTTGGAATCGGCACTATATCGCCGGCCTATATCGTCCATTTGCAATCGCTTTTGCCAGCATGGCGTCAATATTTGGAATCAAAACAACGCCTGCTCAACGAAAATTTAGATAGGTCTGCGCTGACAGTTGCAGCCGATAAGATTATTTATAAAGATATAGAAGCCGACAAAATAATTTTTTGCGATGGCGTTGAAGGCGCTGAAAATCCTTATTTCTCGCTTTTGCCTTTTGCATTAAACAAGGGCGAGGCCCTCATCATAGAAGCGAAGGATCTTCCGCCCAACCACATTTATAAAAAATCGATGATGCTGGTGCCTTTTAAAGAACCTTCTTTTTTTTGGACGGGTACTAATTATATCTGGGATTTTGAAGATGCTGCGCCAACTGCATCTTTTCGGGAAAATTCAGAGCAGGTTCTTAAAAGCTGGCTAAAAGTTCCTTTTAAAATTGTTGATCACAAAGCCGCGCTAAGGCCTGCCACCATTGAGCGGCGCCCTTTTGTGGGTTTCCATCCGATTCACAAAAATGTAGGCATCCTCAATGGGATGGGCACTAAGGGATGTTCGCTCGCTCCTTATTTCGCCTCGCAGCTGACGGATCATATACTCCAACAGGCTGCGATTGAAAGCGAAGCCGACATTGCACGTCATGCGCGGCTGTTAACAAGACCATAAGCAAACCATCACTACTTTTAGTGATAGCTTGCCGATCCGCTTCTTAGCGCATTTGTTTATTTTTAGTAACGACGAAAACCACCTCTTTCTTTACGTCTTTCACTTTAACATAAACATCTTGCGTCATGGCAAAGAGCTTAACTGTCAATCGTTCCCTAAAGCTGTATGGTCATCAACAAAAATTGCAGGCAGATGAACGATCAGATGACCCCTACTTTAGCCTTAGCGCCTCCTATTCCTTAAGCGCCACGCGAAATAAGGGTGAAGCTTGCGTGGTCTCGCTACACTCTAAAGATTATATCGAACTCGTTTTCGACGATGCTACAACATGGTTTGGTAATTTTGAAACGCTGAAAGAAATTTTTCCTGAAGAAATCGCTGACGCTGACGAAATACCTGAGCTACCGCGCATGATGTATGCCGAAGATCAAGCCCGAAGCAGCGCCCATCAGGCCGCTATCAGCCACTTAAGGATTTACTCACAAAAGGAAAACTTTGCTGCTCCGGTAAAGATTGCGACAGCGCTTGAACAAAAAAACCGGTTATACCGAATTGACGA
Organism: Niabella insulisoli; assembly: GCF_039652435.2. Lineage (GTDB taxonomy): Bacteria > Bacteroidota > Bacteroidia > Chitinophagales > Chitinophagaceae > Niabella > Niabella insulamsoli. The sequence goes on along the minus strand of NZ_CP190246.1, from coordinate 1,996,008 downwards.
AAGCTTCGAATTAAAACCCATAGAGCAGCTCGATATCACCAAGCCCCTTTTACTGCTGATCCACGGCCTTTCCGGTTCGACCCAGGAAGCATTTGCTGGCCTTACCACCGGTGATACCTGGAACGAACTTCTGGAAAAATACGGTAGCAATATTGTTTGTTTCGAACATCAGGTGTTCACAAAAACGCCCTTGCAAAATGCACTTGATTTACTATCCCAGCTTCCGGATGCCTGCACGCTTGACATGGTATCCCATTCGAGTGGCGGACTGATAGCTGAAACCATCATGCGGTTTACAGAGAACAGCCATGGTTTTTTGAAAGAAAGCCTAGCTCTTTTTTCGAAGGAAAAAAGAACTGAGGATATAAAAGCGATTAACGCGCTGCAACTTCTCATCGCCCAAAAACCAGTAAAAATAAACAGGTTTGTACGCGTGGCTTGTCCCGCCAGGGGCATGTCATTATTAGGAAAAAGAGCGGACCTTTTTCTTAATGTGCTGTGCAACCTTGTCCAACGGAGCAAGGGGCCGCAAACACCCTCCCTATCCTCTTTACGAGCTTTGATGGCGGTAGCTCTGGCAGCAAACGATAACCTTTCAATGCTGCCCGGCCTGGAAGCTATGGCTCCGGGCTCCGTATTTCTTAAAGGCCTAAACACCATTCGAAGTTATAACAACGATACGCCTGAAGGTTTTGACAATATGCTTATAGTGATTTCGGGCAGCAACAAATCCGTGGCTCCATTAACGGCGTTAAGCCTTATCCTGCCCAAATTTCTATTCCGGTGGGGAGCCAATGATTGGATGGCGGACACGCCATCGATGTATCAGGGTGCGAGAAGAAAAGGCAGCCTGCAGTATTTCCTCGACGACGGCCATAATGTCAACCATTTTAATTACTTCACTAATAAGAAAACCCAGGATGCATTGATGCAGGCCTTAACGGCAACGACCGCCCGCATACCGACGTTCAAAGAAATGGACGTTGAAAACTATACCGCGTTAAGCAGGGGTATTTTCGGTTTGGAAGGCGGCCAGCTGCGTGTAAATAAAGCGACCGGTAAAAGACCCGTGGTGTTGCTTTTGCCCGGCATTATGGGCTCCTTTCTCGAAAAAAGCAATCGCCCTTTATGGATCAATTATTTTTCCTTCATGCTGGGTGGGCTAAGCAAACTCGACATCAGCAATGACGATATTGTTGCCACCGGGCTTATAAGAACCGCCTACAAAGACCTTGTGGCATATCTTTCCGCCAGCTATGATGTGGAAGTGTTTCCTTTTGACTGGCGAAAACCTATTTCGCATTCGGGCGCAGCCCTAAACGAACGTATGATCGAATTGCAAAAAATGGAGCAACCTGTGCTATTGGTGGGGCACTCCATGGGCGGCCTCATCATCAGAGAAATGGCGATTCATTTTCCTGACACATGGAACTGGTTGAACATGCAGCCAAAATTTAAAACTATCTTATTAGGCACACCGTGGCTGGGGTCCTATCGCATCGCACATGTTTTGAGCGGCATGGATGCCATCATCAAGCAATTGGACACCATCGACTTTACCAACACACGGGGGCAATTGATCAATATGTTTGTGAAGTTTCCGGGCCTTCTGGCCTTGTTACCCATTGCCGATGGTGATAACGACTTTAGTGATCCGGCGGAATGGGAAAGGTTTGCTAAAGCAACCGGGATGGAATGGAAAATCCCGGACGCAAAACTTTTACACGGCTTTAGCCTCTTTAAAAAACAAACCCTTGAGGGGTTGAAAACACTTAATCATGAACGTATCATTTACGTAGCCGGCAAAGATGAAACAACCGTGAATGGCTATTTTTATGAGCATGGCTCCCTTAAATTTAAAACCACTGCTGAGGGCGATCAAAGTGTGACCTGGCAGACAGGTATACCCGCCGGCCTGGATCGGCAAACAGCGCTTTACTACACAACTGCATCTCACGGCGGACTTACTACAAAAAAGAAATTGTTCCAGGGCATCAAAGATCTGCTGGACACAGGAACGACACATTCGCCAGAATTTAGCAGGATCCCACAGCCTACATCCCGCGTAGCGAGAGGGCTTGCTAAAGAAAGTTACAATTTTGAAATCAATGAAAAAAGTATTGAAAGCAATCTTTTAGGGTTGGATGTTGAAGGAATTGAGGAAGCAGTCAACGCGCCCATTCTCAAGGTTTCGGTGAGTAAGGGCGACTTGATATACGCAAACTTTCCTGTACTGATTGGCCATTTCGCTAACGATGGCGTTTACGGCGCTGAAGCTATTGCTAATAAATATCTCAAAAACGACCTGCGGCTCAAACACGCGCTGGGTATCTACCCGGGCATGATCGGCAGCCATAACTTTTTTCAAAATAAAGACTCGGCTTTTAAAGGATGTATTGTAACCGGACTGGGAGATGCCGAAACCCTGAACGGCTATCAGTTGGCCAAAACTGTTGAACAAGCCGTAGCCGACTATCTGCTCACTTTTTGCAGGGCGAAAGTGGAAGCCGGCAAAATCAAAACAGGCCTCGGCATTTCGACGCTGCTTGTCGGCGCCGGATATGGCGGCATGGCCATTGAAAGCTCGGTACGGGCCGTAATGGCGGGAGTTGTGAACGCAAATGATAAAATCCAAAAGCTTACCGGCATTGTCAATTTATATATTGATGAGCTGGAATTTGTGGAATTATTTGAGGATAAGGCGATCACCTGTTTTTATAGTCTGACAAATTTTATTAATGGCAACAGCGACGGAATGAATATTGCGTGGAAAGAGAAAAAAATAAAGCGCCTTCCCGGCTTCAGAAAGCGATTGCTCGTCGACAACAACATTACCTGGTGGCAAAGGCTGAGCGTAGTAGCGAACGACAGCCCCAGCGACCACGACAAAGTATTATCCTATTATTCGAGCACTAACAATGCGCGGGAAGAAAAAAAAGAACTCCATCACAACCTGCCGTTGATTCAGGCATTGCTGGATGAAATATCCATTAAAAAAAACTGGTCGTTTGAAAAAGCCAAAGCCATTTTTGAATTGTTGATCCCGGGAGATTTTAAAGAAAATATCCGCCGAAATTCCCCAATTATCTGGGTACTTGATAAATTCACGGCTTCGTTTCCCTGGGAACTGCTACAAACAGGCAACGCCACCGAAAAACCACTCTGCGTGTCGGCCGGCATGATCCGCCAGTTAGCCACTTCCGAATTTAAAACACCCAATCCTATTAAAAATAATAACGCTCTGGTTATCGGCGACCCAAATTTACAAGGCTTCACACAGGCCCGCCAACTGGAGGGCGCTGAAAGAGAAGCACGCCTGGTTTTCGATAAACTAAAAGCCACCCAACAACTTACGATCGACGGGCCTTTGATCAACGCAAGCAGCGATGAAATACTGACCGCGCTCTTTAAGCAGGATTACAAAATCCTCCATTTCGCAGGCCATGGATTTTTCGATGAACATAATCCTGCCGCATCGGGCATGCTGATCGGAAAGATGAAAGAAAGTGATGAAGGTATGTTTTTGACGCCCCACCATATTAATCAACTTCCGTCCACCCCCGAATTCGTGTTTATCAATTGTTGCTTTTTGGGAAGGATCAACCCTTATGCCGAAGCGTACTCGGCGAACAGGTTTAAGCTGGCGGCTAATATTGGGACGCAACTCATAGAAAATGGCGTCAAAGCCGTGATTGTAGCGGGCTGGGAAGTGGATGACAGCGCGGCGCTGGCTTTTTCGGAAATCTTCTACGACCGCATGCTGAGCGGATACAATTTCGGTGAAGCCGTTTTAGAAGCCAGAAAATTTATTTATAACAAATTCAGATACACTAATACCTGGGGCGCTTTTCAGTGTTATGGACAACAACATTATACGTTCGACCTGCAACGCGCCAGGTCTTCTGTTATTAAAACTTATGATATTTCCCAGGAAGCTGAAAACGACCTTGACAATTTGCTGAGCAAAACAGAAGTTGCCTTTTACGAACCGGACGAACTCCTAATCGAGCTGCGCGCAGTTTCCAAAGCCATAGACGAAGCCGACTTCGACAGCCCGGAACTTAGGCAGAAAGAAGCGCAGGCCTATATGGAACTCAACGATTTTGAAACTTCAGGCACTTTATATAACAAACTTTTCAAAACAGAAAATGCAAGCTTCGATGTAAAAGCGCTCGAGAATTATCAAAATATTATTGTAAACAAGGCGGTCAGGGATTATTTTTCCTGTGATATGTCGGAGGAAAATAAAATTGCGGATATAGAAGCGGCAATTGATACCAGCATTACCAACCTCAACTATCTTTTAGAAATATGGAAAACCGGCGAACGGTTCGCGCTTATTGCGGGCGCTTACAAACGCAAAGCACTGGTGATGCGCTGCAGCAAAAAAAACGAGGAAGATAATAAACTTAAGACCATCGAAGCAGCTGCCTTGCATTACCGAAACGCATTTGAAAAATTACAAAACAGCTATTCGTTTTCGAATTGGATCCTCATGGAAATATTTATCCTTAAAAAGAAAAAGCAAAGATGGGGCCAGCAGGTGGAAAGAGCCGGACAGCGCTATCAGCTTTATTCGGCCGCAGAAATTGAACAGCAACTTAAAATATTCGAAAAAGCAATGAGCCAGGAAGATGCGGACCTTACCTACTGGAAGCTGTCTGAGATTGTGGATGTCACCTTGTGCAGATACCTGTTGAAACCCGGCGATCAGGCATTTAAAAATGTTTGCCAGGCTTTGCGATCACTCTGGAAAATTACGGGGTCGAAAAATAAAAAAGAAAAGCAAATTGCGAACCTTCGCATCCTGGCGCAGTTTGCAGCGTTCTGCAACCTGACATCCGTAAAGAAAAAACTTGATGTCTTTTTAAAAGAAGTGCAGCCCAACAGCCCGGTTAAAATCTAATTACCCTTGGCCTCTTTATATGCTTCAATCGCCCGGTCCAAATGGGCCAGAAATTTTTTCACATCAGGATCATACCCATATCCCTCCTCGATGAGCCGGTTTCCATGGCCATCTACAAAGAAGTAATTGGGTTGGGAACTGGTACCAAATTGCGACACCTGGATATCCGTGTTTTTTTGGCCGAGCGTTTCAATTTGCTTATCGAGTGTTTTTGAAAAATACTGTTCAGCAACCGGCAATTCGACACCGTTGTGTACATCTACAAACAAGGAAGCAATTACAAAATCTTCCTTTAACTTCTTCATGACTTCGGGATGGCTCCAAACACTGCCTTCCATTTTGCGGCAGTTGATACAATTCACACCGGTGAAATCGAGCATCAGCGGCTTTTTAAGCTGTTGGGCAATGGCCAGGGCTTCATCATAATCAAAATAAGTAATAAGCCCGTTATTTACCACCACATCAGGTTCATTCTTCTTCATCACTTCGGCATACTTCACCGGCTCCGGCAATGCACCTGCTTCTGATGTTGCGTTGCCCGAGAGAGCAGCCGTGCCTGGCCGAAACCCTTTAGGAAGATCGTCCGCATTGAAATCCTGCGTGCCCATCGGAGGTAAAAATGCGCTTAAGCCTTTAAGCGGCGCGCCAAATAAACCCGGCACCAGATAAACCATAAAAGCCAGTGATGCGATGGCAAAAAACAGCCGCGTTACGGAAAGAAAAGGCAGGCCGAAATCATTTTTAGGCAATTCATCATCGTGCTTAAACTTCAGTTTCCCTAAAAGGTAGAGCCCTAAAAGCAGGAATATCACAACCCACAAGACGATAAATATTTCGCGGTCTAAAATGCGCCAGTTCTGCGTCAGGTCGGCATTGGAAAGAAATTTCAGCGCCAAAGCCAGTTCCAGGAAGCCGAGGCTGACTTTGATTGCATTGAGCCAGCCGCCGGCTTTTCCAAGCGAATTAAGCTTAGAAGGAAAAAACGCAAAGAAGGCAAAAGGCAATGCGATCATTAAAGAAAATCCAAAAAAACCAATGATGGGCGCCAGGAAATCCCCTTTAGACACAAGGACCAACAAGCCGCCCAAAAACGGAACGGTACAGGAAAACGAAACGATTACCAATGTAAGCGCCATAAAGAAAATGCCGACAATGCTTTTGGAGTTGGCTTTACTATCCACTTTATTGCCCCAGGAAGCGGGCAACTCAATTTCGAACGCACCTAAAAAAGAAATCCCAAAAACAACGAACATCAAGAAGAAAATGATATTCGGTATCCAATGAGTGGAAAGAACGTTGAGCGCCTCGGGGCCGAAAACAAGCGAAATAAATACACCGAGAAATGTGAAAATGGTTATGATCGAAACCGCGTATAGTAATGCATTTTTGATACCTTCCTTTTTTGTTTTACTTCTTTTGGTAAAAAAGCTAACGGTAATGGGAATCATAGAGTAAATACAGGGCATGATGAGCGCCAGCAAACCCGCGCCCAATCCGGCAAGAAAAATCACCCACAAAGATTCAGGCGCAGCGCCACTTTCTTTATCCGCGGGGACTTCCGCTTTAGCTGTCTTTGGCGCCACCACTACGCGAAAATCCTTTTCTCCCGAAGGGAAATCCGTCCCCGATTTATACAAATAAATAAGCTTCCCTTTAATGACTGCCGTATCACCTTCGGCAATGGAGAGGTTTTGAAGCCAGTGAACCGAATCCGTAAAAAAACGAACCGGCAGCTCCAGGTCAGGATCAGTTTGCGTTTGCGCTGTTCCTTTTTCCTCGATGGCCCCTTCCAAAAATTTGGTGGCAGCACTGTCAAACACGATCTGCGAAAACACCGCATCTTCGGGAGTTTGCTGCAGCCCGAAAAATGAAATACCTGGCTTTTGAATAAATGCTTTGATATCGAGCTGAACCGTTTGACTGCTTTTTCTTTCGTAAGAAAAAGAAAATTTTATATCAGCCGAATCTTGCGAAAAAGCGGTTGCAGTAATCAACAACAGAAAGAAAACAACGAGATGTTTACCCGGAAAATTCATGAGTTACAATTAAATGTTTCAACCATTCCAAGCGCAGTTACTGATGGTGACGCATGAAAGAAATGATCTATATTATATGCTTTGAACCAACAATAACGCAAGCTAACCTATTTTGTTCGCGCCTTTACATTCTATGGATACAAGCTTTCAGGCTGTCTTTCCATTCGGGAATCTCCAGGCCAAAGGCTTCCTGGATCTTGGTCTTGTCTAACACGCTCCAGGCCGGCCTTTTGGCGGGTGTAGGATATTGCAAGGTGGGGATCGCCTTCACCTCGCAATCAGATTTTATGATTTCTTTAATAGCCAATGCAAATTCATACCAGTTGATTTTCCCTTTGTTGGAATAATGGTAAATGCCCGGTTTCCAGTTCCCCGAAGCGATAATGGCCAAAATGGCCTGCGCCAAATCAGCCGCGTAAGTCGGCGTCCCATATTGATCACTCACCACACTGATTTGCGGCCTTTCTTTCATCAACCGCATTATCGTTTTCACAAAGTTATTCCCAAATGGCGCGTACACCCAGGCGGTGCGTATAATAATGGCATCCGTTTGCGCCATCGCGGCGATCTCTCCCTCCCTTTTTGTAGTTCCGTAAACGCTGACGGGGTTTGTAGCATCGGTTTCTTTGTAAGGCTCTGTCGCGGTTCCATCGAAAACATAATCGGTTGAAATATGAACCAGACGGGCATTGTGGCGGGCACAGGCTTTCGCCAGGTGGCTGACAGCATCTTTGTTTACCGCCGAGACATTGTCAAACTCCGCGGTGTCTTCCGCCTTATCAACGGCCGTATAAGCTGCGCAATTGATACAAAAATCAGGTCGATGTTTCTCAAAAAAATCGTTGACCGCGCCTTCGTTTGTAATCGGCAGTTGTTCGCGGCTGGTAGCTAAAAATTCAAATTGGGGATACCGGTTGGCCAACACACCAATTTCGGATCCTAATTGTCCGTTAGAGCCGGTCACCAATATTTTTTTTCTTGGCTGCATAGCTTATTAAAAATTGGCTTTCAGGTCGCCCAGTACGGGTAAAATCAAATCTTTTTCAGAAACAATGGCAGCGTCCTCCGGCAGTTGCCAGTCAATCGCCAGCGTAGGATCATTATAAATAATGCCGCCTTCGCTTTCTTTGTTATAGAGCGCATCGCATTTGTACATCACCACCGCCGTTTCGCTGAGCACTGAAAAACCATGCGCAAAACCTGCAGGCACAAGCAATTGCTTTTTGTTCTGGCTTGACAGCTCAATCGAAAAAACCTGGCCAAATGTAGGCGAGGCCTTCCTGATATCCACTGCGACATCCAGGATTTTACCTTCCAGCACTCTCACCAATTTACATTGCGCATGGGGATGCTGCTGATAATGTAAACCGCGAATGGTGCCATACTTAGAGAAAGATTGATTATCCTGTACAAAATTGTAGGCTAACCCTTCCGCTTCGAAAACTGATTTGTTGTAGGCTTCAAAAAAATATCCCCGGCTATCTTCAAACACTTTTGGTTCAAAAACCAATAAATCCTGGATGGGCGTTTTAGTAAATGGCATTTTATAAACTATAGTATGGTCTGTTAAAAATTTTATTGCGAAAAATACCCTTTAAATCAGCGATAAGGGCATTCGGTTTAGTAATACTGCAAAAATAAGCGTCATCGAGCGATAAATAATCCTGGTGCGGAACAGCTATGATGACGGCATCATAATTATCGGAAATCTTTTGCGTCAGCCGGATATCATATTCCTGCTCCAGGTCTTCAGAAACTGCGTAAGGATCTTCGACATCCACCGCTACAGAAAATTCCCGCAGGGCTTTTACGATGTCGGCTACCTTGCTGTTTCTCACATCGCTGACATTCTCTTTAAAAGTAGCGCCCATGATGAGGACGCCCGACTGTGCCACATTGCTGCCCGATTTAATAATATGCTTGACGATTTGCTCCGCCACGTATTTTGGCATATAGTCATTAATATGCCGCGCCGCTAAAATAAGTTGTGTTTTGTAACCCGCCCTACCCGACCGGTAAGCGAGATAATAGGGATCGACGCCCGTGCAGTGGCCGCCCACCAGGCCCGGTTGGAAATTTAAAAAATTCCATTTGGTGGCCGCCGCTTCCAACACTTCAAACGTATTGATATGAAACTGGTCAAACACAATGCTTAACTCATTCATAAAAGCGATGTTCAGATCGCGCTGCGCATTTTCTACAATTTTCGCGGCTTCCGCTACTTTGATAGAAGATGCGCGAAACACGCCTGCCTCCACGATCAGCTCATAAACTTTCGCAATGGTCTCCAAGGCTTCTTTATCACAACCGGAAACGATTTTAGTAATATTTTGAATAGTATGGACTTTATCCCCGGGATTAATCCGTTCGGGGGAGTAGCCCGTTTTAAAGTCGATTTTATTTTGAAGCCCTGAAATTTTTTCTATCAACGGAAGGCAATCCTCCTCTGTGCATCCGGGATAAACAGTCGATTCAAAAATGATATAGTTGCCCTTTTGAACAACCGCACCCAGCGTTTCGGATGCTCTCAGCAAAAGGGAAAGATCGGGATTGTTTTTATCATCCACCGGCGTCGGAACAGCAACGATATAAAACTGAGCCGTTTTAAGATCATCTAATGAATGCGTAAACGAAATATCGCAATCTTCAAATGCGGCCGCATCCAATTCATTACTGGGGTCAATGCCCTGTTGCATCATCCGGACACGCGCCTCGTTGATATCAAAACCAATCACAGACAGCTTTTTAGCAAAAGCAAGCGCCACAGGCAACCCGACATAACCCAGGCCGATAACTGCAAGTTTGGCTTTTTTGGCGATCAGTTCCTCGTACATCCGGGGTCTTATTGGTTTATAAATTCAAGAACAGACTGGGTAATCCATTGCAGTTGTGCTTCGTCCATTTCAGTGTGAATGGGCAGTGAAACAACGCGCGAGGTCAGCCAATCGGTAACCGGTAAATTTTGCTGCCCGATTTTAAATTGCTCAAACATTTTTTGCTGATGGCCGGCCACGGGGTAATAAATCATCGCCGGCACGCCCTTTTCTCCCAGGTAAGCGATCAGGGCATCGCGGTCAACATCATTTAGTATTAGTGTATACTGGTGGTAGACATGGGTCGCGAAGGGCGCTGTGAACGGGACAGTCAATTTATCCTGGCCCAAAAAAGACTGGTTGTAAAAATGTGCCACTGCCTGGCGCGCCTGGTTGTATGCATCCAGATGCTGCAGTTTGATATTCAGAATAGCAGCTTGTATGCTGTCGAGCCTGCTATTGCAACCCACGGTATCGTGATAATATCTTTTGCTTTGGCCGTGGTTGGCGATCATTCTCATTTTTGCCGCCAAAGCGTCGTCGTCGGTACAAATAGCGCCGCCGTCGCCAAAGGCGCCGAGGTTTTTACTCGGATAAAATGAAGTACACCCGATATGCCCGATTGTGCCGGTTTTTCGTTTCGTGCCGTCGCCGAATATAAAATCTGCACCGATCGCCTGCGCATTATCTTCAATCACAGCAATCCCATGTTTGTCGGCCAGCTTCATAATAGCTTCCATATTCGCGGCCTGCCCATAAAGATGTACCGGGATAATAGCTTTGGTTTGCGGCGTTATCTTTTTTTCAAGATCGTCTATATCAATACAAAAGGTTTGTTTGTCTACTTCAACAAAAACCGGTTTCAACTGCAGCAGCGCCACCACTTCTGTAGTAGCAATAAAAGTAAAAGAAGGCGTCATCACCTCGTCGCCGGGCTGCAGCCCCAAGGCCATCAGCGCGATTTGCAAAGCGTCCGTACCGTTTGCGCAGGGAATGACATGCCTGGTTTGCAGGTAATTTTCAAGGTTTTTTGCAAAAGCCTGAACCGCCGGCCCATTGATAAACGCACTGCTGCCCATCACTTCCAGCACCGCTTCGTCAACTTCTTTTTTAATTTTAAGATACTGGCTGCGAGTATCAACCATCTGGATAGGACGCATAGGGAATTTCTGTTTTTTAGGTCGCCAAAAGTAATAAAATAAAAAGCAATAACGCCGTTTGCCTTTACTTTTGCCTGAAAGTGAACAGGATTTGGACGTATTCTTTTATCATATTTTTTTGAGAATTTATCAACTGGGCATCCGCCTGGCGTCATTCTTTAACCCCAAAGCTAAACGCTGGATCGACGGGCGGAAAAACATTTTTGACCGCATGCGGGAAGAACTGCCACCCGGCGGCCCTATCATCTGGATGCATTGCGCTTCCCTGGGCGAATTTGAGCAGGGCCGGCCTGTTTTAGAAAAATTAAAAGCAGATTTTCCTACGCACAAAATCTTTCTTAGTTTTTTTTCCCCTTCGGGATATGAAGTAAGAAAAAATTATAACGGCGCCGACTGGGTGTACTATTTGCCGCTCGACACCCCGGCAAATGCGAAACAATTTATTGAGATTTTAAAGCCGCAACTGGTAATTTTTGTGAAGTATGAATATTGGTATAACTATCTCAACGAATTGAAGCGCCGCCATATCCCAACGCTTTTAATATCCGCTATTTTTAGAAAAGATGCGATTTTTTTTAAGTGGTATGGAAGCCTGCATCGCAGGATGGTTCGGTGCTTCAGTCATATATTTGTTCAAACAGATGATAGTTTTCATCGAATACAAACCATTGTTCCGCCAGCAAAACTAACCTGTGCCGGCGACACCCGGTTTGATCGCGTGGCTGCCATTGCCGCGGATTTTACACCGCTACCCGTCATTGAAAAATTCTTGGCTGACAACAAAAATGCGTTTGTCATTGTCGCCGGCAGCACCTGGCCCGAGGATGAAACCATGCTTCAACGCCTGTTCGCAGGCCATCAGGAAATCGTACTGATTATTGCTCCGCATGAGGTCGACGCGGAACACATTCATATGTTGAAAGGCGGTTTCCCGGGCGCTGCCCTATATTCTGAAAAAGAAAAGAACGGTGCATCGGCTACTATGGCGCAAGAGTCAAAAGTTTTAATCATTGATAATATAGGCATGTTATCGAGGCTGTATCAATATGCGACGGTTGCTTATGTTGGTGGCGGCTTTAATAAATCCGGCATCCACAATACGCTTGAAGCGGCCGTTTATGGAAAGCCGGTCGTTTTTGGGCCTCATTATCAAAAATTTGCTGAAGCCAGGGGGCTTATTGAACAAAAAGCAGGCATCAGCTATGCAACTGAAGCGCAATTCGTAAAAGTGATGGAAAATTTCCTATCTGACCCCGAATGGGTATCAGCGTATGGAGCCAACGCTAAAAAATTTGTCAGCGATAACCTGGGCGCTACGGATCAGATCTTAAACTGGATCAGGCAAACCTTCGCTTAACGAGCTGCTCAAATTGCTGTACCACCGGATTACCGGCCAGCCAACCATTCTTCGTTCGCAGTTCGCGCCTGATCCAATATTCGGCCTGCGCCAGCGAATTAAAATTATTAATTGTTTTGATACTTCGCTCAAACATCACCTCATCTCCGCGAAACAATTCTTTCACAAAAACGATTTTATCCTGGGCGTTAATAGCTTTATTCAGGTCTTTTACCGCATTTTTGCTGGCCTTCGGCGCTTGCCGGGCCGCGCGCGAACCCGATTTGCCCTGGCGCGCCAAAGTAGGGAGTTCGCTGGCTTCCTCTTCGGCCGGCTCTTTAAAACTAAGCGTAGCCTGGGGCTGCTTCCCCTTCTTGGCCTCTTTTTGATATTTCATCAATTCTTCATAACTCGGCACATTGCTGGCAGGTTCGGCATTGCCTTCCTCTTCGGGATTGGGCTCAACAATCAATTCAAAATATTCTTTTTCGGCATTTCCTTCTTTTTCCGAGGTGCCCGCCATGGCAGCGGGCTGCAAAGGCTTCGCATTGGGAACGATAACGGAGATGCCGCTGGTTCCTAACACGTCCACTTCCCTGATCGTACCGGTCAGCTCATTTTGAAGTAATTGCACCGTACTCAGCAGCTGAGCCGGCGGCACTTTGTTTTTAAATTGTTGATTCAATTGCTCTATCAGTCGTCCGATTCTTTCCATTATCTATTTTTAATTATCGCAGTACTCATCAGCAAAAACAATACCTGATTATATACTATTTTACGCTAACCTTTAAAGAGATGCAAATCCATTCACTAATAGTTTAACGCAAAAAAATTTAGTAAATGATGATTGAGAGATGTTATTTTTGAGCGTTTTTAAATTTGTAGTAAATACGTCAATATAACAGCAATTATTGCGTTTGAAAAGCGAAAGATACAAATATTAACAATGTTTATTGAACCCAATCTAAGTGGAGAGCGGCGTGGATGGATCGAAGTAATTTGCGGTTCCATGTTCAGCGGAAAAACCGAGGAGTTGATCCGGCGGTTGAAGCGGGTAAAATTCGCCAATCTGAAAGTTGAAATATTTAAACCCGCGCTGGATACGCGCTACGACGAATTGAATATTGTGTCGCACGATACCAACGCTATTCATTCTACGCCGATCGACCATTCGCAGAAATTATTATTGATGGCGCATGGAGTGGATGTGGTGGGCATCGATGAGGCGCAGTTTTTTGATGCGGGCCTGCCCGAGGTTTGCGATCAACTGGCCTATCAGGGCCTTCGGGTCATCGTAGCCGGCCTTGATATGGACTTTACGGGAAAGCCCTTCGGGCAAATGCCCTTTCTGTTGGCAAAGGCGGACTACGTGACCAAGCTTCACGCCATTTGTGTCAAGTGCGGCAATATTGCGAATTACTCTTACCGAAAAATTCCGGATGAGGACCAGATCATGCTGGGCGCCACCGATGTTTATGAGCCGCGTTGCAGGGTATGTTATAACGATAAATCAAAAAGTTGAAACCCATCATCACTTTACTAAAGAAGGAGCTCCTGCTCGAAGTGCGCCAACAGTATGGCTTTTACGGCATTCTCTTATATATGGGCGCCACCATCTTCGTTTTATTCCTGGCGATAGAAGAACCGGAAGAAGAAATATGGAATGGATTGTTTTGGGTGATCCAGTTATTTATTTGCGTAAATGCTGTGGCCCGCAGTTTCATGCAGGAAAGCAAGGCCCGGATGTTATACTTTTATTCGATCACCTCCCCTACGCATTTTATAATTGCTAAACTATTGTTTAACTGCCTGTTAATGCTCGTGATGACGACCATTAGCCTGGGCCTGTTTTTCGCGTTTATCGGAAATCCGGTTACCAAAACACTGCCCTTCCTGGGTTTGGCGCTGCTGGGTGGATTGAGCCTGAGCATGGTTTTTACTTTTCTGGCAGCCATAGCGGCGAAGGCCAAACAAAATGCGGCGATCATGGCCGTGCTGGGCTTTCCGCTTATTGTGCCCCAACTGATGTTATTGATGAAATTATCCAAAGCCGCTTTTGACAGCAACATCGCCTTTCAATGGAATGATGTTTTGCTGCTCATCGCTTTAGATGGCCTGGTAGGCCTGCTTTCCGTTATCCTTTTCCCTTTTCTGTGGAAGGATTAATAACGGTAGCGTATGCATCAAAACGTGAAATATAAAATAAGTGCGGGCAGCGCAGCAAGGCTCAAAAAAACCAGGTAAGCGTTTTCCCTTGTTTGCCAATATTTGATAATAAAACCAGCCGAAGCCACTGCTGCAAATAAAATGGTGCCCCCTAAAAAAAACAGCGGCGAGAAGTCGCAGCGGCCTTCCGGCACGGGAGTTGGCCGGTAAAACGACCCAAGCCAAAAAATCCACCACAGAAAATAGATGGAAAGCAAGGCTATCGAAAGTTTATGGTATTTCATCGCCAGGTTGTTTTTTGTTGATACGAAAAATTCAAAAAAGTAACCTTTGGCGAAGCCGGGCAAAGGCCGGATGTCAACTCAGGAGCCGTTTTTTTTAAGAGCCCTCCCCGCCAGATAATATAAACCTTTCACTTACTTTTGTGTTTATCAACTTAAAGTGATTCTTGTATGCGCAAATGGTGGTGGAAAATACTTTGTGTTCTTTTATTGATCTATGCCGTTGTCGGCGGTTTATTAGTTAAAATTCCAAACCTTCCTGTCTTAGGCGAAACCATCCGGAACCTTTTTTATCATGTAGGCATGTGGGCTGCCATGTTTGTGCTTTTTACCTGCTCGCTGGTGCATTCCATCCGCTACCTGAGCAAAGGGAATTTAAAGAATGATATTGCCGCCAGCCAATATGCTTCGGTGGGTATTGTTTTTGGTTTGCTCGGCTACGCCACGGGCGCTGTTTGGGCGAGCTACACCTGGGCAGATCCCAATAATCCCGCCTTCGATTCTTTTAGCGCCGTGGCCCGCGAACCCAAATTGATTGGAACGGCGGTAGCGCTGCTGATCTATTTTGCCTATTTTATTTTAAGAAGTTCGATACAAGACATGGATCAAAAAGCACGCATCAGCGCGGTGTATAATATTTTTGCGTTTGCGATGTTGTTTCCGACCATTATGATCGTACCCAGATTGTTGCCCAGTTTACACCCGGGCCAGGATGGCAACCCGGCTTTGAATTTTAAAGATGCCAGCCCCGAAATGCGAATGATCGAATACCCCGCTTTTATTGGCTGGGCTTTGCTGGGCGTTTGGATCGCAACAATAAAAATCAGGTTACATTATACCAAAGAGAAGTACTTTATTAAATAGATGTTATATGAAATGGTTGATGGTGTTGTTATGTTGCTTACCCCTGCTTGCCAGCGCGCAGCCTTCCGAAAATCTGATGTATAGCAACGGAAGGATTTATGTGGTCATTGTGGTCATGCTGATTATTTTGCTGGGCCTGGTTCTATATCTGGTAAGGCTTGAACGAAAAATAAAAAAAATAGAAGATAAAGATCAGCAGGTATAGGCGGCAGCTGCTTATTGTATGCTCTTTTTCAGGTGAAATTGCTAACCGGCATCTTGTTTAATAATGGGTGCGTCTATTATATTTGTAACCTGTAAATAGGTATTAACCATTTTGTTAATGATTAAATATTATCTTGCCAAAACATTGAAAAATCCGATCTATGTCAGAAAACAACGAGTACAGCTTTTATGCAGCCGTAGTAAAAAGTTTTAAAAAAGCAGCCGAATTCACCAAATGGGATAAAGGCCTGCTGGAGCAAATCAGCGCCTGCAATGCTGTTTACCGCATGCGGTTCCCTGTCAAAAAAGAAGATGGCTCTATCGAAGTAATCGAAGCCTATCGCGTACAACATTCTCACCACAAAACACCCTGCAAAGGCGGGATCCGCTTTTCGATGGCTGTAAACCAGGATGAAGTAATGGCTTTGGCCGCGCTGATGACTTACAAATGCGCCATCGTGAATGTACCTTTTGGCGGCGGTAAGGGCGGGATCAAAATTGATCCAAAAAAATACACGCCCTATGAGTTGGAAAAAATTACACGCCGTTACACTTCAGAGCTGATTAAGAAAAATTTTATAGGGCCGGCCGTTGACGTACCGGCTCCCGACTACGGCACCGGCGAAAGAGAAATGGCCTGGATCGTGGATACCTACGCTGCCATGCACACGCACGATATTGATGCCGCCGGATGTGTTACCGGAAAGCCTGTTTCGCAAGGCGGCGTTCGCGGAAGAAAAGAGGCGACAGGGCTGGGTGTATTTTATGGGTTGAAAGAAGTGCTTTCCATGGAGGAGGAAATGTCGAAGCGCGGGCTCACCCCGGGCGTTGCGGGAAAAAGAATTGTAATCCAGGGCCTGGGGAATGTGGGTTATCATAGCGCTAAATTTTTCAGGGATGCCGGCGCCGTTATTGTTGGCGTGGCCGAGTATGAGGGTTCAATTTCCAAACCGGACGGCATACATGTTGATGAATTACTCGAGTTCAGAAAAAGAACCGGTTCGATACTCAACTTCCCCAGCGCCGTGAATCTCGAAAATAACAAAGCAGCTTTGGAACTCGATTGCGATGTGCTCATACCGGCAGCCCTCGAAAATGTGATCGACGGGGAAAATGCGCCACGCATCAAAGCCAAAATTGTAGGCGAAGCCGCAAACGGCCCGCTGACGCCGGAAGCCGATGAAATTCTTTTACAGAAAGGGGTTTTAGTAGTACCCGATATGTATTTAAATGCCGGCGGTGTGACCGTCTCCTATTTTGAATGGCTGAAGAATCTTAGCCATGTTCGCTATGGCCGCATGGAAAAGCGTTTTAACGAAAATATGAACGCCAGGATTTTGCAGGAAATTGAAGATCTTACCGGCAAGAAAGTAAATGAAAGCAGCAAGACCTTCATCAACCACGGCGCTGATGAAGTGGAGCTTGTGTATAGTGGATTGGAAGAAACCATGATTACCGCTACGCGGGAAATAATGGCCGAATGGAAGGCCAATGACCATATTCCGGATATGCGGACGGCGGCTTATGTGGTAGCAATTAATAAAGTAGCCACAACCTATGCCGAGTTAGGCATCTTCCCATAATAAAAAATTCTTGCATAAAAAAAGGGGCTGTCTCAACCGTAAATTGAGATAGCCTCTTTTTTTGCTTTCAGATTTTTGTTAGTCTTTTTCTAAGGGTTATAGAAGATCACTTGAGCTCCTTAATGATGAATAACCTTTATTGTTTTTGAGATTGTTTTAATGCCGTCCTTGTCTACCTGTGCAACCCTAACAAAGAGTGAAGAAGTGGTATCGTACGTCATAGGCATTCCCTTCTTACTGCAACTCCAAAAGGAGATCATCCATACCGAAGAAAATTGGGCAGCATCAAAACTTGCCCCGCTTGAACATCATTTTTCGGAAGCGCAGCGAATTGATATCCTTTTAGACGCAAATTCTTAAACGAGTATTACCCTGTTGGTTACACGTGAATAATACTAAATACCCCCTACCCGTGGGCTCTGTTCTACTTTATCTTATATCTGAACCGGATAGCGGTGTGCACCATCCAAACTCCCGGCCGGCTTAACCATTCATAGGTTGGACATCCCACAAAAGTAGGGCCATGCCCTGGCAGCTGGGGCAGGTCATTTACCTGGTTTTTCAGGTCGTTCTGCGTCAACTTCAGCTTCGGCCTGCTGCACCGTTTTACTGCCCGTTTCCACCACTACTTCTTTGACCG
Organism: Niabella insulisoli; assembly: GCF_039652435.2. Taxonomy (GTDB): domain Bacteria; phylum Bacteroidota; class Bacteroidia; order Chitinophagales; family Chitinophagaceae; genus Niabella; species Niabella insulamsoli. The sequence goes on along the minus strand of NZ_CP190246.1, from coordinate 1,978,019 downwards.
TTACAGCATAGTCGCTTGGATGAATCGCGTCGCCATAATTGATGGCATAAGCTTTTGTAAATTCAGCGCCCAAATACAGGATAATGGACGAATAATAGATCCAAACGATTAATACAACCAGTGAGCCCGCGGCCCCATAGGTACTTCCCACTTGTGTTTTTGATATATAAATAGAAATCCCGAACTTACCCAGCATGAATAGCAGGGCGGTTATGAATGCCCCCGCAAAAATGTCTTTCCACTTAATGCGCGCATCCGGCAGTACTTTAAATATAACACCGAAAATAAGCATGCAGATAATCAGTGTCAGTAACAGGTTGACCACATAAAATACCAGCACCGTAACATCGGGAAACCTTGCCTGCAGGCGCTCGCTGATTCCTTCCACAATGCCCGACAGGGTGAGCGATACCAATAATAAAAAACCGAGGCTGATAATGACCGAAAAAGAAAGAAACCTGTTTTGCAGCATTTTCAGCCATCCCCGCTTGGGCTTGGCTTTGATACCCCAAATCGTATTAATGGAATCCTGGATTTCCCCGAAAACTGTTGTGGCTCCAATTAATAGTGTGATGGCTCCAATAATCGCCGCCAGGTTGCTTTTCCCGCTCAACGAAGCATTTTTAATAATTTCCTGCAATTGGGCAGCCGTATCCTGGCCCACAAACCCGCTCAGCACCCTGCCGATTTCTCCTTCTACCGCTTCCTTTTCCAGGAAAAAACCGCATAAAAAAATGATCATTACCAACAAGGGGCCCATCGAAAAAACAGTATAATAAGCCAGGGAGCCACTTAGCTTGGTGACTTTATGCTCAGAAAATCCTGCAAAGGTTTCTTTCAACACTTTCCAGATGCCGCGTAGGGTTAATTTCTTTTGTGGCGGGGGTTGCGTATTAGCTTGCATACTTTACATCATTTGAAAGGCTTTATTGAATATCAACTTAAATCGTACCAAACATGAAAAATTTAAAATTACTTATCTAAACCTTTCTCCTATTTAGTCATACTTGGCGCGAATGTTGAATTATCCGCAATATGATAAAAAAATTTATAGCGGGATTGGGAGGCGCTATCGCTTTAAACCTCATCCACGAAATAGTAAGAAAAACCGATGCCCATGCCCCTCATGTAAATGAATTGGGCGAAGAAGCTTTAGAAAAAGGCCTGCGGCGGATAAACAGGAAAATAAATAACCCCGAACACCGGAATTTAGCTACTTTAGGAGCGGATGTGGCCTCGAATACACTCTATTATGCAGCTACGGCTACAACAGCTGCTGCACCGCTTTCTGGCATGGTAGCAGGAGTCGCTACTCTTTTACTGCCAAAATATGTAGGGTTAAACCCGGCGCCCGTAAATGCTTCGCCTAAAAAAAAAGCGCTGACCATTGGCTATTACCTGGCAGGCGCTATGATTTGCCGGTACATTTTTAGAAAGCTCGATAGGAAAGTAAACTAAGAGGCCGAGGCTATTTTTAGGGGCTTTAACGCTGCCGTTAAAACGCTCTAAAATTATCAATCCGGATTCGCCTCCCCCAGCGCGGGCAATTTTTCCCATTCCCAGTAGCTGTCTTTGGGAGCCCCATCCGGCCTCATTTTGGCGGTCCTGATCGTAAATACAGGGTGATAGTCTAGTTCCTCTGAAGGCATTTCATAATTAAGTATTTCGGCATATCGCTCCGGAGTTAAATCTTCACTTAAAAATTCTTTGCTTAGCTCAAAAGGAAGGAAGAGCGGCATCCTATTTGTATTTTCGCCGCTATTGTGGATATGACGCATCACCTCATTGGCAGCCCGCGTAATCATTCCGAATGTTGCCATCTCTATAACTTCGCCCGTTTCTTTATCGGCAATTTATGATTTCGATGATCAAAAGAAAGATTGCTGCTATGTAGTTTTAGTGGAAGACAAAAAAGTAGCCCTCAGCTATAATCTTCAAAATGAATGTTGGGAAGAATCCAATGGTAGCTGTACACCATTGTCGAAGAAATGTGGTCAAATTATTTCGGATTATTTCAGCTGATGTGTGTTTGTCTAAAAATATCCGGCCTCAAAATATAAACAGACCATTTTAGCATTGTGAGCCTCGCGATAATCACCGTATAATGTCTCAGCATGAAATAAAATTAGCCCTCCCCTAGAAAAGGTCGGGCTTTGCTAATCTATGAAAACGTTTAAATAAATATCGACGGCTTACGCCAACGACCAAAACAATATTTGCCAAATTGTCTAGACATACCCATGCTGTTCAAACGAAAAAAAGAAAAATAAGTTTCGGTACCGCAGCGAATACTTTTCAGATTCCAACTTAGATGTGCTCAATATTTCAATAGGTTAGGCTCATTTCAGTTAGCGGAAAATAAAGATATAAAAAATTATCGGCAATTTCGACATTGACAAATTGTTGTCCTCCATTTATAGCAGGAAGTTTCTTGGGAATTACTTAAATTCAATGACACAAAACTGACTTATGCAACATTATCTTTTTGACGAATCGGAAGAACTGGAACACTACAAGCGGCTCCATAAAACGAGGTCGACAGCAATTTTTATCTTCTTTTTTGTAGGTATGGTATTAGGCGGTTTACTAACCTATAACCTCATTTATTTTGGGCAGATAGTTTTACCGGACAAGGCTATCGAAAATCAGCTCGACGCCGGACAGGAATTGTAGGGTTGCTGCCCATAAAATCTATTTCCAAAAAATCACCTTTTAATGTATTGGAAAAACTCAGAAAGAGAGATTTCTCTCGATCTACACATATTTTCGAGCGTGTATAAATTTATTTGGTAGTCTTTTTCTTCGATACCCATTATTTGTCTAACGGTCTTTTCATCAACGTCGTGGGCGTCTGCAAAAGAACGAATAGAACCTTTCCATTTTGAGATCCATTCTTTTTTGATGTAGTTACAAATATCGACGCTTAGCTCCCGCATTCGACAAAAAAAAGCCCTTATAAAAAGAATATTGCGGACGCAAATCCGCATTTTATAAACTTTTTCATATATTTGATCTAATAAATAATTTTGCGACTACTTCATAAACGCATTTGAAGCATTCGCTAGAGTCTCGCTTTTGAAACCTGAGAAATTTCACAATGCAACGAGATGATAGGTTGAATGCCCACGTTACGGCGTGGGCTCTCTTATTCGTTGCAGGGTTTCTCAGGACCTCAAAAGCGGTAAGTTGGGCACCACGCTACTTTTTTTCCCCTAATTAAAAAAAGCGCCGAACCAATGACTCATTAATCTAACTGGAATGAGCCAACCCATTGCATACCATCAAAGCATTTTCTGCACCCGAAGTCATCAAGCTAAAACGGCTTTCCTATTTGCCTGCAAACCGCGGCAGCCGCAGTAACTTGTTTCAAATTTTTTCTGCCATGATATCACAGGGCCGGGGTCGACATGCTGTGACCATTCCAGGTTATTGTATTTTTCTCATGGATACAATCTAACCTGCCCGGCCCATTTTTAAAATAACTATACAATTTCTACCAATGAAAAAAATAGCGCTCACAAGCGTAGTGGCTTTCTTATGCCTTTTCTTAAAAGCCCAGGAAGGGACGACACGATTAACGCTCGGAAGCTCGGTCTCATCTTTTATGCATCAGTATTTCAAAGACCGTATATCCGACCAGGACTTGTTTAAACAACCGACGCTGATTACGTTTATCTCCTCCCACTGCAGTTCCTGTATTACGGCAATAAGGCAAACAGAACTGATGCAGTCAAAATTCCCCCAATTGAAAGCTGTATGGATTTTAGAGGGACCCGGCGACGAAAGGAGCTCCATCCAGAAGAGATTTAACAGACAGAATGTGATCCTTCTGTCATCTGACACGTCGCTGCACCATTTATTTCCACACATTTCTGTGCCGCATACAATTTGGATTAAGGATAACCAAATTCAGGCCATTACCAATGCCACTGAAGTCACCTATAATCAATTGTCCAATTGGTATGACGGCAACCCATTAAATCTTCCTTTAAAAAATGATTACGTTGAATACGAACCAACATCACCTTTACTACTTCAATCCCCTGATTCATCCAGATTTTTTGCACAAACAGTTGTAACCGGGCCGTTGCCCATCAGTAAGAATATTCTTTACGGGTCAGTTGAAATAAGTAAAAACAGGTTGAGAAAATACTTTATCAACATGAATTTACTACAAATGCTGCTCGTAGGCCTGAAGTTGCCAGCTAACCGCTTTTTCATTTATACAAACAAAGTCAATATATCCCCTACCGAAGTATCCCAACCTGAAAGACTTTGTTATGAAGCAATTTTACACCCCTCCTATAATAGAGAACTTTTCAAAAAGGAAATGTGTGCTAATCTCGGCAGTGCCACGCAACTTTCTATCTCTTATAAAGACAGCTTAATTGCATGCTTCCTTCTCAAATATGACAGTCTTGCATTGCATAATTTAAAATCTTCGGGAGGGCGCCCCTTAACCAAACGACCTACTCCTTCCAATCCTCGATTAGTCGTAAGCAACAAACCAATGTCTGAATTTATTAAAATATTGAATGCTGGAAAATTTGGAGAACACAGGCCGGTAATTGTTAGCGAAGCTAATGATACAACTCCGGTCGATATTCAACTTGATATTGAACCAGAGTTTTCATCAGCTTCCTTACAAATGGCGCTGCGGAAAATTGGGTTGACGTTGATACCCGTCCAACGTAGCTTACCTATCGTTGTCATAAAAGATATTAGGCACTAAATTATAAATCAAACTAAAAGCTTATTCATGATCAAACAAATGATACTAACCGTAATCCTGCTTTGCTCCTTATTAGCATCTTACTCCCAAGCTATTTACGGGGGTGTTGTTAAAGACGAAACGACAAACACTCCTGTTCCATATGTCACTGTTAAAAATGTATCAACAGGCGTTAATACGGTAACAAACAGCGATGGCTATTTTAAAATTCTAGCAAATATTGGGGATAGCCTGGCGTTGACCTCTGTTCATTATAAATCTAAGTTTTGCATTATAGAGCGCAGCAATGAAGAATTGTCTATTTTTCTATTACCACACCACACTGTTTTACAGGAAGTGGTTGTTAGTACCGGTTATCAGACTTTGCCCCGAGAGCGGAGTACGGGATCTTTTGTTGTTGTAGATAGTGCTTTATTCAACAGAGCGACAGGAGCGAATGTTTTAAACCGGCTCAACGGGGTAGCTGCCAGTCTGCTTTTCGACAAGGAAAATGGGCGGCCACCACTGACGATACGCGGCATCGGAACGTTAACCAACAACGCTAAAACTAGTCGGCCACTCATAGTTGTAGACAATTTCCCTTATGAAGGCGATATTGAAAATATTAACCCAAATGATGTGGAGTCTGTAACGTTATTGAGAGATGCTGCCGCTGCTTCCATTTGGGGAGCAAAAGCTGGGAATGGGGTCATTGTTATCACGACTAAAACATCAAAAATAAATCAGCCTTTACGATTTCAATTGAACGTAAACACCACCACGCAACAAAAGCCCAACCTATTCTATATACCTCAAATGCCTACTTCCGCTTTTATAGACATGGAACGTTTTCTTTTTGATAAAGGCTTTTACGACTCCGATTTAGCCGACGTAAGCGATCGGCAGATTATCTCCCCGGTCGTGGAAATACTCTCCCAGAAACGATTGGGTTTAATTAGCGAGGATGAAGCAATGTCACAAATAGAACCTCTTAGACAGTTAGATCTTCGCCGCGATATGGCTAAATATTTCTACCGCAGGAAATGGGAACAACAATATGCTTTATCAATGTCAGGGGGCGGCCGTAAATCCTCTTTCAGATTAGCAGCAGGTTATGACAAAACCCATGATAATCGTGTCAATAATATGAACGATAGAATAACAATTCACTCTACGCTATCAATACAACCCTTGCCGCGGCTTTCGATCCTTATGAAAAGCCAGGTCACTTTCAGTCAGGCAATAACCAATTGGCATGAACCTGATATTGGAAATCGGGTAAATTATCCATACCTCCAATTGGTTGACAGCGAGGGCAAGTCATTACCCTGGGTAAAAGATTTCCGGACGCTCTTTAAGGACACCGCAGGAGGTGGCAGGCTTTTGGATTGGCGTTACTACCCATTGGATGAATTACAAAATGCAGACAATCGAACCAGTCAAAAAGATGTCCTGTTTGTCGTCAACCCCTCTTGGCAGTTGACCAAATTTTTAAAAGCTGAGGCCATCTATCAGTTTAACTCAGCGACTGTTGAAGCAAAGAATATCTATACAGAGGAGCAATATTATACCCGCAACCTTATAAATCTTTACACAACTATCACCGAATCTGGATTGGAACGGGCCGTCCCGCGCGGCACGATCAGAGATTTTAATCATCAGCGCCTTTATTCCCATGCCGCACGAGGGCAGCTAAATTTTAACCATCGCATTAGTAAACACTCGTTGAATGCCATTACTGGAGCAGAAGTGAAAAAGACAATCAGGGAAGGAGAATCATTTCGCGTCTATGGAAGTAGTGAAAACCTCACCAGCATTCCGGTGGATTATGCCGCTTCACATCCCATTCTGTTTGGGCTACCTTATGATCCCCGTATTCCTTCCAACCTGAACTTAACCGGACTGGATGATCGAATGGTGTCGCTTTACGCAAATGCATCGTATGAATATGACCATCGATATATCTTTTCCGGCAGTGCCCGCAGAGACGCTTCTAATATACTGGGCGTCGCCACTAATAACAAATGGAAGCCGCTTTGGTCTTCCGGTTTTTCCTGGAATATCTCAAACGAAAGCTTTTATAACATAAGCTGGTTACCCACGCTTAAATATAGGCTCACTTATGGATATAGCGGAAACGTCAACAATGCCATTCCTGCCGTTACCACTTTGGAGTTTACTCAAATCAATCGACATCGGCTAAGCAATTTGCCTTATGCAGCCATCGACAATGTTTCAAATTCCAATCTAAGATGGGAGCAAATAGGAATGTTCAATACAGGCTTCGATTTTGCGACAACTGATCAACGGCTTAGTGGCTCTTTGGAATATTACATCAAAAAGTCAACAGATGTCATAGCCCCCGTTCCTGTAGATATCACTCAGACTGGGTTTAATACCCTGGAAAAAAATAGTGCGACGATGAAGGGCTACGGATGGGATTTGAGCATAAATACCATAAATATAAATGCTGCATTTAAATGGCAGACGAATCTGATTTATTCTCTGAATAAGGTAAAAGTAACAGAGATGCTTTATGAAAGAGAGCCTCGCTCTTTGATCTCCAATGGAACTGTTATGAGGCCTTTAGTTGGCCAGCCACCTTACCATATCATTAGTCTTAAGTGGGCGGGATTAAACCCCGAAAACGGCAATCCACGCGGCTATCTAAACGGTGAACTAAGCGAAAATTATCGCGAAATGACACGACCAGCCACACTGAATGACTTGGAAATCAGTGGTAGTGCAACGCCCACCCAATTTGGCGCCCTTCGCAATACATTTTCTTATAAAAGTTTATCTCTATCATGTAATTTCATTTACCGGCTGGGCTATTATATTCGTCGGCGTGGTTTAAGCTACACAGAGTTATTCGCAGGAGGACGCACCAATGCTGACTTTTTAAAACGCTGGCAGACACCAGGTGATGAGCTGCGCACACAAATCCCGTCCTTGGTTTACCCCACTGACAGCTATCGGGACAGATTTTTCCTTAATTCTGCAGCCACTGTTTATAAAGCAGACCATCTTCGATTTAACGATATACAATGCAACTATGAGCTTCCTACTTCTTTGCGGCATCCACAAAGGCAAGCTCGCATATACTTATACATAAGCAATCTGGGAATCATCTGGAAGGCTGATAAAAATGGAGCAGATCCAGAGTTTATCGAAAGCCCCCCTCCGCCCGTCTCATATACCATTGGATGCTCTGTGAACTTTTGATGATGCCCGTTCAGCCAGCCAAAAAGTTAACCCACAAAAAAAGCATACTAACATCGTTATAAGTTCATACAAATAAACTCTAATCAATCAAAAAAAATATAAAATGTTAAGACTTACTATTTTCCTTTTTAGTGCGGCTTGGATAGGTCTCTTAAGTGGCTGTCAAAAATATCTTGACGCCACGCCCGACAAAACGCTATCCACAATTTACGATATGCAGCAGTTGAGAAGTCTATTGGACAACACCTTCACTATGAGCACCAATTACCCTTTTGTGGGCGCTATGGCAAGTGATGACTATTTTATCCCCGACCAAATTTTTGAAGCTTTTATTGGCGACGAGCATAAAAGTGCCTACACGTGGGGTTTAGAGCATGAATCAGCAGACCCTGCAAATCAGTGGATGGCAAATTACAGACGTATATCAGCTGCTAATACAGTGCTGGACTATATAGGCGAGGTCTCGGCTTCAGGATTTTCTGAAATCCAACAAAATGCTTTAAAGGGCGAGGCTTTATTTTATAGGGCCTATACTTCATTGCTTCTAACGCAGATTTATGCGATGCCTTACAATCGTCAGACAGCTTCAGCAGAGCTTGGCGTCCCCATTAAATTAAGTTCAGATATAAATGAAGTTATTTCAAGACCAACGCTGGAACAAAATTTCAACCAAATAATTAAGGATTTGAAGGATGCTATTTTATTTTTACCTACAGCTGCAAACCCGTTACTACGACCTTCGCGTACAGCGGCAGAAGCAGCCCTCGCTCAAGTATACTTAATAATGGCAGACTATGAAAACGCATTCATTTATGCAGAAAAAGCGTTAAAAACGCAACCCCAACTTCTTGATTTTAACCAATTGTCGCTTACTGCAATGAATGTCATCCCCCTTTATAATGAAGAAGTCATATGGCATGGAGAGCTTGCAACGGCGCCATTACTAAATGTTTCCCGGATGCGAATTGATAGTAATCTTATGTCTATGTTTGATTCTTCGGATCTCCGCAAATATATATTTTTCAAATCGGCAGCAACTGAAACGTTTACTCTAAAATCAGCCTATAATGGATACCCCAACCCCGGGGTACTGTTTTGCGGGCTTGCGACAGACGAATTATATCTAATCAAAGCTGAGGCACTTATTCGTAAGGGAACTTACTCTGAAGGGCTGCAGGTGTTAAATGACCTCTTAATAAAAAGATATGACAATACCACATTTAAGCCTCGATCGGCAGGAAACAAGGAGGACGCTTTAGTGATTTTGTTAGCGGAGCGCAGAAAAGAACTATGCTTCCGAGGCATGAGCAGATGGATCGATATAAGAAGAATCAACAGTTACGATTCTCAAAAAATAACAGTTCGAAGGAAAATAGGTGACCGCATTTTTACACTTGAACCCGGAAGTACCCATTACGCATTTTTGTTGCCTCAGGAAGTCATCTTTCATACCGGAATAACTCAAAACAAAAGGTAGGTTGAACCTACCTTTTACCCAGTTTAGTTTCTGTAAGAAATTTTTCCGGAACTATTGACAGGGTCGTTGGGATTATCGCTAAGATCGTCAAGATCCTGCTCTGTCAAACCGGAAATAACTGGCTCATTAGAAACGCCATCTTCCGGTGCAAGAAAACCGCAGAATTCTGTACTACCGGCACAGGGCGACGCTCCTGGCTCATAATCAGATGGGTCTGTGCTGATAGTTGCACCGTCCTTCAATACCCAAAACTGATCAGTGACTACAGTCGGGCTTGATGTAAATGATACTAAACAAATAGCTAGCGCAATTGCGCCCACTCCCGGAATTAAATATTTTTTTCTCATGATTTTAAATTTTAATAAATGATAAATATGAGTCGACTATTGGCCAATACCGACATGTGTTCCACAGCCTTAACTTAAGACAATGGAGGTGATTAATATGCCTACTTTTTTCTACAGGTGTTCGGCACCTCCTGTTTTTTTGATAGGAATAATGGATCTGGAAAATCCCGTACCCTTTATTTCTAAGTTCGCCAAATAGAAAAAAATTGGCTTGTCCCGGACGACATTTTATTTTTTGCCGTTTTTAGATAGTTACCTTGTTTATTCGGGGCCGACTGTTTTTCTGTAAAAATTGGGGGGAAATTGATAATACCTTTTGAAACTCTTATAAAAGGCGGAGCTGTCGCTAAAGCCATAGTCAAAAGCAATCTCTTCAAATGTCTTTGTTGTAGAAACCACTTCCATAAAACAGCGAGACAGCCGCTCCTTATTCCAGGTTTCACGAAGGGTTTTCTTGAAATGTTGTTTAAAATGTTGCTTCAAATAAGTTTCACTCATTCCGGCCGTTCGTGCATAATTGCGAACGCCTTTAAAGGTCCTTAGGTCCGAAAGTAAATGCGATAAAACAGCTTGTAAGCGGCGCTCCAACTCCTGCTTTTTATCGTAACGAAAATGGCTACTCGCCATTTCTATTTTACAGCTGACTGCAAAACCTAACAATAACGTTACGCACTGATCGAGTAAAATAGCATTGATCTGCGGCTGGCTGATTAGAAACGTTATGAGCTCTGTTGTTTGCAACATTTGAAGTGTGGCGTATATATGTTTATCAAAGAGGTAAACCTCTTTTTTAGATTCGACAGCAGCAATAAAGGGGCCTAACAGATCGGGGAATAATTCAAATAAAGCATACAGATAGGAACGCTCAAGGTGGATATCCAATGTTGTGTAATAACAATCTTTCTCAAACAACGCGCGGTTATCCATCGAAAGAGCGTTGATCAAATTAAATTGCCATTGCCGATGCCGTATTTTCCCTGCAGAGGATGAATAGGAAATATTGCTTTGTAATAAAAGACTCAGCTCTATAAATGGTATCTCTGCACGGCTGTGTGTTTGAATTCTTTTGTTGATTTCATAGTTACTAAACCAAAGAGCATACTTAGGACGTTGAATTTTTTGAAATACCATATTTCCGAATCCCCCTTGCACGACGTGCAAGGATGCCTGTGGCAGAACGATCCCCTTATACCTGTTTGGCATGCTATCGGCCCACTCGAGCCGCTGGCCTTTCAAAGCGCTGATATCAAAGAGTTTCATATAAGATCGTTTTGGTTAAAAAATTTGCTTTCTCTAAAATGGTTTCAAATAATTGTCGCGAGCGACAATGAAAATGTCTTTCAGGACATACCATATACCGCCAACTCACAATACATTGCAATAAGTTATATATAAAACTACAACATTATCAAGATGTAGCGTTGTATAAACAATATACACCTGAGATTATTTCTCAAAACTAACAGCTTATGAAAAAGAAAATCTACCAACTATTTGAAGGTATTGTATTACCTGAGGACATTACACGCATCACCGGTAATGAAGCAATTTACCAGTTTAGATGTGGCGAGTGGTTGCTCCAAATCAAAACATTTAGTGTTGAAGGGCATAGTAAAATACTTCATCGCTGGTGTAATCAACCCTATAGCGCGCGGTTTTGGGCAATGCCCGGATCCCTAGAGGAACTTAAAGCTTATTATCATAAAATGGTCAAAACATTTGAGCACGCTCCTGTCATGCTTTTTTGCAATGGACAGCCCGTTGGATTTGCTGACTTATATCCCGTCTGGAAGGATATACTTATAAAATATTATAAAGCTTCTCCCAACGAATACGGCGTTCATTTTCTCATAGCACCTTACAAGGAGATTTTTCAAATGTTCAAACAAGTGCCCAAGGATTTTTCAGAGGTCTTACTGTGGGCGGTTTTGCGATACCTTTTTGTACAAGTTGGGGTTGAAAAAGTACTTGCAGAACCCGACCATTTAAATACAAATGCATGCCGGTTAGCGGAGCGTGTTGGCTTTAGATTTCTAAAGTATATCGAGCTACCTGAAAAAAAAGCCAGTTTATATATCCACGACAAAACTGCTTTTAAATATCAGTAAATAGCTATCTATTTGACCCTCCTTTTTTAAACTTTCAAAATACTAAGTATGAAAAACCGAAATTTTGCCATTGATATGGCAAGGGGCATTTCACTGCTCACCCTTCCCGTCGTTCATAGCGCATTATTTTATGCTCCGGGCGAAATAATAGACACTACACTCGGACAATTACTAGCATTTGTTGCGGAATTTGTGGGAGCTCCTGTTTTTATGGTGGCCATGGGCTGGAGTATCGCTCAAGGAGGCAGAAAGTCAATGGCGTGGATTTGCTCCAAAAGCATTTGGTTGCTCCTGATGGGTTATCTTTTAAACTTTCTAAAATTTGACCTTTTATTCTGCGCAGGCCTGCTGCCAGATAGTTTTTTCGAAATAAATAATATTGGGCGAGATTGGCAAGGCATGCTGCATCTGCTTATGATAGGTGACATCCTTCAATTAGCCGCAATTTCTTATTTTATTGGCGCCCTGCTCATGCGGGCAACAACACCACACAGCAAGGTAGTGCCCGTCCTATTTGCGGCGGTAATACTGTTGTCACCGTTAACGTGGCAACTATCACCACTATCCCACCCACTTGGCAGTTTTGTTTCTTTGCTGAATGGGATGCCCCCTACCTGCTTCTTCCCTTTGTTTCCCTGGCTGGCTTATCCCTTAGCAGGAATGCTCTTTCACCGGTTTACAGAAACGACTGATAAAAAAAGACATTTAAGCCTCGTTTGTATGATTGCAGTCGTTATGATATTGGCAGGCAGTCTCCTGCTGCATTGGGAGCCGGTGTCATGGCATTCCAATTTTTACCGGCTGGGGCCGGCCGGTACCATAATCCATGTTGCGTCCGCAGTCCTGTTTGTCTGTATTTGCTCTTTTATATCTGGTAAATGGGTCTTCAAAAATCAGAACTCGTTACTGCAGATTTTAAGTAAAAACGTAACTGCTGTCTATTTCATTCAATGGCTATTGGTGTGTTGGTGTATGATCATTTTCGGATACCGGCAACTTAGGGGGATTGAGCTGGGTTTTGCTATAATTATCATCACCAGCCTTACTATTTTCTTTTCAACCCTGTACGATAAATTAAAAAAACGATGAAATATACTTACGACATCCTCGGCGTCGGCTTAGGTCCATTTAATTTAGGTTTAGCAGCGCTATGCCAGCCAATCAGAAATTTGAAGACTGCGTTTGTAGATCAAAAGCCTTTCTTTAACTGGCATGAAGGCATGTTGATCCCCGGCACTACTTTACAAGTACCCTATCTTGCCGATCTTGTCACACTGGCTGATCCACGCAGCGCATTCACCTATTTGAACTATCTGAAAAAGCACCAGCGTTTACTGCGTTTTGGTATCCACGAGCAGGCATACATTACCCGTAACGAATACAACAACTATTGTAAGTGGGTGGCAGGTTCCTTGTCTAATCTTTACTTTAATCGAAAAGCTATCAAGATTGCTTACATTGAAGAAAAAGGAATGTTCGAAGTCACTTGCCTCAATGTTTTGACAGGCCGTAAGGAGCTCTTCAAGGCGAAAAAAATAGTTATGGGGACTGGCTCGCGCCCGTCTGTTCCATCGGCGATAAAGCCCAGGTTAAATGATGAGGTATTTCACTCATCAAGATATCTCCAGGTAAAACCCACCTTAAACAACCGGCGCCATGTTGTAATCGTGGGGTCGGGACAAAGCGCAGCAGAAATATTTTATGATCTGCTGGAAGACGCCAACCTAAGCCAAACAAAAATTTCATGGCATACCAGAAATGACCGCTTCTTTCCTATGGAGCAGACAAAATTTGCCTACGAAATGGCCTCGCCCGATTATATCGATTTCTTTTACCAACTTGACTTAGCAAAAAAGCATCAACTCCTTCCGCTGCAACAAAGCTTATACAAAGGCATCAATCATAATTTATTGAACAGCATTCATGACCGCTTATATGAAATGCAGAGTGAAGGAGCAGCCCCTCACATACATATCCAGGCCCATAGCGAACTGGAAAACCTTTCACAAAAGCCAGACAGTACCTACGAATTAAAATTTTACCATAACGCTTTGAAAAGGCATTTCAAAATCAACGCCGACGCCATTATATTGGCGACCGGCTACAAATGTTGTATCGACAGCAGCCTGTTTGCATTTCCTGATCGTTGGAAAAACCTCGTCAGAGAACCATTACTGGTCAATCGCAACTATTCCCTGGATGACCAAAATCTTATATTCATTCAACATGCAGAGTTACATACCCATGGATTTAATGCTGCTGATCTTAGCCTGGGGCCTTACCGGAATGCTGTTATCATAAATACAATTTTAGAATCAGAATTTTATCCTGTAGAAAAAAACACCTGCTTCCAACATTTTGGAATACCCGGTGATGTTGCTGCAAGTAAGGCACGATACCCCTGAAAATAACGCAGGTAACGATTTTCTGATATAACGTGAAGTTGAGTCTATTCAAAATATAATAAACAGCATTCATGTCACAGCTCCGATGATTGGCTCCGCGCATTATACACGCCATAAAACACTAGCTTATGAAAAACCTCAGAAAAACCCTGGGTTTTACCCAGGAAGAATTTGCTGTTATTTTAGGCGTTAGCAGGCCGTTATTTAATATGTATGAAAGAGGCAGGAGATCGTTACCTCCCGGTGCGTTTGAGAAACTTTCTAAAATTCAACTTTTACTAGCAGAAAATGAGCAGCACCCATCTGCGCCTTGCAAAAAACTAATGGCAATTCAACAAAAACATAGGCAAAGAGCGCAGCATTTATTGCAAGCCCAGGCAAAAAAGTCTGCTTCGAAAGCTATGAGGCTAAGCATGCAACTGTCTAAGTTGCGCCAAAAGTTGAAACAGCTGGAAAACAAACTCCTTATCACACAGCTATTTCTAAAAAGTGCCAATCCTAAAACAACAGAATGGAAGCTACTGACATTAATTGAAAGGCAGTTGCTATATACGCTTGACACTTTCAATCCGGGTGGAGAATTTATAACTGCCTACAAGTTATCGATGCACCATTTCGAACAACAACACGCCATGCATATGCACAGCAAGTTAAAACCTAAAAACAGATAGCTGCTTATCACTTTTATTTGCGAATTGCGACGATTCCATTATTATAATATTATAAATTCGCTGCTAACGGCCCATAGGCAACCCGGCTGGGATTACACCTTTAGGTTGAATCACCCGTTGGTAATTCGCTTCAAAATGAGTAATTAATTCGTTAGCCTGTAAAAAGTAAGCTTCCTGGTTGTCCCAGGAGTTTCTGGGCAACAGCATTTCACGCGGTACGTCCGGGCAGTAATCGGGAACATTTAAACGAAAGCAACTTTCCTGCGTAAAGGATACATGATCCAAACTGTTGCTTAAAATGGCGGTAACCATGAGCCTAGAAAATGCCAACGGTATACGTTGGCCGACCCCATATCGGCCGCCCGCCCAGCCGGTATTTACCATCCATACTTTTACTTTATGGTGATTTAATTTTTCCTGGAGTAAGCCCGCGTAGACCATCGGCGCCAAAGGCATAAATGGCGCGCCAAAACAGGCGCTGAAGGTTGGTTTGGGTTCTTTTATCCCCGCTTCTGTACCCGCAATTTTGGCGGTGTAACCATTTAAAAAGTAATAGATAGCCTGTTGTTGCGTAAGCCTGGATAGCGGAGGCAATACTCCAAAAGCATCACAAGTGAGAAAGATGATATGTTTTGGCGCTTTACCTGTGCCGTGTATCACCCGGTTACTTATATGCGATAAGGGGTAAGAAACCCTGGTATTCTCCGTAATGGCATCGCTATCGAAATTAATTTGATTTGTGTTTTTGAAAAAAGGGGTGTTCTCTACGATAGCGCCTGCTTTGATCGCATTGAAGATAGCCGGTTCTTTATTACCATCGAGCTTCATACACTTTGCATAGCATCCCCCCTCAAAGTTAAAAATCCCTTTTGCCGACCATCCATGTTCATCATCACCAATTAGCTTTCTTAAAGGGTCGGTACTTAAGGTGGTTTTGCCGGTGCCGCTTAAACCAAAAAAAAGTGCTGTAGCGCCATCTGCACCCTGGTTGGCAGCACAATGCATACTTAATACCTTTTTTTGTAATGGAAGCAGGTAGTTCAAAACCGTAAATACAGATTTTTTTATTTCGCCGGTGTAGCCCGAACCGGCAATAATTATAATTTTTCTTTTAAAATTGATGACCGTTGCGTTGGATTGCCGTGTGCCGCATTTTTCCGGGTTAAGCTCCAGATCCGGAGCAACTAACACATGCCAGTCGGGTTCAGTGAACGGTGGCAACTGACTACTGAGCGCGATAAACATATTGGCTACAAACAAACTCATCGCTGGCAATTGGTTGATGATGCGGAAACTGATTCGGTGGTCTTTATCAGCACCCGCGTAAACATCATTAATATATAATTGCGGGTGGCTATTTAAAAAGCTGATGGAGGCCTGAAATATTACCTCAAATTGGTCGGTAGAAATAGGATTATTAAACTCGTTCCAATCCACAGTCTCTTTTGTCAGATCGTCCTGCACAATAAACTTATCTTTTGGTGAGCGGCCTGTAAATTTACCGGTACGAATAACTAAGGCGCCGGTGCTGCTGAGTACTCCCCCTTTTTGATTCATGGCATGGGTCTGTAATTGAGTGGAGGATAACTGGTAATGCAGGCTTTGGGGAAAAATCCCTAACTGCTGCAAGCTGGTTAATTGAATGTTTTTCATATAAGCATCGTTTTAATCAGACGCAAATATATCATTTGAAATATTCTAACCAAACCAAACAATACTCACTCGTATTGAAATTATTCTAATAAAAAGGCGTTTAACAAAATATTATCTAAAGCAAAATCGAATTCAACTTTTCAAAGCGGCCGAAGCAACCCCTGCGAGCCGGAGATTTTGTAAATCTTTATAGCCGTATTTTTTTATCGCATCTGCAATGACCGGTTAAGATCTTCGCGCCGGTCATCACGCGTTTTTTGATTTGTTACATTTTTGAAAAAAAATTTCAACTGTGTCACAAATTTGTGACATTTTTTTTGTTACGTTTTTAAAGTGTAACAAAAAATTTTGTCACAATAAGGTGGGCCGATGTTTACACGATGGCCTCAAATCCTTGCCGGCAGGGCGTTTTGACCGCATCCACTGTGAAGCCTCTTCATTTCCGCAATTGCTAAAAACTTCTAAAAAGCCCCAACGGCTGCGCTAAACGGCTGTTGGCGGCTGTAGGTTTGCCCTATTGTTTCACTTTAAAAAACACCTTTATGCCAGACTATTCAGTACAGCAGCTCACCAGCGTGAGCGACTGCGATGCGGTACTAAGCATCGCTACCAAAGAACAGCAAGACCTGGAGTGGAAAAAGCTTTCCCTCGGCCGTCAGAAGCAACAGTATGCCGACCAATCAGTCAGCATTGCTGCGGAGCTTGCCGGTAAACAGGCGGAACTTGAAGTGCTGGATTCTATCATCGCAGGCCTGCCGGAAGGCAACCTGAAGGTAGAAAACCAGAACAAGAAGATCCGCGCCGAGTACAGCATTTTCCTGCTGGAAACCCGTCGCAATAATTATGGCGACGTGGCCCTGCTCGAAAAAGAGCTGGACTTGCAGCGGGTTGAACGCGAGCTGGAAGAAACCGCCGCTTTTATTGCTGAAGTGGAAAGCAGGAGAGCCACCATCTAAGCCCTCCTGCCCCGCCAACAAGCTGCCCCGTAAGGCAGTTTGTTTGGCTTTTTAATTCATCATTTATGCACCCCCAACTAACCAACACCATGAAACCTTTTATACACTACTGGCCGGACGGCTACCTGCTGAGCTGGCTGCTCGTTGTCTTTTTACTTGATTTTGTTTTCGGCATCTTAAAAGCCGCTTTTACGGGCCAGCAGCGGACATCGGGCCGCCTGCGCCAGTCCGTCATCAAACTGTTGCAATATGGCGGCTGTGTGATCGTGGCGGCTGTCATTTTAAATATCGTTACCGTTTCGAGCGAACAATTGGGCCGCCAGTTTGCCTGGCTGTTTGGAGACATCATGCTCTACGTGATGATCTATATTGAAGTCGTTTCCGTGCTGGAAAACATGGAAGCCATGGCCCCCAAAAGCCATTTTGTACGCCTCTTTGTTCGTCCTGTAAAACGGATCATTACCTTGCAGCTGACGAAGTTATTGAAGGAGGATGATTAATAATTGATGGCTACAAATACCAGCTTAATATCTTCGAAATCCCTTCATCAATATCAACAGAATGTTGCCACCCCAGCGCATGAATTTTGCTAACGTCGGTAAGCTTGCGCATCGTTCCGTCGGGCTTATCCCTATTAAATACAATGTCGCCAGTGTAACCGATTTTTTCTTTGATAAGCTCTGCAAGCCCTTTAATTGAGATTTCCCGGCCGGTACCGATATTAATATGAAAATTCCGCTTTTGCGACGCATCTTTTCTCAGGTCAGAAAAATCAATCCGCTCCATTAAAAAAACACAGGCATCGGCCATGTCTTCGCTCCACAAAAATTCCCGCAGCGGCTGGCCGCTGCCCCAAATTTCTACTGACTGCGAGGTTACGCCATACCTGGCCAAAACGCTTATTATTTCCTGGTGATTTGAACTGCCATTGACACCCTCAATGGGCCGCTTATCCAAATCCCCTTTAATCGCCATCCAGTTCTCTAACTTCAGCCAGTTAGCCAATAAAAACTTCCGGATCAAAGCCGGCAGCACATGGCTTTTTTCGAGATTGAAATTATCATTGGGCCCATATAAATTAGTAGGCATCGCCGAAATATAGTTCGTACCATATTGCAGGTTGAAGCTTTCCGTAGCTTTGATCCCCGCAATTTTGGCAATAGCATACGGCTCATTGGTAATTTCCAAAGGCCCCGTCAACAGGCTATCTTCTTTAATGGGCTGAGGGGCATCTTTGGGATAAATGCAGGTGCTGCCCAAAAACAGCAGCTTTTTTACGCCGGTTCTATAGCAATTGTCGATGACATTTTGCTGTATAGCCAGGTTTTCATGAATGAAATCAGCCCTGTAAACATTATTCGCCACAATACCTCCCACACGGGCCGCTGAAAGTATCACATAATCCGGTTTTTCTGCATTAAAAAATGCTGAAGTGGCTTCAGCATTTTTTAAATCCAGTTCTTTACTGGTTCTTCCGACCAGATTGGTATATCCCTTTTCCTGCAGGTTTTTCCATATTGCGGAGCCCACCAGTCCCCTGTGCCCCGCCACATATATTTTATCCGTCTTATTCATAATAATTCAACGCCGCATAGTTATTACGTTTCAATAAATCATTTTTCTTCATCAGGTGTACGTCAGACTGCATCATATCTTTTATCAAACCGTCCAGATCATATTCCGGCGTCCATCCCAATACCTCTTTTGATTTAGTCGGATCGCCTATCAGCAACTCAACTTCTGTTGGCCTGAAATACCTTGGATCCACTTCTGCCACCACTTCATTGATTCTCTTTTTAAACGCATCCAGGTAATCGCTTCCCGCTTTTTCACTGAAGACAGTTTCATCGATGCTATCGATTAAAATCTTTTCCTTTACACCCTCGCCTTCGCTTCGAACCGTAACGCCCACATAAGCGAAGGATTTTTTTACAAAGTCCCTTACCGTAGTGGTTACGCCGGTTGCGATAACATAATCATCCGCTTTATCCTGTTGCAAAATCAGGTACATGGCTTTCACATAGTCTTTGGCATGGCCCCAGTCGCGCTGCGCATCGAGATTGCCAAGGTATAATTTGCTTTGTGCATTCAGCGCAATGCGACTGATAGCACGGGTGATTTTACGTGTAACAAAAGTCTCCCCCCGTATCGGCGATTCATGGTTAAACAAAATACCGTTGCTGGCATGCATACCATAAGCCTCCCTGTAGTTAACTGTGATCCAGTATCCGTAGAGTTTAGCTACTGCATAGGGCGAGCGCGGATAAAAAGGTGTCGTTTCTTTTTGAGGCACTTCCTGGACCAACCCGTACAATTCAGACGTAGAAGCCTGGTAAATTCTTGTTTTCCCAGTCAGATTTAAAAGCCGAACAGCTTCCAGAATGCGGAGGGTTCCAATACCATCGGCATTAGCTGTGTATTCGGGCGTATCAAAACTAACTTTAACATGGCTCATAGCCGCCAGGTTGTAGATCTCATCCGGCTGCACTTCTTGTATAATGCGCGTCAGGTTCATGGAGTCAGTTAAATCCCCATAGTGAAGCGTAAGCTTCTTATTTTCTTCGTGTGGATCCTCGTATAAATGATCGATACGATCCGTATTAAACAAAGAAGTCCGGCGTTTTATGCCATGCACATCATATCCTTTTTTTAAAAGGAACTCTGCTAAATAAGCCCCATCCTGGCCGGTGATACCGCTAATTAATGCTGTTTTCATTGATATATTTAAAATACTTGGGCAGCAAATATAAGTATTTGCTAGTCCTGATAACTGAATTAAGATTACGCGTAAGAATTACTTTTAACGATATTCTAATAATAGTTAGTTATATAAACAAGACTACAATTAATTTCCTTAGCAATTGTGCCAATCCACCCAAAGCCCATCGTCAAATCTGTAATCATCTTTTCTTGACTCCTCTACTGAACAGTCCGAAAAAACCATTATTTGAGATTCGGGCTCCAATGCTTTGAACCCCGTAGCAAAGCCTCCCGGAACATAAAGTATGCTCGGTTGTTGACTATCGAGATCGAATACCTCAGGTTTAAGATTCTCAGAGGGCTGAGCCCAGTCATCTGGCTCAACCAAATTCAGATGAAACCTACCCTTGATTACGAAAAACCACTTTTGCTCCACTTTATGCCCCTGCCAGGCCCTAACTACTTTTGTTGATGGGTGGCTGATCATATAGAAACGTTTCACAGCACGCATGTCAAATTTATTAGCAAATGTCAATGTGCCCCTTTTGTCGTTATGAAGATCACAGCTTAGAATCTGTGGTCGATTTATTTGTTTTTCTGCCATTTATTTGCTATTTATTTCGGAAAAGGTTTGCATTTTGTATTGATCGGGAGATCGTTCGCCAAACGACAAAAAAGAAACGCCGAGTAACTTCGCGTTAGCAGAGAATGAAGCAACTTTGTTTTGTAATGCTGCTGTAGAAGTTATATTTTTTTGTCGCTTTAGATTTTCCTTTCCAATTTCGATTTCCGCATAGGATAATGCTAAGCGTTCTTTTTTAACGCGGTTTAAAAATGTCCTATTATCTTTTACAGCCCTTTCTGCACTATCGAATATTTGATTGTAATCCCGAAGGTGCTGATTGCTTAGATAAGTTTGACGAGCAGCCAGGGGGCTACTATATTCAGTAATGGGAACGGCAGAACTGCCCGCTCTTGCAAACTTGCTTATCAAATCCAGATACTTTTTTAAATATCCCGAAGCCGGACCGTAATAGGCATTTAAAAATTCATTTATTGTATTATCCACATCCAGCTCTGGGTTCCATAAAAGCTTTGCCAACAAATAAGAGCGAAGTTCAGAAAACTCACTTTTTTGACGTCCAGTACCTTGTTCAAAAACTTGCTTTATCGACAGGCTTCTAAAGAACTGTATGTTATCTTGATATGTGGACCAATTAGGAAATGGGGACATCGAGTGAAAGTAATTGGCTGCGTAATCCCATATAAAAATATTGGCTGTCTGTTGCTGCCACTTTGCTAATGCTGATCTACAGGCCACCGACTGGGGGTCATTCGCCGTTTTGAGCGGCTGCATTCTATTAGTGTTCGTGAAACAAAACATTATCTCAACATTTTTCCGGGGCTTTAGGGTTTTTGACGGGAGCATTGACTGGTTATACGCTAGTGTGCTGATAATCTTGTCAGGAAAGGCGTCAGCCATTTTGTTCACAAAGGGAAGCAGTGTTTCAATAAATCCATTCCCGTTATCATGCTTAGGTTTACATAGATTACAGCTACAACTGAAAGGATAATCCGGATGACTTACCGACCATACTTTGTTGTTAGGCCTTGCGTTAATTTCATGTTGCAACACACCCTTGACGACTTTAAATACGTCAGGGTTGCTAAAACAAACCTGAGCCGGATTTCTTTTACCATTAATCAGCGCGTAATATTCAGGATGCTGCACAAAATACTTTTCCGCCGGTAAAAACCAAGATAAGGAATGAGCTGGATACATACGGTCTTCAAAGAAATAATTCATTTTATGCCAGTCAGCAAATGTTTTATCAATATCATCTTCGAAAAGCGCATTTCTATAATCAAACGCTGGATTTCGGCTCAAATCTATGTCATTAGCGATAGAAAGATTTCTGTTTGATGGAATAAAACTCACCTCTTTAGTATATCTACGGCAACCTAAAAATTCTTCCAAAAAGGTATAAACACTATATAGCACCCCTTTTCTTCGGCCTCCAGAAATAATTAGCTTATCTTTTGCCGTCTTTATCAGAATACCGTCCTCGTGATCAACCGACACCCGATAACCCCTTACATTCCCTACTAATATTTCTTTTTTCCTGCGGAGTTTAAATTCCGACACAACAGGAATGAAAGTACCGGTTATCTGCCTTAAGTATTTTTGCAGTTCATTTGACGCTATTTTTTCCACTTGAGTTGCCTTTTCCGGTATTACTATCTGATATTCTGAATGGCCGTTCTTGGCCAAAAAGATCTCTTGACCATTGGAATAAAAATAACTCAAAATAAATGTAAAAAAGATACACGCAACCTTCATAATTTTCTTCTTCGACAGGTTTCTACATATTTGCCGACCCAACAGCTAAAATGAATTTTTTATTATTTCAAAAACATTGGTTAACGGCATAGTTGCCATTTCCGGTGTCTTCCTACTAGTATCAATAAAGTATCCGATGCCATGATGTTGACCATTTTTAATGGCCACAAAGGATATGTATTTCTTAAACGCCTCTATAGTTTGATTTAGTTCGATTGATTTAATAAAAAATGTGTCATCTATGTTTTTGGAATAAATCAACTCAATAAACAATTCATTCCCCCTGTAATCAACATTAAAAATCTCTGACCCCTCCGGAGAAACAAATGATTTCAGAATTTGCTCGGCATTCTTCGCTTCCTCTTCACTATTAAACTTAACTAAAAAATCTCTAGACATCCTGGGTAACACTTCCTTATATGACACCCCTATTTGATCTAGAAAACGGGCGTGCTCTTTTAAACGCCAGTAAAAAGTAACTTTTCCGTGAGGCTCCTGATGTAAACCAGTTGCGATGAATAACCGTGCTGTAGTGTTAAACAACTTCCCTAAAATGTCGTCATAAATTTTTAAAATCAATAATAGGGGATCTTGATCCGCAGGGCAATACCACTCGGGATTCTTAAACTCTCCGTCATAAACTTTTGAATTGAACATATAGTGGTGCTGAAAATGGGCGCCGGAATTTAAAAATAGCGAGGAAAATTCTGGTTTATGCTTATTCCAGTTTGATACGAATACATCACCCAGGAGCCTATCCAAAATGGCCGCTTTTATACCTACTTTGGATTTCACCTTCAATAACAAACCAAAGTATTTAAATTTGTCGCGAAAAGGGACATAGGTCATCAGCGACTTTATAATAGCCACGGCTGAAGACGAGTTAACTTTTTCACTAGCATTGTCGTTTACAGATTGGGACACGGCTGCAGAGAGATCTTTTAACAGCTTAGAACCGGATGCCGGTGTCTTGGTCCAGGGATCTGGAACGAAAAAAAGCGGATTTCGCAGCCGATTATCAGCATTAAAAGGAGAAACGGCGCCAACGGTGTGTCCTTTAGATTCAGCAATTTCCCATAATTGAGTGAGATCTTTCCTATCAACGATATCACCCAACCTAAACACCTTATGCTCATCGTATGTTTTTCCGGTATGAATGGTCACCCATTGAATCCATGGTTCTAAAAGCTCATATTTACTTTCAGAGGTCGTTTCTGCATAACCATACTCCGAGAATAGTTTCTTGAAGTTAGGTAAGTGACCAGATACAGTATATTTTTTGATATAATCAAAATTAAGTTCATTAAGTCCCAATAAAATTGTCTTATTCATTAGTTTTTTTTTAGGAAAAGTTAAGTTTAATCGTTTACCTCTATGGGTTTTATTTTTTAATCAACCTATTACCATACTAAATCGTATTACCTGGCTATCATCATTTAAAGTTATCAAAGCCCATTTTATAAAAATTTTTACCGCATTTTTTAATTTTCTCTATGGGAACCGATTTTCGCATATATTGTTACCTTTCGAAATTACTCACCCTTTACAGATGGTTTATGGTTTAACCTACCAAGGTTTTCCAATCTTCCGATTCCGGTTTTAAAAACAAATCTGACAGCCATCCTTCCATGGAGCATTTTTTGTAAAGGGCCTCCGGTATTGGATAATAATCCGAAACAAAAAAATCCAAATCGATTTTAATATTATCTCTGTCAATAATAAAGAAATTTTGTGGACTATAAAAAGGATATCGCTTTATTTCCGCATTCGTAGTTATCACTTTTTTTCGCGCCCCAATAGCTTCAAAAGTCCTCATGGTAAGTCCCTTTTGACCTGGATGATTAATATCCAAAACCACCTTGGATTTTTTATACAGATCAATTATTTGTTCCGAACTTAAACTATTGAAGCTCATCTTTTTATATTCGAACTGTTTGAATGATTGATCAAATATCTTTTTAAAAAAAAATACGGCCCTACTATGTATAAAATAGTATGTAAAAAATGTAAGATTATTCATTTTACACCAACTTACTAATTTGTTGCTGATGACGTATCTGTCGGAATGAGCAGTTCCAATAAAAAGAAGATCATACACATATTCTACAGAGTCGGTTTTGCTAATATTTTGGAACTTGTCGAGAAAAAACAACGGTCGAAACCCGATATTAAATTTCACAGCATCTTCGCGGTCAAACGTAAACCTTTTATCAAAATATTTAAGAATTGTTGTTGGGTGTCCGTGGTTAGAAAATGAATCCCATGTAAAATAAATCAATTCGCATTGCGGATTAATCTTTTTAAACTGTTCCAGAAAAGTAGCAGTGATCACCTCTCCACGATTCACAAACAGGTAATCAAAACTTTCGTGTTCTATTTGTTTCAATATTTTAGAATAATATTCATCAATTCTTTGCTGATAAATCTTTCTTTTTAAGCGAATAATCCCCTTGGTAAAATTGCTGTTAGACGGGCGTTCATCAAAATATGTTACAATAGCTCCATTTTCTGTTAGCTTATTGGTAATCTCCTGTTCAAGACGAAATGTTTGAATTGAAAAAAACAATATCCTTTTCCCTTCAACGCCCTGCCTAAGATTCATTGCTTTTATTTTTATTATACAGCCCTTTTGCTTCCATTTCCTCTAAGGATCTTGTGAGCTTATCTTCCTGTACTTCCTGCGTTAGCACCCAATTGGTAAATTGCGCAATGCCTTGATCGAAAGTAAAAGATGGCTCAAAACCAAGCAATGTTCTGATTTTGGTTAAATCTGCAAAATTATGTCTGATATCACCCAAGCGATACGAACCGGTAATATGGACCGGAACGTCTATCCCATAGTTGTTAATCAGGGCTTGGGCAACAGAAAGTACATTAACTGCCTTGCCCAGACCTACATTAAAAACCTCACCCCCTGCCTTT
Source organism: Niabella insulisoli (assembly GCF_039652435.2). Taxonomy (GTDB): domain Bacteria; phylum Bacteroidota; class Bacteroidia; order Chitinophagales; family Chitinophagaceae; genus Niabella; species Niabella insulamsoli. The sequence goes on along the minus strand of NZ_CP190246.1, from coordinate 1,952,503 downwards.
TCATTTTCGATGCCCAATATTGTTGCAGCAACCACATCGTCGATAAATACAAAGTCGCGGCTCTCTTTTCCATCCTCAAAAATATTAATGGGGTTGCCATTTCTTATTTGAGTGGAAAAGATAGATAAAATACCAGTGTAAGGATTGGAAAGAGATTGGCCTGGACCATAAACATTTTGGTATCTAAACGCAACGGGCTGTATTCCAAGCGTAGGGCATACCGTCATAACCATCTGTTCCTGGTTTTGCTTAGTAATTCCATAAACCGATGATGGGTGTATGGTGGCTAACTCGTCAGTCGCCATCAATTTCAAAACCTGATCGTCCTTATATTTTACTTCAAAATTACCTGCCTGCATATCTGCCTCGGATCTATGGGTTGGGTAAACAACACCATAACTTGGATGAAGATATTTACCTTCCCCGTAAATGGAACGGGAAGACGCAACTACTACCTTTTTCACCGAATGGGATTGATTCGCCAGAATATCCAGCATTAAAGCTGTTCCTCCGATATTGACATTCGTGTACTTTTCTATCTCATACATAGACTGACCCGTACCTGTTTCCGCAGCCAGGTGCACAATTACGTCTTGGTCTTTCAAGGATTTTTCAAGATCGGGCTTTGAAGTCACTGTTCCTCGAATAAATTGAACCTTGTTTTTTATACTGTTGTAAAGTGGTGATGTAGTCTCAGGATTGCTCCCATGTATCTGTGGGGACAGGTTGTCTAAAACCGTTACGTAATAACCCCTTTGTATCAGCCTTAATGCCAAATTACTTCCAATAAAACCGGCTCCTCCGGTAATAAGAATTTTTTTCATTTAATTATCTATTTTCTCCCAAACTTTTTTTTCGGGATTATATTTTTTTACAACTTTCGCTGGCGCGCCTACAATTACGCAATAATCATCAAAAACACCTCTTACTACAGAGTTTGCTCCTACGATGCAATGCATACCAAGAATTGTACCCGCTTGAATTGCGGCCCCAATTCCAATGAAACAATTTGAACCAATTTCCGTTGTTTTAATAATATTTCTTTGTGATAGAACGGGGATACCAATTTCTTCGTAGCTATGATCTATATTAGTTATAAATACATTGGCTAAAATAGCAGTGCCGTCTCCGATTTTTAATTCCGAGCCACTGGTAATATGAACGTTTTGACCGATACCCACATTATTTCCAATTACAATACGACCTTCTTTCCCCACAGCCTCCATTCTCACATGTGGAAAAATTCGGACGTTATTTCCTACAAAAATGCGCCTGACATTCGAAAGATAGGTAGGTCTCCCCATATAACTTGGCATTCCAAAACGTCCAAAAAAAGGAGCATAAAAAAGCGCCCTTAGAATCCAAAATATTTTATACATCATTACCTTCTCATTTTCACGATTAATTGCCTCCTCCAATACTTAAACGTCACGTAAGTAGCGAATAGAATATACAGTAATATATTTATATATTTCAAACGGAGAATGTCGTTAAGATTTTTAAGCTCACCCAAGTACATTCCTTTCAAATTTCCGGAAAGACCGCTATGACCAAATAGAGGCTTTCCACCTCCTGCTATTGCAAAGTTCTGATTCAAAATTATCATCTTACCATTTTTGGCGAATCGCATCCATAAATTAGCGTCTTCCGAATATTTTTGCTTTTCATCATAAAACCCTGCTTTTTGAATAAGCTCCCTTTTAAATAATGATGTTATCGTTGAGGGAGCCATTTTAATTAACATCTTTTTTAGAGTAACTTTGTAAATGTCATGCTCCAACTTATAGGGAAACGCCAAACTTTGATTATTATGCAAAGTTCCAACGAAATCGACTCCATATTTTTTTAGAGCTGCAACTTGAGCATGTAATTTACCAGGTAACCATACATCATCTGAATCAAGTAAGGCGATCAATTCACCAGTAGATCTTTTTATTCCCAAATTTCTTGCGCTAGATACGCCGCCATTTATTTTGTCAATTAGTAAAATTTTCTCCTGTAAGTTTTCTCGCAAAATAAAATCCTCGACAATCTCCTTTGAATTGTCTGTACTCCCATCATTTACAATAATTATCTCAATTTTAGAATAATGTTGGTTTAATACACTTTTCAATGATTGTACTATTGTTTTAGCAGCATTGTATAAGGGAATTATAACGCTTATAGTTGGATTTTGATTCATATTAATCTTTTTCCTCCCAATAAAATTTATAAGGCAAAAATGGAGCCCGATCCCCAGGAACAATTACAACAATATTTTTAATAAAAATAAGAAAGGCCAGGAAATTTAGCACGATTATATATCTAAAATATCGATTGGGGCGATCAATATATTTATAATTATTTTTTGCGAATAATATGATAGCAAATACAAAAACACCTTGCAAACGTAATCCTGCATAAGTGTAACGAGCTATTATAAAGGATAATATTTCTCCAATTAGAAGTATATGAAGCAGGAAAAACTTGCCCTTGCCATAAACAATAAACACTACGTATAAGATGAGAAAGAAAGATAACGGCGCCAGCCCCGACAAGCCGGACGGAGCAGTTAAATCTTTATATGCATCCTGTTTATCATACAGCCTCGTCATAAAAAATTCAAAGGCATTGGGTAATACCGCTAACAATCCTATAAAACCCCCAATTATTAAAACCAGGTATCTCTTTTTCACTAGCGGGAACAAAAATACTAAAACTATAAGCAGGGCTGAATACTGGATGGATACCGCGATAATCGAAAGGATAAGGAATCTAAGATATTTATGTCGGTACAAGGCGTCGATGGCAATTGTAACAATTGAAAAACTTAATCCATACCTGATGCCATTCATGGTAAAATCCCAATAATACATTGGGAAAATCAACAAACTAAAAAGCATCATTTCAGGTTTCGACCTTGAAAAAGATTTGCAAAGAATCCAGGTGGTGATAACTGCTACCAGTGCCACGTTAAACCGGGGCGACATGCCTGTCATGCTCATTATCCAGCCCAATAACTCAAAACCAGGCTCATATTGCTCTCCCATTTCAGGATTGATCAATTTGCCTTCAAAAAAGCCGAGATAATTAAGGGTGTCCGTGCCTACATCGCCGCGGAGAATGGCAATAAGAAACGCGGGAAATAATGCAAAAAATAAATGAAAGAACCCGATTTGCTTTATTTGACGATTGTAGTAAAAATACAATGTCACCAACAATAAAAAAATATAAGGTAATATGTAATAAAGCATGGTTTCTGTTAACCGTTTGTAATTTTTTTAACCGCTAAATTAATATCTCTAATATTGGTCAACACTACCGATTTGCGGCTAAATAATTTTTTTTCGATTACTCGAAATATTTTTCTTGCCAGCACCTGCATAAAATTTTTAGAGTACCGGAGCTGGAATTTTATATTCGAAAGCTTCTGCTGTTTTCTGAAAATATCCTTTTCTCTCGTTAAGATTTTCGGTATAAATTTTTTATTATTTATGTCTGCAATAACCAGTAATCTATATAAATTCAGTTCCTTTAACAAAGAATACTCCTGTAATTCCTCCAGGGCTTTTACGCCCGACTCGGCCCAAATAGTATTTACGCTGTAAAATGCAGGCACCCTAGAATCCCAAACATAGGGCCCTCTGAATTTGAGATGCGGAGCGTCGGCAATTTCTCCTGAATGAGTTCCTACAATATTGTCGGCGGTGGTACTGGTTCGGCAGACCCCCGCAATAGACAGAGCTTCGCTTACGACATAATGATCTTTTACCATGCATGACAATGCAACGCAGGAATATATATCAGGGCTTAAGCCTCCGTAATAATGCCCTGTTCTGTGTTTAATAGCGTCCAGTACCGATTTTTTTACCAGTCCGTGATAGGTTTTGGGCAAGGGATATAATAAATAATGCTGCAAACCATTGTTAAGCAATTTTCTTAAATAGGCTCTGCTATCGATTTTTTTTAAATCGCCGCCACCCTCTTTATAAGCCAGGTAGCCTCCCGGGAATTGCTTCAAGGCACCCGGCCAATAGTAAATAGCTGAATCAGTTGAACAAACCGAATCTACATTATTTTTAAACGCCCACTCTGCTAATTTTATACATTTGGGTAGTATAGTGTCGTCGTCGCCAATTAAAATAACATAGGTTCCCGTTGCCAGGTTCATAGCACGGTTAAAATTTTCGATAGACGAAACATTTCCACTATCGTAACGATAAGTGATACGTGGATCTTTAAGCTCCTCAACGTATTGCAATACTTTAGTTGAGGCGCTATTATCTGAGATAGCAATATTCAAATTGCCATATCCATACTCCAAAATAGAATTAATGGCTGCAATGCAATACATTTCTCTATTTTTTGTCGCAATGACTATTGACAATAGTGGCTTCATCTTTATTTTATTTACCAAAGCTTTGAATTAGCTTACTGCATTAAGGAACTGATAATTACCTGATGCTTATATCCTCCAGCCAAGCTTCTAAAAGCTTGATTTCTTCAGGAATCACTATTTGATTTTTTTCCAATTCCTGATAAACATTATATAAATTATCTGCTACCGAATTTTGAGCAAGTGAAATCTTTTGAGCTATTTGCGCTGCTTTCTCATTATTGAGGTACATAGGTATTTCTGAAACAAAATCTTTGAAATAATCATGAGGGTTGCGTTTCTGAATAACTGTTGCATCGGTGAAGCCTAAACTAAAACCTGCACTCCACAATATCGGTTGCGCAATAGTGCCTCTAAGGATATCTGTAAATCTAAAAGTGACGTGGCAGGGAAGATATAACAATGGAAATAGCTCTTTAACGATAGCGGTATTTTGCGTATTGAAAGGCGCTAAGGAATTTTCGCCCAAAACAATCGGTGTGCGTTTTTTAAATACACAAGGAACATCGCTTGTTAAACGGTAAATAGCATCAACATCAGGGTCTTCATCCGCTAGACCTTGCCAAATTCCGACCTTCGTTTGAGATTTAATCAAATCATTTGTGTCAGTATCCGCATTAATCAAATGCAGGGGCAGGCCCCTGGGCCAGATTTTTTGATCGGTAAAATAATCATAAATATTGAAGAAGCCTTTATTTGCAGGAATCATGTCAAATGTTCCTTCAAATTCGGGAAATGCCCAGCTATCAGTAGGAATATTGTCGTCATCAGTATCTATGATGATGTCTCCGGCTTCTCTATGGCTGTAAATATATCCCATCATTTTTCTGCAATAATGGTTATATGGGAGCGACTGAGCGAGTTTGGACTCCATAGCTAACTGAGCATCAATTGATAGATATACTACGTTACTGTACTGCCAGTTATCCGGTGTTTTTTTATCCCCAACTACGATCAATTTGTAGTCTGATAATTCTGCAAATTTTTTTACTGCTTCCGTTGGTTCAAATATTGAGGTTATTACAATAAACTTCTTCATATTAACTGGTTTTTAGTATTTCTTTTAATTTTTGAATTCTTTTACTCATATAGACTTTTTGAAGAAAGGCGCTGCTCTGAGTTAAATATTGTTCCGATCGATCCCCTATTTTTTGACTTATTTGCTGCTCAAATTCCTCGTAAGAATTTACACTTGGCGAAATTATGGATAATTCAAAATCTCTTGTTTCTTCATTTTCCGGATATCTGGCGATAATTTTACAGCCATTTACCACAAATTCAAAAAGACTGGGTGTAACATGATTAATAAATTTTGACGCTGGCTCGTCACAACCCGGCGTTGAATATATTGCTATTTTGGAACTTCTTAACAGCCTCAAATAGTCTTCCCTTTCTGAAAACTCTCCCAAAATACCATCCTTATTCGATACATATACATTGTTTCGATACATTTCGTTACCAGCCCAAGTGCGGATCACATAATTGAATTCAGGATGGCGGAAAGCATACTTTTTTGTGTACTCCAGCATGATAGCGTTAGTTCTGACGAAAATTACATCATATTTTTTATTATTTGTTTGGGTCCAAAGGCGATGTTTATCGGAGATTCCGAGCGGTAGATGCGCCAAATTTAAAGGGCAGTTTGCGGCCTTTAACATATTATAGGCGTTTAAGCTTGACACAAGAATGAGCCTACAATTAGCATATACCTGATTGAATTTATCAATATCCACATTTTTATCGAAGTCAATGAGATAGGGGATTTTATCTGAAAATACTTTAAATCCAAAACTTTTTACTGGATACAAATGATATATTAAAGTATAAGAATTAGGCTTAATTTTTTTATTAATTGCCTGAAGTATTTTCGAAAATCCTGCCCTGTCGCAAATCCTGTCGAATAACCTCATTCCTCTGGCAAAGGTTTTTCCTGTAGACCGAATGGGAATGTTGAGCGACTCTGCTATAACATCTTCCCACTCATATATCAAGTCAGAATATACCTCGGTATTATTTTTTCTTGATGAATAAATATTGTCAATTTTCATACTTTAATATCATTTTAATTTTAGCCATTGCCGCGTTAATCAAAGTCCAAAAAATCTGCGTTTTTAAAACAAAAAGATGAATTGTTAAATAATAAAGCACACAACTTCCTGCTATTAAGATAAAAGAAAGAATATCTGTTTCGATATTTTGCTTAACTAAATATGAAATGCCAAAAAAAGGAATACAAACTATCACGTTCGTTAAAAATAATTGGTAAGGCATATTTATTTTCATTAGCTTTTTTGAATACCAGTAGCACATTACTAACACCAACAATTCGGTGCATAAAGCAGATATCGCAGCTCCATTTTGAGAAATATAAGGGATCAAATAAAAATTAAGACCCAAACTAAGAATCATTCCGAAAAGCACCGCCCTCAATACTAGCTTTTCATTTCCAAAAGGGACTAAGATTTGTGTACTAAAACAAGTCGTAACGCCAATTATTAGCGCAAGTGGGCTCATAAGTTGCAGGGTCAATATTGCATCAACAAACTTTTCGCCGGCAAAAATAAAAATAAGCAGACTGGAAGTGCAAAGAATTCCAAAAGTAATTGGTACGCCAATTAGCAGGATTACCTCAATTGCCTTATTGGCTAGTCGGCTTACTTCCTGAAAATTCCGTTTACCAACTTCTGCTGCCATTCTGGGAAGCAGCACCGGCGCCAGGGTCATAATAATAGCAATAGGAATTTTGTTGAGCTTGGTCGCAGTTGAATAGTAACCTACAGTACCATCATCGGTTAAAAAGCCAAGAATTGTAGTATCCAAAACATTATACAAACTGCTGAACAAAATAATAGAAAACATTGTAATTAACGGAAGTACATGTTTTCGTAAACCAACAAGTGAAATTTTTGGAAAGATCAAAAAATTTTTCAGATAGGCTATATTCACGATGGTATTAAAAAACGTGATTATAATAGGAATCAGAAAAAATAGTAGGACGTCATGCTGGTCTTTTATTAAGCTAAATGTGAGTACTACGGACACGATCTGAAAAAAAACGGATCTTACGGTTATATACCGAAAATTTTCCAGTGCAGAGAAAAAATAATTAAAATCAAAAATCCCAATCAAAATGGATAAAGAACCAAAAAGGAAAAAAATTAATGAACTCTTTAACGTTGGCACATTAAAAACAAGTGCGAAATAAATTACAAGCGCAAATAAGCTAACAATGATTTTGATAATAGTAAGTTCTAAAACAAGTAGGCTTCTTTTTTCAATATCAGATTTGGTTTTCGCAATTTCGCGTATTCCGTAATATGGCACACCCAGAGAACAGATTATCATAAAGGCTTGCACAAAAGAAGTGGCGAAACTGGCCTTACCGATACCTTCCGGATCCAACACTCTATTTACATACGGAAAAGTAATTAAAGGAAATATTAGATTCGAAGTAGTAAGTAAAGCGTTATAAAAAAAATTTTTCTTCATGAATATACTGGTTTCAAATTTTAACCTGCTTAAAAATTTTTACCTGTATAAGAAAAAGATTCAATTTTTTCAAATAAGTTAAAGGTCAAAGTATTGGGCAATTTGGGAGAGATTTTGGGCGGAGCTATCAGCTTCCAGCCAAATTTTTTATAATAATTGATCAATTCAGATCTGCAGAATAAAATACCTGGCTGTTTTAGGTCTTTAACCGCGCTATTAATTTCTTGCATAATTAAATTTCCATATCCCATTCCCTTAACACTTGTACATACATTTCCTATTCCATAAACTAACTGTTCCCTATTATTAATCATTGCAGTGACTGCAACCAGGTTAGCGTAAGCTATAGGCGACGAATCAAGTTCCAGCAAAAGGTGGATATCACTTTCATGTAAATTCTCTTCAATCCATTTCAATTGCTTTTCAACGGAATACTTCCAGTTGAGCGCCTTTATGGAACAAATTTTATTGAGAATCGATTCACTACAGGCTTTGTGTTGTATTTTCTTAACGCTAATCATCGCCAGTAATATTGGTCCACCACCCGCTTGGCAGGGCCAGAAATTTTGAATAAAAATCTTTAACTCCAGGCAATTCCGACCGATCACCAAACACAGAATAAAAATTGTTTGGCAAATGTACACCAGATGCATAGTAGCCCATAGCCCGTAATTCGCTCATTAATGTATTTTTTCGATCTGATAGCAGGCCAAAAACCCAATAATTTGGACGTTGATTTATAGCCGTACCTACCAGAGAACAACCATCAACTTCTTTCAAAATTTTCTCTGCCCACCGTGTACCATTTATTTGTTGACGATCGATGAGCTTTGGTAAATCTTTTAATTGCTCAAATCCAATATAGCTGTTAATTTCACTCATAGTTACTCCAAATCCGGGAAGTTCTATATCACAAGTTTTACTAATTTCACCCTTAGAATCTCTAAATCTGGACCTATCCACGCCAAGATCCCTCGTCAATATGGCACGGTTTAAAAGCACTTCATCATTAAATTTTAGCGCCCCACCATCTATAGTATTGGGCAACCTAACCGTTTGAAAGGAAAATACGGTAATATCTGTAGAAAGGCTTCCTATTTTTTGCCCTTTATATTCTGTTCCGAACGCTTCAATTGCATCATCAATTACCTTCACCCCCATTGACCTGCCGATCTCATTTACTTCATCAATATAACCCGCATATCCGCAGTGATGATTATGGAGTATAGCTTTAGTTTTTGATGTAATTTTTGACTTAACGCTTTCTGGATTTAAAGTACCTGTCGCTGGATCAATATCTGCCCAAACTACAGTAGCACCTTGGGTTACGAGGGGCTGATTGGAGGCCAGACAGCTCATTGGCGATACGATCACCTCATCTCCCGGTCCAATCCCAATAACCGTTAAAGCCACCTGCATCGCAGCATTGTAAGAGTTAACGGTAATAATTTTGTCTGTTTCTAAATACCTACCTAAATCCGCTTCAAACTGACGTCCCCATTTTCCGTATGCTAATGCTCCGGAATGAAGTATAGCATTTAACTCGGGCAGAGTATCCGGCATATAAGGTTTATATAAAGAAATCATTTACCAACCATTTTTAATTACCTGAACTATCTTGTCTCGGTCCTCATTCGAAAGCCACCAGCCACATGGCAAATGAACCATTCTCTTATAAAATTCATCAAAAATCGGAAGACTACATGTCGATTCGGCAAATAGCGAGTGGCGATCATTTCTTAGATGTAATTCTGAAGCTGTAATTCCGCTTTCTGCCAATTTCCTGATAAAACCCGTCCTATTTTCCACGAGGCATGTATATAGCCAATACGACGGCCGTGTATTATGATTATACCTCATTAACTCTACACCTGCAATTTCCTGCAAACTTTTATCAAAAAACTGTCCGTTATCAATATAACTTTGAACAATACTCTGCACATACCTTAACTGAATCAACCCTATCGTGGCATTTACATTGTTCATATGATATTTATACCCAGCCTGAGTAATATCATTTTCAAGTCTTGGCTTCTTCTTGTCCAACCCAAACCAGCGTAAACGTCTGGCCTGGTCATAGTGTGCCTGTGATTTTAACGCCAGAACTCCCCCATCCACAGTCGTCATATGTTTTATAGCCTGCAGGGAGAAAATGGTATAGGGAGCATTACTTCCTATAGGCATTTCATTATACCGCGCCCCCAATGCATGTGCTGCATCCTCAATAATGGGTATATTATATTCTTTACTTATACTATTGAAAGCGTCCAAATCGCAAACCATACCAGCATAGTGAACCAGCATAATGGCTTTGGTTTTTGAAGTAATTTTACTTCGCACACTTTCAGGGTCCAGCAAACCTGTGTCCTTTTGTACATCGGCCCAAACAACTTTCGCACCAGCAAGTTTAATTGCAACATTGGTAGGTTCTGCCGTCAAAACAGTACTAATAACCTCATCCCCTGGTTTTATCCCCACCAGCAAAAGCGCAATGTGAAGAGCGGCGGTTCCAGAATTCAGCGAAATTGAAAGCGGGTTTTCAATATAGCTACCAAACTTTTTTTCAAACTCATATACTTTTTCTCCTTCAGCAATATAACCACTATACAATATCTCTTCAAGAGCCGGCATTAAGTCATCGGGCGGTGGTAAATAAGGTTTTACAATAGGTATCATAGAGGGATTATGATTTTAATTCCTGCTGCACATATTCCAGCGTTAACAAAAGTTTTTTTAATTCTTCTATTGAAAGGCGGGATGTATTATCCGAGTTGTATTCCTGGTTTATGAGTTTTGGTCCATCTTCGTTAATATATTTAGTGTAATTAAGATCTCGGAAATCGGCCGGAACCCGATAAAAATCACCTAAATCTTCTGCTTTCGACATTTCCTCTTTAGAGCAGAGCGATTCGTACATTTTCTCTCCGTGCCTTTCTCCTATAATTTTTATATCATTGTTGGAATTAAACAATTCCTTTAAAGCTTGGGCCAACACTTCTATGGTAGCCGCAGGCGATTTCTGCACAAATATATCTCCTGGATTCGCGTTTTCAAAAGCAAACAACACAAGCCTCACAGAGTCTGGCAGTGACATCATAAAACGAGTCATGTTTGGGTTAGTTATCGTTAGTGGCTTTCCTTCTTTAATCTGTTTGATGAAAAGAGGAATAATTGAACCCCTCGAACACATCACATTTCCATATCGGGTAGCACAAAACACTCCATCATTTTCCTGAACCCGTTTATCTCTTGCTTTAGCCACCGCTATTTTTTCCATCATAGCTTTAGACATACCCATTGTATTAATTGGGTAAACTGCTTTATCAGTACTAAGAACAACGACTTTCTTTACCCCGTTTGCAGCAGCCGACTCCAATACGTTTTCCGAACCCAGTATATTTGTCTGGATAGCCTGCATCGGATAAAATTCGCATGAAGGCACTTGTTTCAATGCTGCGGCATGAAAAACAAAATCCACACCGGCCATCGCATTATTTACACTTTTAAAATCGCGGGTATCTCCTATAACAAAATTTAATTTATCATTTTTATAATGTATTCGCATATCTTCTTGCTTCTTTTCGTCTCTGCTGAATACACGTATTTCTTTTAATTCAGAATTTAAAAACCCCTGTAGCATAGCGTTTCCAAAAGAACCCGTGCCACCGGTTATCATTAATACCTTATCCTTATAAATATTAGCCATTTAAAAAATTTATTTTCCAAAAACTATTCTGATAATATACGTTCAGATTTGATAGCATCGTCATAAACCTTCCGAACTACCAAAAATATAAACACCAAAAAAGCTGCGACAAGACCGCCCAATACAATACCCTTTAATCTACCAAACCTACTCTTTTCCAGAGGTAGTATTGGTTCATCGACAATCTGTATTAAAGGTGTTTCTTTTTGTAAAGAAATTTTGCTCAGCTCCAGGTTTTCTAATAATGTTCCCAACACTTCTTTATTAATCTCCGCATTGGCGGTCATTCGTTGAATGGGAGCTATACGCTGCGCCATACGTGTAGGATTTTGATTGGGGGTTGCATCGGCCACCGCAGCCGCCCTGTTAATGGAGCCACTCAAAATACCGCTGACGGAATCTGTTTTGGCTTGCAAAATCCTGACGTTATCAATATTCTTTTTGGTTTTGGTTTCCAAATAAAAATCGTTAACGTTTTTTACCAGCGTTTCGTTGAAGGCTTTCGCAAAAAGTTCATCGCCTGATTGAACCGCCACATAAATAATATTTAGTTTCTTATCTTTTTTTTCCACCCGAAGTTCTTCACCTGAAATTCTTTTGACAATTTGCCCCATAATACTGTCGTGAACGCGCTGCTGCGCCGGATTGGCATATAGATTATCTGCATGAAAGGAAATATTTTGTAATTCCGGCTTCTGTTCCCAATTCTTTTTAAGATCGTTAAAATCAATATAGCGGTCCACCAACAGCTGCCGGCGTCCTCCAAAATCTGCCTCGGTCAACAGCGCGCTGGTGATCATATTGCGCGACTTATATAATTCCAATATATTTTCCCCTTCAAAAAGCCCCCCACCTCCGCCGCCCAGGTCGATGCCAAAAGAAGACGCGATACCCGCATAGGCTCCAAGCGCGTTGCCCTTCCCGCCCGTTTCCAATACAAAACTGGTAGTGGCTGTATAAACAGGCTTTTTTGTAAATGCATAGGCCAGGCCCAACACGCCCCCAATCAGACCGGCAATTAAAATAATATACCACTTGGATAAAAAATACCGGCACCATTCTCTAATAGCTAACACCAACTCTCGTAGCGAACCTTCCTCTTCGGTCGGGCGATGCTTCAATTCTTCTTGCTGCATTTTCTCTCTCATTTATTTCAATATTGCAAAAATAAGGGCTGCTAATGATGCGATGCCGGTTCCGATGCCCACCCAGGCCTGCGCCGACAGCCGTTCCTTCTGGGCCCGTTGTGGCACCGAGATCTCTGCACCGGGTGTTACCGAAGGGTAATTGTTGAAGAACAGCGCTTTGGTAGTTCCCTGAACCGCACCGTTGGGCCTGCTAATAAATGAACCCCTTTTATGAGCATTGGCTGTAAACCCGCCGGCACTATTGATATAATATTTAAAGGGACGGCCGGGCTCATACACTACTGAAATAGGCCTTAAAACTTCCCCTGTCACCTTCACGGTTTGCAATAGTGTTGGTATCCTGATGATATCGCCATCTTCCACTACCAGATCATATCGTGATTGCGGGGCGTCCAGTATTTTATCAAGTTGAATGCCCACCAGATCAGAAGCTTCTGAGGCCAGGGCGATATTGGCCTGCGTCGTCGAATCGCTGGCCCCGACCTGTCGCAGGCGGCTCAGGTTTTTGGCACGGATCTGTTCTTCCGTGGCATCAATCGCCAAGGGTGTGGGCCGCTTTAAAGAAGCCCCTTGGGCAAAAGCGAAGGCTGTCAACCCGCCTGCCCTTTTAATAATATCGGAAATGCGTTCGTTTTTAGACTGGATGGTGTACACGCCCGGCTGCATCACCTCACCCAATACCTGTATCTGCTGCTGGGGGGTATAGCCCGAAGCGGCCCGAACTGAAACGATATCGAAGGGTTCCAACACCACCCCACTGTCTGAAAGGCTCAAATCTTCGTTCACATTGATCGTCATCACGCGGGCCACCGGCGCGCCCTCCTGCGAGAGATCGGTGCCGGACAGGCGGCGCGATATTTCAATATTCATGGGGCTGCCCCCCTCCTTAAAGCCGCCCGCCATCTGGATCAGTTCTTCAACGCGCATATTTTCAGCAAAGCTAAAAGCCCCCGGCTTTCTGACTTCACCACCGATCGATACCGTATATTCGTCCCTCAGGTCAAAAATGGAAGAAATTTGTACCATATCGTCTTTCTGCAATGCCAGGTCGGCAGCGCCGCCTTTCATCACTTCGGCCACATCAAAGGAAACGATGGCATTCGTATTATCGGGGTTCACGCGGATAATATAGCCGCGGCTCATAAATACATCCGGCGTGAGGCCATCGGCCTGTTGAATTAATTGGGAAAGGGTGAGCCCGGGCTTATACTCGAACATACCGGGCCTGGAAACCGCGCCATTGATTTCTACTTTATTTTCAAAGCGGTCGAAAATCGCATCTACAAAAACCTTATCGCCGTTTTTGGGCATAAAATTGGGAAACTCTGCCAGCGGCGCCACAACGATTTTCTGCGCATTCGCCGTGTTTTGTACGATCTTTACCCGCGCCTTATAGGCCAGGTCGGAAAAGCCACCCGCATACCTTAACACATCTACCAGCGACTCGTCGGGGCGGATCTCATATATAGCCGACCGCTTCACTTCGCCTACCACATCCACATGAATCTGGTACACGGGGATATGGATCACATCCTGGTCTTGCAGGCGGATATTGCCCTGCTGGATGCCGTTGATCAGGAAATCGTAAAGGTCTACGGTGGCAATCACCTGGTTGCCCCGGATCACCTGGATATTCCGGAAAGACCCCCGGTCGTTGGGGCCGCCCGAATTGTATAAGGCATTGAAAACGCTGGAAACTGAAGGCAGGGTATAGGTACCCGGCTTCATCACTTCCCCGCTGATAATGACTTTGATGCTGCGGATATTGCCCAGGTTTAGCGCCAGCTGGGTGCGGCCGGTACGCAATGAAGGATAAGTATTGTCCATTTGGGCTTTGATCTTGCTTTTGGCCTGCTCAATGGTTAAACCACCCACGGCAATGCGGCCGATATATTCCACCGAAATGCTCCCTTCTGGAGAAACGGTGAGTTTATAACTTACTTCATTATCGCCGGTGAGGTCGAGCAACAGCTCATCGTCGGGCCCGATCACATAATTGGCTGGCGTGGCCATCCGCATATTGGGTTCGAAAGAAGAAAAAGCCGTGCTAAACATTTGTGCGCCAAAGATCCTGGAATTACGGGGCGGCGCTGTCATTGCTTCCTGCTCGCCCGTGCCCTTTTCCTTTACCGGGTCAGCGGCTTCCGTATCTTCAGGTGTAGCTTCGGTTTGCTGGTTGCGCAGCTTCATAGCGCGTTCCTTAAATTTCTGCACCTGGATGGCGTCCATCCCCCGCGCTTTGGCCGCGGCTTCGAGTTGCGATTCGGAAAACCCCGATTCGTTCATCCGCTTCATCACGTCGCGCACCTGGGCATCCGACATATTATCTACGTTCACCCCTCCCAGGTCGTTGCCTGCCGGCGCCTGCTTGGTCGTATTTCCCTGGTTGCGCTGGTTATTATTGTTATTACCCTCCGTTTGAGCGGCAACGCCTGAAATCATCAAAAAAGAGGAAAACGCAAGAAGAAAAATACTTTTCAGTTTCATATTTGTCATAAGATTAAGGTCGGGGCTTTGCTATTAGCAAATTGCGTGCAAATTTAAGTGCAATAGCCCGTTTTAGCATGGATTTTTTTACACATTTCAAAAAATCCATCGCCGCGGCGATGGATTTTACATTCCTTTATATGGCTTTCCTTATTTTGAAAGGGCAAAGTTTTTGGCTTCCACGATCATATCGTCCATTACTTCCCCCGCCTGCTTCAGGTAGATATCGCTGCTGAGCGACTGCACCCACTGTTTCAGGCGCTCCTGCTTATTTTTATCGTTTTCATATTTATCCAGCTCCAGCGGCAGCAGGCCCACGCGCATTTTATGTTGCAGCTTTTGCGCGGCGATGATCTGGTCCGATTTGGCCTTAATCACTTTTTTCTCTGCTTTATAAGCATTGATATTCAAAGGGTAGCTCCTTTCATTTTCACTGGCCAGCCAGGCGCTGTTCCTTTTGATGATTTGGAAAGAGCTGTCGCGCTGCAGGCGGTCGTTGCTGAGTTGCTTCAGCGTGTTGATATCATATTGCGAATTCCAGGGCGTATAGTTCGATTTGCCGATCTCGTCATATTTCAGCGCATATTCATTGTCTTTCTCCCTGAGTTTCAGGGGTTCGATCTGGCTAGGCAATACGATATCCGATTCCACCCCCTTCAGCTGTGTCGATCCGCCGCTGACGCGGTAGAATTTACGCAGCGTCAGCTTCACTGCGCCCAGGTCGCCGTCGCCGTCTCTTTTGAGCCCCGAATGGTCGAGCCCGATATTCTGCTGCACCGTGCCTTTACCGTAGGTAGACGTGCTGCCGATGATCACCCCGCGCTTATAGTCCTGTATGGCTGCAGCAAATATTTCGGAAGCCGAAGCCGAAAACTCATCCACCATCACCGCCAGCGGGCCGGTATATAATACCGAATGGTCTTCATCTTTCAGTACCTGCGCCTGCGAAAAACGGTCTTTGACCTGAACGATTGGCCCGTCTTTGATAAACAGCCCGACCATCTGCACCACATCATATAAAGAGCCGCCCCCATTGCGGCGCAAATCCATAATGATGCCGTCCACTTTTTCATCTTTTAGCTTCTGCACTTCCCGCGCCACATCGGTATAACTGCGGCGGCCGTTGGGATCCTGGTAGGTAGGCGTGTAAAATTCCGGCAGGTAAATGATGCCGATCTTGGTGCCTTTGGCGCTGTCTTTTAAAATCGCGCTGCGCGCATAGGTATCGATATCATTGTCGATACGCGCCCTTACCAGCGCCACTTCTTTCACGGTTCCATCGGGCTTTTTGATAGTCAGCCGCACGGTAGTGCCTTCTTTTCCGCGAATGATTTTTACGGCGTCCTGCACATCATAGCCCAGCATATCTACGGCTTCGCCTTCTTTGCCCTGCGCCACTTTGGTAATGATATCGCCAGGGGCCAGTTCGCCCGACTTAGCGGCGGGGCTGCCCACGTTGATGCTGATGATTTTGATTAAACCTTCCGAATATTGCAGGCCGGCGCCAATGCCATAAAAGCTGCCGCTCAGTTCTTCATCAAAATAACGCTTGTCGGCCGGCGGGAAAAACTCCGTATGCGGGTCCATCGCCGTGGTAATATTATCGACAAAAAGATTGAATTTATCTTCCTCCGTCAGTTTTACCTTGTAGCGGTCAAACAAACGGGTCATAATCGTGTCCGTGCGTTCGCGCGCTTCTTTTTCAAGTTGCGTTTTCGAACGGGAGGCTTTTGACTTATCGTCCTCGAGGTTCACAAAAATTTCCAGCGCATAATATTTCATCCATTTGCGC
Source organism: Niabella insulisoli (assembly GCF_039652435.2). GTDB lineage: Bacteria > Bacteroidota > Bacteroidia > Chitinophagales > Chitinophagaceae > Niabella > Niabella insulamsoli. The sequence goes on along the minus strand of NZ_CP190246.1, from coordinate 1,935,506 downwards.
CAGCGGTCTTTGCGTTCCTGCTGAGACGCGGGGTAGTCGATCTTGTGGCCGTCGAGCTGTACTTCTTCATTCAGGGTAAAATCAAAAGGCTGGTCGAGGATCAGGTTTTTCCAGGCCTCCGACTCCGCAATGCGACGGTCGAAAACGGCCGAAACTCCCAGGAAACTGGCCACTTCAGCGCCATTCAACTCATCGTCGATCCGGTCGGCATACAGGCCCGCGAGTGAGTCCACATCTCGCTTCAGAAATATATTCTTCTTCGGATCGAGGTCTTCGAGGTATTTGTAAAACACTTTTTCGGAGAAATCATCATTGATGGTTTTGGGGTCATAATGCGCCTGGGATAACAGCCGCGACACCATCGTCATGATCAATTCATATTTGCCGGCCGCACTATCATTCGCGATCCATTTATTTTTAAAAGCGAAAAAAGACCCTGCCACCACAATCAACAAAATCAAAAACGGTAATCTCTTCATATGAAATATGTATTTTATTATTTTTTGCACATCCAAAATTAACGTTAATCAGCTTGTTACGAAAACTATTTAAAAAAGATTTAGATTTTCCGCCGGAATTTACCAAACCCTTTAGATTTAGCGGTCGCAGTCACCGCCGCTTTTGATGAAAAAATATTTATAAAAAAATAAAAGGGATGTTTGATTTTTTCGCTACATTTGCAACCCGCAAAACGGTGGTTGTAGCTCAGTTGGTTAGAGCATCAGATTGTGGTTCTGAGGGTCGCCGGTTCGAACCCGGTCATCCACCCTAAACCCTGAATGTTGTTGTTCAGGGTTTTTTTATTAATTCGTTTCGTTATGCAACCCTCCCTGTTCCTGGTTCCTGTTGTTTCCGCGCTGGCGGGCTGGCTGATCAACTGGCTGGTGGGCCGCTATTTTTTTTACAACTACCTGCCCGCCCGAAAGGAGCAGCTGTCACGCGCGATTGCCGCAAAAATCAATGATGCCCTGCCCTTCGCCGCCCTGGAGCAAAAAATAAGCGACCCGCAACTGATTGAATCGGCCATGCCGATGATCGAAGGGCATATCGATGAGTTTTTAAATAAAAAACTGCCCGAAGAAATCCCGATGCTGGCGATGTTTGTCGGCAACAAAACCACTGATAAAATCCGGGAAGTGTTTATCACGCAGTTGAAAAATTTATTCCCCAAAGTCATGGAAAAGCTGGCCGCCAACTTCAAATCGGGGCCTGGCTTTAGCGCTCCTATCGAACAGGCGCTGCAGCAAGCCGACTGGCAGGCAGCTTTCAAAAAACAGTTTTCGGGCGCGGTGCTCAAAATTAGCCTGCTGGGCCTGCTGGCCGGGCTGGCGATCGGCGCCCTCAACCTATGGCTTTTTTATGCGCTAACCTAACCGGCAGCCGCGGCTGTTATCCATTCAACCCTGTTTTGGCGCGTTTATAATTAATCCTTGTCGGCAGTACAAGTTCGGCGTTTTTTTCGCGTCTAAACCTGAAATCTTTTGAAAATGCGAAAACTTCTCTCAGGACTGGCTTTATTATTATCGACAGGCGCTATGGCACAGGGCGGCGGCGGGCAGATGCCCAGCGGCACCATCTACGGCAAAGTGGTGGATTCGGCTACGGGCAAAGGCATTGATGCAGCCACCGTGCAATTATTTCAAACCAAAGGGGCGGCACGTCCTGGCGCTAACGCCGATTCGGCGCAACCCGCTGAAGTATTGGTGACCGGAGCGCTGGCTTCGGCCAACGGCGAATTCCGCATCACCGGCATCCCGCCCATGGCGGCTTACAAACTGGTGGTTTCAGGCCTCGGGCATACCACCCACACCAGCCATTTTTCTTTTATCGACCCCAAAATGATGGCCGGCGGTAAAGTGGATATGAGCGCGGTGATGGCAGCGCTCGACCGCGATCTCGGCAATATTAAACTGGCTGCTGATGTGGAAGTGTTGCAGGGCGTTACGGTAACGGGCAGCAAACCTGCTGTGCAACTGGGCATCGACCGGAAGATTTATAATGTAGAAAATAATCTCACATCGGCAGGCGGAACAGCGACCGATGTACTAAAAAATGTGCCATCAGTGAATGTGGATATCGATGGGAATATCAGCATCCGGAATGCGAGCCCGCAGATCTTTGTAGACGGCAGGCCCACCACATTGACGCTCGACCAGATCCCCGCCGACCAGATCGCCAGCGTGGAAGTGATTACCAACCCTTCTGCCAAGTTCGATGCTTCGGGCGGAACAGCCGGTATCCTGAATATCGTATTGAAGAAAACCCGCACAGTAGGTTATAATGGTTCGCTGAGGGCGGGCATCGACGAAAGGGGCCGTTATAATTTTGGAGGTAATATTAATATCCGCCAGGGCAAGTTCAATGTTTTTGCTAACCTGGGTTATAACCAGCGCAAATCGATTTCGGATGGTACCACCGAGCGTTCTACCTTTTTAAATGATACCACCGTCAACCTGCGCCAGACCGACCGGGCCATTGGCGATGGCCGGTTTCTTTTTGCGAGGGCTGGTTTTGATTACCTGCTCGATAACCGGAACACGCTAACCCTTTCGGGGATTACCGTAGACGGGAAGTTTGACAATTTCACCAACAGCAATATCGTGATCGACACACTGGCCGGCGCCGGCGATATACAGTCGCGCATCCTGAGAACAGCCGACGCTAATTTTAGCTTTAATATGAAAGGAGGATCGCTGGGCTTTGTACACAATTTCCCGGAAACCGGCCACCAGCTCACCATCGACGGGCAGTATAACCGCAGCCGGAACAACAGCGTTAACCTGATCACTAATAATAATTATGCCGTAGCCAGCGGGCCTTTAACGGGCACCAGCGCGCAGCAGCAAAACGGCAATGGCAATAACCAGCGTTTGAACGCCCAGGCTGATTATACCAACCCTATTTCAGATAAATCAAAAATCGAAGCCGGGGTTCGTTTCAACCAAACCAAAACTTCCAGCAACAATATTTACAATTTTGTGGGCGCCGGCAATGTGCTGATACCTCAACCGCTGCTGTCTTCCAAATTTGATTATGTAGACCAGATCTACGCCGCCTACGGTACATTCTCAAGTAAGATCGGCGAAAAATTTGGCTACCAGTTGGGGCTGCGTATGGAAAGCTCCGATTATAAAGGAACGGTGTATAGCAGCACCCGTCGCGGCGGTAGTATCGTAGACACCGTTTCCAACTTTAGCATTGCGTACCCGGTGAGCCTGTTCCCCAGCATCTTCCTGTCGCAGGAACTGCCCAACGATCAGCAGTTGCAGCTCAACTACAGCCGCCGTATTAACCGGCCCGGCTTCTTCCAGCTTTTCCCTTTTGTTGATTATTCCGACTCGCTCAACCTGAGCCGCGGTAATCCCAACCTGAGGCCGGAGTTTACGAATTCCTTTGAGCTTTCTTATTCCAAAAATTTCGACCGGGCGAATAACCTGATCTTATCCGTGTATTATAAAAATACCAACGACCTGATTACCCGCTACCAGTCGCGCGAAACCAATCCGCTGACCGGCAATTTGGTACTGGTCAACACTTATATCAACGCAAATTCGAGCTTTGTGGGCGGCTTTGAAGCCGTTGCGAAGAATGCGCCAGCCAAATGGTGGGATATTACCAGCAACCTGAATATTTATACTTCGAAAATCAACGTCGACGATCCGGCTATTCCGACGGCCGACCAGCTCTACAGCTGGTTTGCGAAAATTAATAACACTTTCAAACTGCCTAAAAACTTTACCCTCCAGGTGTCGGGCGATTATAATTCGAAAACCGTGCTGGCGCCGGGCGGATCTGCAGGCAGCGGTGGCGGCGGCGGCCGTGGCGGATTTGGCGGCAGCGTAAGCGGGAACGCGCAGGGATATAGCATGCCAACCTATGGCGTGGACCTGGCTTTGAAATATGAATTCCTGAAAAATAAAACGGCCTCCGTAACCCTGAGCGGCAACGATATTTTCAAAACCCGTGTAAACGATGTATACACCAGCGCCGGTTTCTTCAACCAGCACCAGTACCGCGTGCGCGACCAACAGTTTTTCAGCATCAATTTTTCTTATCGTTTTGGAAAATTCGACGCCTCACTGTTAAAACGCAAGAATATGCGCTCCGAACAGGAAAGCATGCAGGGCGGTATGCAGGGCATGCCTTAATGGATAACGGGTTTATTTTTTTAGCATGGAGCCACATCGCTCCATGTTTTTTTTGCCCCGGCGATTAGGCCTTTCGGAAGCAGCCCGTGCCGCAACCATCCGTAAATGCTGCATCGAACAATTCTATGACAAAGATTGTTTAATGCCTGTAATCTCTTTGTGTAGCGTTCCAAATGGAGGTAAGCATTTCGTGAAACTGGAAAAATATTTACATATCGTATGCCTGGATGCTCCCTGTCCGGCAAATTGCGGCGGCTCGATTGATATGCTCAACCGCATCAAGGCTTTTCACCAAAAGGGGATCAGGATCCACCTGCATTATTTTAATTTCAGCGACAAATGTTGTGCGGCCGAGCTGAGCCGGTATTGTGAAACGGTACAATCTTACGCGAAAAAAGACCCGTTGGGTTGTGTATCGCTCAACACCCCCGGCTTTGTAAGCGCGCGTTGCAATGAAAAGCTGATTGAAAATCTCAATAAAGACAACCACCCGGTATTGCTGGAAGGCCTGCATACGACGGGGATCCTGAACAGTATCCATAAAGGCGACCGCCGGATTTGTGTGCGGATGCACAACGAAGAATCGGTATATTACCGCGAACTGGCGCGCAACACCATCAACCCCGTCAAGAAAACCTATTATATTGCTGAAAGCCTCCTCACTAAAAAGTATACGCCTACCCTCCCCGATGACTGTATGTATGCCTGTGTAACCGACGATGATAAAAACAGTTTTGCTGAACAGGGCTTTCCCAATGTGCAGGTGATCCCGCCGTTTCCCAGCTGGCAGGAAGTGGATTGCCCGACCGGCGTGGGCAGCCTGTGCCTTTTTCACGGCAACCTGGCCGTGCCGGCGACCGAGAAAGCCGCCTTATGGTTATTGAGTAATGTATTTAACAAAGTGAGGATCCCTTTTGTGATTGCCGGCAAAAACCCCACGCGCAGCATTCAGAAAGCGGCCGATCTTTGCCAGAACACCTGCCTGGTCAGCAATCCCTGCGAATCGGAAATGGAAGACCTGGTTCAAAAAGCGCATATCAATATCCTGCCCTGTTTTCATAAAAACCGCACCGGCATCCGCATGAAACTCCTGCATGCGCTCTACAAAGGAAGGCACTGCATTACCACGCCGGCCATGGTAGAAGGCACCGGGCTTGAAGCCGCCTGTCATATCGGGAACAATTCCAATGCGCTTGCCTCCATCATTTCGCAACTCTATTACCTGCCTTTTGAGGAAGAGGAAGTGAAGCTACGCAAGCGGCTATTAGAAGACACTTATAATAACGAAAGGAATATTCAGACTTTTATAGATTATCTATGGTAGCATGGTCGATCACCCGGCCGCCCTCCGTTTTGATCAGCCTTGCGGGATATTTTTTTACCACGGCATAATCGTGTGTAGCCATAACGATAGCGGCATTTGTTTCCTGTGCGATGCGCAGCAGGAGGTTCATAATTTCATCGGTGGTAATAGGATCCAGGTTCCCGGTGGGTTCATCCGCCAGGATCAGCTGGGGGCTGTTGAGTAAAGCACGCGCGATGTCCACCCGCTGCTGCTCTCCGCCGCTCATTTCAAAAGGCATTTTCTTTGCTTTATGCTGCAGCCCCACCTGCTCAAGCACTTCGGCCACTTTCGCATCGATCAGTTTTTTATCTTCCCAGCCCGTCGCTTTCAACACAAATTTCAGGTTATTGGCCACGTTGCGGTCGGTGAGTAGCCGAAAATCCTGGAACACCACGCCCAACTTGCGACGCAGGTAAGGCACCTGCTTCCAGTGCATATTTTTCAATTCATAACCCACCACCGTCGCCTGGCCTTCTGTCAGTAACAAATCGCCGTAGAGGGTTTTCAGCAGGCTCGATTTGCCTGTGCCGGTGCGGCCCACGAGATACACAAACTCCCCTTCTTCGACCGTGAGGTTCACTTCCTCCAAAACCAAAACCGAACCCTGGTAAATATTGGCCTGCTGTATTTCGATAATCGGCTGCTGCATAAGACACTAAAATTGATAGGGCGCAAAATAAGGCAAAAACGCGAATCAGGCCGCAATTTAAAAACCCTGCCCCCTACTTGAAGCCGGCATTGACGGGCTTGTCTTCGTTTAACTAAATAAATAGTTGTTAAACTAAATATTTAGTTTTAACTTGCTTTCAAAAGCGCCGTTGCTACCGGGGGGGAATACCAGTGAGCAGGACGAATCCGAAGCGAAGCCGCATGTAGCAGCACGGTAAAATGCCCGGTAAGAGCAATCAGTGAAACCTCGCCATTAAAAAAATATACGAATGAGACCTTCCTTGTAAAATCTTTCATTTTTATCCCGCAGCAGAATGAAAATTGTATACCTGATAAGTTCCGTTCAGCCCATAAAAACATAAAAATTAGCGAATGAAACAACTTACAAAATCCGAAGAACAATTGATGCAAATCCTCTGGGCCTATGGAGCGCAGTTTTTACGGGAGATCGTAGAGCGCATGCCCGAACCCAAGCCCCATCAAAACACGGTAGCCACTATTTTAAAAATCCTCGTAGAGAAAGATTTTGTAACCGTGAATGTTTTTGGCCGGCAACACCAGTATGTGGCCGCCGTCACCAAGGAAGCCTATTCCAAAAAGACCTTTAAACAAATGGTGAAAGGATATTTTGAGGGGTCGTTCAGCAATGTGGTTTCTTTTATGGTGCAGGAAAAAAACCTGAGCGTCGAAGAGCTGGAAGCGCTGCTCGAGCAGGTAAAAAAACAACAACACAAAAAATAAGGCTATGCTCAACTATCTCCTTCAGATGATCGCCTGTTCGGGCATCCTTTATGGTTATTATCATATCGGGCTGCGCAATGAAAGGTTTCACCAGTACAACAGGTTTTACCTGCTGGCCGCTATGCTGCTTAGCCTGATCCTGCCGCTGATCAAAATTCCTGTGGAAGTAGCGGAAGATAACAGCCCCGTTTATGCTTTGGTGAGTACGGCAGCGCCTGTTTTTGTAAGCAGCGAAACAGCAGGTTGGAACACTGCCGTGCTATACCGCGCTTTATACAGCCTGGTCTGTGTGGCGTTGCTGGCGGGTTTGGCAGGAGCCATTGCCCGCATCCTGCGCATCCGAAAACAGTCAACGGTTGTCCGTTTAAAACATATACAATGGATCAACACCTCCCACCGTGATGCGCCTTTCAGCTTTTTCAACTGGCTCTTCTGGAACCGGCATACCGATCCCGATTCAACAGAGGGCCGGCAAATACTGAAACACGAGCTCTATCATATCAAAAGCCGCCATAGCTGGGATTTAATGTTTACCGAAATCGTGCTGGCGCTGTACTGGTGTAATCCGTTTTTTTATTTATATCGAAAGGAAATTAAAACCATCCATGAATTCCTGGCTGATAAAAATGCCGTAGCCGGCGATGATGCGATGAGCTATGCCACTTTGCTGGTTCAGCAGGTTATTTCTTACCGCCGGCAAAAGCTGACCCATCCCTTTTTTCATAATCAACTTAAAAGAAGAATTACTATGTTAACCTCCCCTAAAAAGCCAGCCCACCAGTGGCTGAAAAAATTGATTGTATTACCCATCGCTACTATGGTGCTGGCCTTATTTGGTTTCAAATACCAGCAAACCATTCAGGATGTAGCGACAGCTGTTCCACAGATCTTAGCTCCTGTGGCGCCGCAGCAGGCTAGCCCGGCAGTTGTAGCCGACCGTTCCCCACGATCCGGAGCGGACACGGTGCCGGCTGATCACAAAAAAGTAGTGCAGGAAGCTCGGCAGGTTTCCGCCAATTACGTCACAGGCACGGGCCGCTACCAAAAGCTGAACACGGTTACGGTAGTAGGCTATTCGGACGAAGAGTTGCCCAAAAGAAAATTGAAAGAAGGCGAGACGAAACTTGATGTGGAGGCGGCCTTTCCGGGCAACTGGACCACCTTTTTAGAGCGTAATGTGAACCCACAGATCGCAACGGAAAAAGGCGCCCCTGCCGGCGTTTATGAAGTGATGGTGCGGTTTACTATCAATGAGGATGGCTCCTTATCTGATTTTACACCTGTCACCAATGAAGGCTACGGCATGGAGGCAGAAGTAATCAGGGTTTTAAAAAAATCAGAAAAATGGAGGCCCGCTCTCAATAACAAAGCAGGAAGTGCTACTGCGGTAAAGTCTTACCGCCTGCAGCCCGTCCATTTCCAGGTAATGCGCGGTAAAAACACAAGTCAACCCAAAAAGGAAACGACCGCTACGCCGGCCGCCGCGCCCGCAGACAGGGAACCCATTTTTACGAGGGTTGAGAAAGACGCCCATTATCCCGGCAACTGGCGCGCTTTCCTTGAAAAAAATCTCGACGGCGCGGTAGCTGTTAAAAATGGCGCCACTGCCGGCAACTACACCACGATCATCCAGTTTATTGTGGATACCCATGGGCGGGTCAGTGCCATCAAACCCTTAACGAGCCATGGGTTTGGCATGGAAGAAGAAGCGATGCGCCTCATCAAAGCTTCAGGAACTTGGAGCCCCGCAATTCAAAATGGCAGAAAGGTGAAGGCCTATCGCAAGCAACCGATTACTTTTCAAATTGAAGAAGCCTTTAGTGGCACAGCCCGTTTAAATCCGTCGAGATAGGGAGTCTTGCAACTATACAGTAATTTTTAGGCCCGGCAAACGCCGGGCTTTTTTGGCTCCGTAAAAAATTGAGGGAATGATTTTTTTTTAATACCTTGAATGTTATTTTCGTGAAAACTAGATACCTATGACAATCGATGACAAATTCTTATTAATCCGGAACTATCATTTATGGTCGGCCCTTAGCGACGAAGACATGCAAGAGCTGAATGTACTGCAATGCTTCATGAAAGCAAAAAAGGGAGATTATATTTACTTTGATTCGCACCTTCACAACCGGCTTTATTTTGTCAAAGAGGGATATGTGAAGATTGGCTATGTGAAAGAGGACGGAGATGAGGTGATTAAAGAAATCATCAGCCGCGGCGAAATCTTTGGGCAGTTCACCCTCGAAAGAAACAACCTGAACGGAGAGTTTGCACAGGCCTATAAAAACGATGTATGCCTTTGCTCTTTCAAGATCGAGGACTTTGAAAACATTCTGCAACGCAAGCCGCAACTGGCTATAACGTTCAGCAAGATGGTAGGCAATAAACTCCGCGATGCCGAATTCAGGTTAATCAACCTGTTGAATAATGATGTGCGCTCGAGGCTGTTGAGCTTTATGTACCGACAGTGCCTCAATCATGGTGAAACAAAGGATCAGCGCAGGTATATCTGCGACAACTTTTTCACACACGATGATATCGCAAGGCTGATTGGCGCCTCGCGGCAAACTGTCACTTCTACTATCAATCAGCTTGAAAAAGAAGGATTGCTGTTCATGGACCGCCGGCAGATCCTCGTACCGAACCTGAAAAAAATAGAAAATGCGGCAATTGTCGGATAACTGACGATTCGCTCTTCAACGCGATCTTATTTTTGTATTTGGTTACCCGGCCAGGCCGGCAGATATTTGCCCGTATGATGAGATATAATCCGTTGTAGTGCCTCTGAAGAACTTTGCCATTCCATCTGCCAGCCAAAAGGTTCGGGTTCCATCAAACAAGTATGGAAAAAGCCATAAATTCAAAACCGACGAACATGATCCTCCTACCAGCTAGAATTGTAGCGTTTTGTGCTGTCCTGGCGACGCTTTTGGTTTTTTATATATACACGGTGCCGGCCGAGTCGATGACTTATTATTTGCGAATGGGCGTAGATCCCTGGGGACGGGTGGCGTTAGGAGTTATAGAATTGAGCGCGGCAGTTTTATTGCTTTTGCCCCGGCTTTTTATTTACGGCGCCTTCCTGTCAAGCGCAACCATGCTCACAGGGATTATCAATGGCTTTCGGCTTTCAAGCCTCAATCACGCTTTTGAGAACACCAATAGTAGCCTCTTGCTGCTATCGGCGCTTATTGCGCTGTCCGCCGCTTTTTACATTCTGCTGCAATTTGGAAGAAGTTTATTCGCTTCGCGGGATACACATATGTGTTAGGGAGTTTATCCGGCGGGGGGCGCTATTAGGCCGGCGGGTTCATGGCCGCCAAAGAATCACAAATTACCTGGGAAAGAAAAGGGCTTGCATCTCCCCCGTTCTTGATAATATCGCGCACGATGGTGGATGCCACCGAAGTATATTTGGGTTCCCCGGTAAGAAAAACAGTTTCAATATCCTTGTCCATCGCCCTATTGGCATCAGCAATCGTTTTCTCATACTCAAAATCGCTCACATACCTGATACCTCTTAATATAAACCGGGCCCCGATGGTTCTGCAAAAGTCGATGGTCAACCCCTCATACACCGCACCTTCCACCCGGTCGGTATCACCATAAATATCTTTGATCCATTGTAATCGCTGCGCGGTCGAAAACATGGGCTGCTTCGAGGTATTAAACCCAATGCCCACCACGATTTTATCAAACAGCGGCATCGCGCGGTTGATAATATCTTCATGACCCAAGGTCATCGGGTCAAATGTTCCGGGAAAAAGACAAATTCTGTCAGGCATACTAAAAATTAAAACGAAAAATTACCGACGCTACTTTTTTTGGACAAGCAATAAACATAAAGCATCGAAATTGCTACGCTCAGTTTATTGGTAGTGCATATGGCATCCCCCATTCACCATTCACCATTCACCCTTCACTATTCACTATTCACCATTCACCATTCACCAATCACTATTCACCCTGCCCCAATCAATTATTCTTATTCGATAACAAATACAACACCGCCATCCTCAGGGCCACCCCATTTTCTACCTGTTGCAATATAATCGATTGTCCGCTGTCGGCCACATCACTATCGAGCTCCACCCCCCTGTTGATCGGCCCCGGATGCATAATCACCACATCTTTCTTTAGTCCTTCCAATAGTTTCCGGCTGATACCATAACTCAGGTTATACTCTCTCAACGAGGAAAATAAAACCTGGTTCTGCCGCTCGAGCTGAATTCTCAAAACATTCGCCACATCACACCAGTTCAGCGTTTCCTCAATATTATAACTAAGGTTGACGCCAAACGCTTCCTTAATATATTTGGGGATGAGCGTGGGCGGGCCGCAGACGGTCACTTCGGCGCCCATTTTTTTTAACAGGTACATATTGCTCATAGCGACCCGGCTATGGACGATATCGCCAATGATCGCCACTTTCGTGCCCTTCAGGGTCCCCATTTTTTCACGGATGGAAAAGGCATCCAGCAGGCCCTGGGTGGGATGTTCATTAACGCCATCGCCGGCATTCACGATCGCCGCCGGAATATGTTGTGATAAAAAGTGAGGCGCACCACTGGCGCTATGGCGCATGACCACCATGTCCACCTTCATCGAAAGAATATTGTTGACCGTGTCTAAAAGCGTCTCCCCTTTTGAAACGGAGGAACCTGAGGCAGTAAAGTTGATGGTATCGGCAGAAAGCCTTTTTTCCGCGAGCTCAAAGGAAATCCTGGTCCGGGTAGAATTTTCGTAAAACAGATTGACAATGGTGACATCCCTTAACGAGGGAACTTTTTTAACCGGTCGCTGTAAAACTTCTTTAAACTGTGTGGCCGTGTCCAGAAAAAGCGAGATATCCTCTTTAGTGAGGTCTTTAATGCCTAGCAAATGTTGCGTAGAAAGCTTCATTAAAAATCAAAGATAGGGCATTGGCCAGTATTGCGTACATCGCCAACCAATATTTTTTAAAACCCGTGCCCGCAGCGGTTTTCGGCGTTATCGTTCCTGCCGGGCGCCGCAGCCGGTTTCAAGCCATCAAAAAAACATACCTTTATAAGCACCAATACCGATAGCGATGAATTTTCTGAAAGCACTCGATCTTCATACAGACAACCCGGGCGTCAGCACGGGCACCCACTGGTTCCCCGGAGAGACCGAAAAAATTGTTTCGGCTTCCCCCGTCGATGGCCGGGTGATCGGATCCGTTTTTAGCGCCAGCGAGGCCCAATATCAGCAGGTGGTGGCGAAAGCGCAGGAAGCTTTTACAATCTGGCGCACCTGGCCCGCTCCTAAACGTGGCGACATCGTGCGGCAGATCGGCGAGGCACTGCGGCAAAAAAAAGACGAGCTGGGTAAACTTGTATCTTATGAAATGGGTAAAAGCCTGCAGGAAGGATGGGGCGAAGTGCAGGAGATGATTGACATCTGCGATTTTGCCGTGGGGCTGAGCCGGCAGCTTCATGGATTAACGATGCATAGCGAAAGGCCCGGCCATCGCATGTATGAGCAGTATCACCCTTTGGGGATCGTCGGCATTATATCAGCTTTTAATTTCCCTGTGGCCGTATGGAGCTGGAATGCGATGCTGGCCTGGGTTTGCGGCAATGTCTGCATCTGGAAGCCGTCTGAAAAGACAACGCTTTGCGCCGTTGCCTGCCAAAAAATGGTGGCTGAAATTTTTGAAAAAAATGAAGTACCTGAAGGCGTTTGTAACCTGCTGCCGGGCGATAAAACCGCCGGCGAGTGGCTGGCCGCCGATGAACGCATCGCCCTCGTATCGGCAACCGGTTCCACAAAAATGGGTAAGGCAGTCGCCGCAACCGTGGGCCAGCGCCTGGGCAAACAACTGCTCGAACTGGGCGGTAACAATGCCATCATCATTACGCCCGAAGCCGATCTCCAGATTGCCATCCCGGCCGCCGCTTTTGGCGCTGTGGGCACGGCGGGTCAAAGATGCACCAGCACCCGAAGGTTGATCGTTCACGAAACTCTTTACGAGGCCGTAAAAGACCGGCTGGTCAAAGCCTATGGACAACTAAAGATTGGCGATCCGCTGCACCCTGACACACATATGGGCCCGCTGATTGATGCAGCCGCGGTGCAGGCCTATCACGCCGCTATTGAGGCTTGTCGCAGCCAGGGCGGGCAGTTTATTGTTGAAGGCGGCGCGCTCGAAGGCTCGGGATTTGAAAGCGGTTGTTATGTAAAGCCCTGCATCGCCGAAGTTGCTTTTGATTTGCCTATTGTGCAGACCGAAACTTTTGCACCCATTTTATACCTGATGCGCTACAATACGCTTGAGGAAGCTATAGCGATACAAAACAGCGTGCCACAGGGCCTTTCTTCATCCATCATGACGAATAATCTCCGGGAAGCAGAACAGTTTCTTTCGGCTGAAGGAAGCGACTGTGGCATCGCCAACGTCAATATCGGGACGTCCGGCGCAGAAATCGGCGGCGCTTTTGGCGGGGAAAAAGAAACCGGCGGCGGCAGGGAAAGCGGCAGCGATGCCTGGAAAAACTATATGAGAAGGCAGACCAACACCATAAATTATAGCGCCCGCCTTCCACTGGCACAGGGGATCCGGTTCGATATCGGCTGATCGCCGCCGCGTAAACACCGGCCCGAGCACGCGGGAGGATGGCCTGTTAAAGGGCCTATGGCGCGCTGCCTTTGCCCTCCAATCTATCCGCCTTTTTTACCGCTTATCATTTTATGATAATCTTTAAGCTGTTAGCTCTATTTTTGTAGTTTGTTTCATTATTAAAATAATTTGTTTTGCATGAATAAACTACTTAGTGCTTTAGGCGTTGCATTCATTTTTGGTTCCTCTCTGGCATCGGCACAGGACTCTGTTCCTAAAGGATGGCATTTAAAGGATCTGCAACAAGACAGTTTGTACGGTATCAGCCTCGACCAGGCCTATGATTTTCTGAAATCCAAAAGACTGAAAAGTTCCACCGTAGTGGTAGGTATCATTGATTCCGGGATCGACACCACGCATGAAGACCTGAAACCCGTTTTGTGGGTAAATGAAAAGGAAATCCCCGGCAATGGCATCGACGATGACAAGAACGGTTATATCGATGATATCCACGGATGGAACTTTTTAGGCAGCAAAGACGGCAAGCGTCAGGTAACCAAAGATTCTTATGAGGAAGCCCGCGTGTACTGGAAATACAAATCCCGGTTTGAAGGAAAAAATGAAAGTGAGATTCCTGCTGCAGACAAAGAAACATTTAAAATGTGGAGCCGCGCGAAAGCCGGCATTGGAAAAACAAGTGGCAATTCGCAGGAAGCTGACATGATGAAACTGATGGCGGAAGTAATCCATGAAGGGGACTCTGTGATCAGGGGCGACCTGAAGAAAGACGTCTATAACTGCACGGATCTTGAAAACTACACACCGCTCGCTGCATCGGCTGCCAAAGTAAAGCAAATACTCATGAGTGTTTGTAAAGGCAATGACAATAACGACATATCCAGCAAAATGCTGATCGAAGAAGTGCAGAAAGACCTGGACAAAGCCACTATCGGCGAAAAAGCGCCCAAAGCTTATCGCAATGACGTAGTCGGCGACAATTACAGCGATTTTAACGATAGGTTTTACGGCAATGCTAATGTTTTGGTGGATAATGAATCAGCCATGCACGGTACGCATGTGGCCGGCATTATTGGCGCAGCCCGCAACAATGGTCTGGGCATGGATGGCGTTGCTGATAACGTGAAACTGATGAGCCTGAGAGCGGTTCCGGATGGCGACGAGCATGATAAAGATATCGCCCTTGCCATGCGCTACGCGGTTGACAACGGCGCCAAAGTCATCAACATGAGCTTTGGAAAAGGTTATTCGCCTGAAAAAAAATGGGTGGATGAAGCGGTTCAATATGCTGCCGATCATGATGTTTTAATGGTCCACGCGGCGGGCAATGATGCAGCCAACGTGGATACCGCATTTAACTTCCCTTCGGCAAAATTTTTGGACGGAAAGCGGCCGGTGAACTGGATCACGGTTGGCGCCAGCGGCGATGCTAAGGCCGGCGGATTAACCGCCAGTTTCTCAAACTATGGAAAAAAAGAAGTAGATGTTTTTGCTCCGGGCGTAAAGATCTACGCTACCGTACCCGGCGGTAATACCTACGCTAATTTGCAGGGCACCAGTATGGCATCGCCCGTAGTAGCAGGATTAGCGGCACTCATCAGGAGTTATTATCCCCAACTAAGCGCGGTTCAGGTAAAAGAAGTTATCGAAAACAGCGTTAGCAAGCCGGCGGCCGCGGTGGCCAACCCCGGCGGCGGCCCCGATGTGCCGATGTCGCAGCTTTCGGTTTATGGCGGTATTGTCAATGCCTATAAAGCGGTTCAACTTGCCGACCAGGTAAGTAAGTCCACACCGGCGAAAAAAACAAAATCAAAGAAAAAGAAATAAGCATTTGTTTGGGAACACATTTAAAGCTACCTTAAGGTAGCTTTTTTTATTTCAGCTTGCAGTCAAATCAACCACATATTGTCATTTTCGGTGCCGGTAAATCCGCCACCTTCCTAATCAGCCGCCTGTTGGCTGATGCCGAACGAAATCACTGGCAGCTAACGGTAATCGACGGCAACCTGGCGCTGGCCCGGTCAAAAATTAATAACCATCCTAACGGGACGGCGCGTTCTTTCGACATCAGCGACCTGCCGCAACGAAATGAAGCCATTGCGTCGGCAACAGTGGTCATTTCCATGCTTCCCGCGCAGTTGCATTTCGAGGTTGCAAAAGCCTGTCTTCATTTTGGCAAACACCTGCTCACCGCGTCGTATGTGGATGAAAAACTGCGGTCGCTGGAAAAACAGGTGCAGGAAAAAGGGCTGCTGTTCTTGTGTGAAATGGGGCTTGACCCCGGTATCGATCATATGAGCGCCATGCAGCTTATCCACAAGATTCAGCGCGAGGGAGGCATTATTCGCAGCTTTATGTCTCACTGCGGCGGATTAATCGCGCCAGAAAGCGATACCAATCCCTGGCATTATAAGATAACATGGAACCCGGCAAACGTTGTGAACGCAGGAAAGGCCGGGGCTCAATTCAGAAAAAACGGTAAAACCATCGAAATCCCATACAGGGGCATTTTCGACAACCCGGAAAAAATTGAGGTAGCCAATGTCGGTACCTACGTCTATTATCCCAACCGCGATGCACTTACCTATAGTAAGCTCTATGGCCTCGAAGCAGCCGACAGTTTTATCCGTTCTACCTTGCGGCATGCCGACTTCTGCAAAGGCTGGCATTTCCTCGTGCTTGCAGGATTCACCAGCGACCGGCCATTGGAAGTTACGCCCGGACAGGAGCTTAAAGACTGGGCGGATCAAACATTTTTAAATTATACCGGCAGCGCCAACCTCGATACTTTTATCGAAAGGATGGTGCCCCGTGCGGAGCAGCAACTTGTCGCGCGGTTGTTTAAATATCTTGGATTGAATGCGGCATCCCCGCTTCCCGTCTTGGAGCGATATACAAACAGCGCCCTTTTGCAATACCTGCTTGAAACGCAGTTACCGCTGGCGTCAACCGATCGGGACATGGTATTGATGGTGCATGAGATAGATTTCATGCGCGACGGCCAATCTTGCTCGAGAAAATCTGAATTGGTGGTTAAAGGCGATCCGGACGGACATACGGCAATGGCAAAAACGGTAGGCCTGCCGCTGGCCATCGCAACGGGGTTGCTCATGGGTCAGAAAATTAGCGTTCGGGGAGTACATATCCCAATAATTCCCGATATTTACGAACCGGTTTTACAGAGATTAAGCAAAAACGGCATTTACTTTAACGAAACCTAACAAAAACAGCGCTCAACACTAAAATAATTAATCGAAACCAACTGTCTTTTGCATCGAAATAAACCACAACATTTTAATTGCTTCGCTTATATTTGCAGCCTTGCCAAAAAGACAGGATTTATTAAATTTTATGCAACACATCATTTATCTGGTTCCCGTGATGGCCGTTATTGGCTTATTGTACACTTACTTTAAATTCAGGTGGGTTTCGAAACAGGATGCTGGTACACCCCGCATGAAAGAGATCAGTAATTATATCAGCGTAGGCGCTATGGCCTTCTTAAGAGCGGAGTGGAAAATTTTGGCCTATTTTGTCATTGTCGTAGGCATTTTACTCGCTGTGTTGGCGACGACTAATCCTCACTCCCACTGGCTGATTTCCGTAGCCTTTATTATTGGCGCTGTCTTGAGTGCGCTCGCCGGATATATCGGCATGCGCGCTGCCACCCTTTCCAATGTCCGCACTGCTCATGCGGCCCGGAGCAGCCTCAAAAAAGCACTCCATGTTTCCTTTGGCGGCGGCGCCGTTATGGGCGTTGGCGTGGCCGGTATGGCGGTGTTAGGATTGGGAGGCTTATATATTATTTTCAAACAATATTTCGCACCGGGCGCTTCGCTCAACTCGGCTGAAATGATTCAAACCATCGAGGTATTGACCGGCTTTTCCCTGGGCGCAGAGTCGATCGCCTTGTTTGCGCGCGTTGGTGGTGGCATCTACACCAAGGCCGCTGATGTGGGCGCCGACCTGGTTGGAAAAGTGGAAGCTGGCATTCCCGAAGACGATCCGCGCAACCCGGCTACTATTGCCGATAATGTGGGCGACAATGTGGGCGACGTGGCCGGGATGGGCGCCGATCTTTTTGGATCCTATGTGGCAACCGTTTTGGCCACCATTGTTTTGGGACAGCAGATTAATATCATTAGTACCGATGGCGGCTTAGACGGTTTTTCGCCGATCATCCTGCCCATGTTGATAGCAGGGGTAGGCATCCTGTTTTCCATTATCGGAACCCTTTTTGTAAAAATCAGTGAAACTGCGGCTATCAGTACCGAAACGGTTCAACGAGCTTTAAATATGGGCAATTGGGGGTCCATGATCATGACCGCCATTGCTTCGGTGGGTTTGGTAACCTGGCTGATGCCTGAGCAGATGGAGTTGCGCGGTGTTGTTTTCACAAAATACGGCGTATTGGGCGCAATTGGCGTGGGGCTGGTTGTGGGCGCGCTGATGAGTATCGTCACCGAATATTATACCGCGATGGGCAGGCGCCCCGTGAACCGGATCATTAAAAAATCTTCGACCGGGCATGCGACAAATGTGATTGGCGGCCTGGCCATGGGTATGGAATCTACCTTTTTGCCGATAATCATTCTTGCCGGTGGTATCTGGGGTTCCTTTGAATGCGCCGGCTTATATGGCGTGGCTATCGCGGCTGCAGCCATGATGGCGACAACAGCGATGCAACTTGCGATCGACGCTTTCGGGCCTATCGCCGACAATGCGGGCGGTATTGCAGAAATGAGCGAACTGCCCAAGGAAGTGCGTGAAAAAACCGACGTGCTTGACGCCGTAGGAAATACCACCGCCGCTACCGGAAAAGGATTTGCCATTGCCTCAGCCGCACTAACAGCGCTGGCCTTGTTTGCCGCCTTTGTGGGCGTTGCCGGCATTGATGGTATCGATATTTATAAAGCCAACGTTTTGGCTTGCCTTTTTGTAGGCGCTATGATTCCCTTTCTGTTTTCTTCCCTGGCGATCCGGGCGGTTGGAGAAGCCGCTATGGCCATGGTGGAGGAAGTAAGAAGGCAGTTCCGGACAATTCCGGGGATTATGGAAGGGACGGCGAAACCTGAATATGATAAATGTGTGGAAATTTCCACCGAAGCCTCTATCAAGAAAATGATTGTTCCTGGTACTATCGCCATTATATCGCCTTTGGTGATCGGCTTCATGCCGGGCTTGGGCGCAGAAGCGCTGGGTGGATTCCTGGCTGGTGCCACTGTTAGCGGCGTATTGTTGGGTATGTTTCAGAACAACTCGGGCGGCGCCTGGGATAATGCTAAAAAATCGTTTGAGAAAGGTGTAGAGATCAATGGTGAGATGTTTTATAAAAAGTCAGAGCCCTATAAGGCTTCCGTAACGGGCGATACTGTGGGCGATCCGCTTAAAGATACTTCCGGCCCTTCCATGAATATCCTGATCAAGTTAATGTCTATCGTTTCACTCGTAATTGCGCCTACTTTAGCTCAGCTGGATGCGCCCGAAACAATAGAAGCCAGGTCTCCCATTCAACCGCCAGCAAAGCAAAAGACGGCGGCTATTAAAAAAGCGGATCCATCCGGCACCGTTTCATATACCCGATAAGTTTTAGTTTATTATAAAAGGAGGCCTGCCGTCCTTTTTTTAAAAAATATAAAAGCTCCGACGCAGGCCGGAGCTTTTTCAATATCAAATGTGTAGCAAGTTATAAAGTCAACTCGCCCCAGCCTTCCCTGTATTCTCTCTTCACAAACTGGTTGGCTACATCGAAGTTGGTAATCTTCATATTTGCTGCATCCCACATTAATTTCTTGCGGCCGGTAAACGGATCTTTACCCCAACCTGAAACGCTCGGATCCATATACATCGCACTTCTGATCGCCAGGTTACCCATCAGGATACTTTCAGTAAACGGTCCGGCATACTCGAATGGAGAACTGGTTTCGCCTTTGCCGTATCCGGCGAGGCACGCGTTCACCCATTGTAAATAATGCCCTTCAGGAACCCGCTTCAACGTTGGTTTAGGAAGCGTTTTTTCTTTCATAAGTTTGGTAGGCAGTAAACGGGGTTTTGCTCCGTAACAATCCATCAGCAATTTACCCTTGGTTCCTACAAACAAACAACCTCCATCCCAGTTGCCCATGCTTTCATCAGGTAACAATTCTTCAGGACGCTGTGGCAAAAGCCCTCCGTCGTACCAGGAAACATTGATTTTTCCTTTTTTATCTGTTCTCGGATACACCAGGTGAATGATCGAAGACGTGGGGCAGCTAAAATTATTATTTGCCGGCTGATTCATGCCCGTCCATTGATTGGCGATGCTACACTCGGCTGATTCCGGATAAAGAATAGGTAAGATGCGGTAAATCGGGTCCATGATATGACAGGCCATATCCCCCAAAGCGCCCGTTCCATAAGGCCAGAAACCACGCCAGTTGAAAGGCACAAACGCGGGATTGTAATCATCCGCCTTTGCGGTTCCCTGCCATAAATTCCAGTCGAGCCCGTCAGGAATAGGATGATTGCCCGAAGGCTTAGGAACGCCCTGCGGCCAGATAGGGCGGTTGGTCCAGGCGTGCACTTCATAAACATCGCCGATCATGCCGGCCTCGCAAATCTCTTTTGATTCTCTTACGCCGTTGCCCGACGCGCCCTGGTTGCCCATTTGGGTCACTACTTTATATTTTTTTGCAGCCTGCGCCAGGATACGCGCTTCGTAAATATCGTGGGTCAAAGGCTTCTGCGTATATACGTGTTTGCCCAGCTGCATGGCTGCCAAAGTAGCCACGGCATGGGTATGATCCGGTGTACTAATGGTACACGCATCGATATTGTTTTTTTCTTTGGAAAGCATTTCCCTGAAGTCTTTATAATAAGTAGCTTTCGGGAATCGCTTGCGTGAATTGACAGCCTGGCGGTCGTCGACATCGCATAGCGCGACGATGTTCACATGCGGGCTTTTGGCCATTTCGGCGATATCGCTTTCGCCTTTACCACCTGCGCCGATGCCGGCGATATTCAGCTTATCGCTGGGGGCAATATACCCGCGGCCCAATACATGTCTGGGAACGATGGTTACCCCGGCTCCTACCAAAGCCGCGTTTCTGATAAAATTTCTACGCGAATTGAAAAGATTTTTTTTCATCAGTATACTTTTGTTTTTTAATTGTCCGATGCCGTTCCCATTTTTGAGATGAGTAGCAACTCAGCAACGGATTTCACTTTTGAGGGGGAAAAAAGAAGCTTTGTTTCAGATGGCATACAAGTTGATTAGATAAGATATTTCAATTTAAACATTCTTTGTGTCGTCATTGCCGGGGAGGCGTTATCACAGAACTTTTCAAATCATCCACAAAAGCCACATCCACTTCAAAGCCCAACGGTTTGTAGTAATCCCCGAGTATTTTAATAATTTTTTCTTTGGCCCGCTGGCGATAACCGGCATTCTCTTGCAATTGTCCTTTCGATTGTTCATAGAGCTTTTGCATTAACCGGTCATACTGCCTTTCATTATCCGATTCGAGCAGGCCTTTTCTCGCCACGGCGTTTGTTTGATCGAGCCTTAATTCATAACTCAGCAACTGCGGTTCCGGCAAAACAATATACACCTGCTTATTTTTTTCTTCTATCGTTACCTTTTGATCGCCCAGGTTCACGCCGAATTTCGCCACGTAAGGTACTGAAATGTTAAATGTCCTTTCTAAAAAAAATTTCTTAAAGCTATCGCTCAAACTTCCATCGTTAGATATATTGCTGCTTTTAATGGTTGCATTGCCTCTTGCCTCAAGCGTTGACAACTCCGCAATCTGGCGTATGATCACATCGTTCAATACTACATTATCCAGCGAGTCGGACGCATTTCTTTTTCCTAGAAAATAAGCAAGCACCGCAATAACAATAATCAATAAGAATACAAAAAATAAAGAAGCTCTGCTACGCATTGACTATTTATTGTTTACCAAAGTTTAAGAATTCAGAGCATTTTGCCAAAATTTTGCAAAATAGATTTTGCACATTTCACATCATATTTTGTATCATTGTATCTTTAACGCTCGAAAATAACATTGCTCAATGTCCGATTTACAAATTAAAAAGCAGCCAAAAAAATACGATGTAGTGATTGTGGGTTCGGGAGCTGGCGGTGGCATGGCGGCCTACGTGCTGGCCAATGCAGGCTTAAGCGTTTGCATGCTCGAAGCCGGTCCGATGTACAATCCGCAAAAAGAAATTTATCAGTTAAAAAATCCATGGGATTCTCCAAGGCGCGGACGCGCCACCAAATACAGGCCTTTCGGTGATCTCGACGCCTGTTATGGAGGTTGGGAGCTGGAAGGCGAGCCGTACACGCGCGCCGCCGGAACCGAGTGGGAATGGTTTCGCGCCAGGATGCTGGGCGGACGCACCAATCACTGGGGGCGGATTTCACTGCGTTTTGGGCCCAAAGATTTTAAGGGCTACAGCCACGATGGCATTGGCGCCGACTGGCCGATCACTTATGACGATATCAAACCCTATTATGATAAAGTGGACCGGCTGATAGGCATTTTCGGCAGCGTGGAAAATATTCCCAACGAGCCGGATGGCGTCTTCCTGCCGCCGCCCAAGCCGCGCCTGCATGAACTTTTTATTAAAAAGGGCGCTGAAAAATTGAACGTACCGGTTATTCCATCGCGGCTTTCTATTCTTACCAAAACCATCAATGAAGAAAGGGGCGCCTGCTTTTTCTGCGCGCAATGTGGCAGGAACTGTAGTATGGCAAAAGCAGATTTTTCTTCTTCAAATGTGTTGATTTACCCCGCGTTAAAAACGGGCAAGCTGGAAGTCATCGCCGATGCTATGGCGCGCGAAGTGCTTACTGACAGCGAAGGCAAAGCCACAGGCGTATCGTACGTCAATAAAGCTGATATGCTTGAATACCAGGTGGAAGGCCGCGTGGTGATCCTTGCAGCCAGCGCCTGCGAAACAGCAAGGCTACTGTTAAACTCAAAATCGCAGCGCCACCCGAATGGATTGGCGAACAGCAGTAATGTGGTGGGCAAATATCTGCAGGACAGCAACGGCACCGCAATGGGCGGCTATCTGCCTGATTTGTTTGGCCGCAAAAGATACAACGAAGATGGTGTGGGCGGCATGCACGTATATACGCCATGGTGGCTCGACAACAAAAAGCTTGATTTTCCACGCGGATACCATATTGAATATTGGGGCGGCTTTGGACAGCCCGCCTACGGCTTTGGCATGGGTATTCAATCCGTCAACGGTAAATATGCCGTGAACGGAAAGCAAAAAGAAGCCGGCGGGTATGGCGCTTCGCTGAAAGAAGACCAGCGCTTCTTCTATGGCGCCAACGTTGGGATGGCCGGCCGCGGGGAAGCGGTGGCGTTCGAACATAACTATTGTGAAATAGATCCGAACACGGTTGATAAGTATGGTATTCCTGTATTGCGGTTTAATGTGACGCAAAGCGATTACGAGATCAAGCAGGCGAAACACATGAAGGAGACCTTCAGGGAAATCATGCACAATATGGGCGCGGTTATTACCTGGGGCGATGATGGCACTCCCGAAAATAAGTACGGCCTCGATAAACCCGGCTATATCATTCACGAAGCCGGCACAGCGCGCATGGGCGACAGCGCCAAAACTTCGGCTTTGAATAAATGGAGCCAGGCGCATGATTGTAATAACCTGTTTTGCGTGGACGGCAGCCAGTTTACTTCCCAGGCGGATAAAAATATCACCTGGACCATCCTGGCGCTTAGCATGAGAGCGAGTGAATATATCATTGATGAAATGAAAAAGCAAAATTTGTAAACAGGTTCATGGATCATAGTTTCATAGACCATCGAATTGAAGTTTACTATGAACCATTAACAATGAACTATTAATTGTATCAATATGAAACGTAGAGAATCTCTAAAATATATTGCTGCGGGCGCACTGGCGTCTGCAACTTTAGCAACAGGCTGTAAGCCGGGAGAAAAAAAGGAAGCAACGGCGAAAGAAGCGAAGCCGGGCGTTCACCGCTACGAAGACGAGCAACAATATGAAGAAGCGGTTCAAAAATTACCTGCTTTTTTCAATGAACATGAAATGGCGACGATCACCATTTTGGGAGATATTATCATTCCTAAAGACGATATAAGCGGCAGCGCAAGCGATGCCAAAGTGCCTGAGTTTATTGAGTTCACAGTGAAAGATCAGCCTAAATTCCAGGTGCCCATGAGAGGCGGCCTTCGATGGCTGGATATGTATTGCCTGAAAAAGTTTGATAAAACATTCAAAGAATGCAGCGAGCAGCAGCGGATTGAGATCGTAGACCTTATCGCCTATCCTGAAAGAGCCAAAGGAAAAGCAGCGCTGGCGCAGGGCGTAGCGTTTTTCTCTATGATGCGTGATTTAACAGCCACCGGATTTTATACTTCTGAAATTGGCGTGAAAGACCTGGGCTACGCCGGTAACAAACCGAACCAATGGAACGGTGTTCCGGATGATGTGCTGAAGCAATATGGCCTTTCTTATTCGGCCCGCGACCTGGAAGTGTGCCTGAGTTTTGATACGCCGCCAACGGCATAATATATAACTGAAACCAGATAATTGATCCGGCTATCGACTCAGTTTCGATAGCCGTTTGTTTTTCCGGGCGGCGGCGTTTGAATGAAAAGCACTATTTTGCCGCAAACTTCACTTCGAATGCGTAAAATTTCTGTTTTCAGTTGGCTGGCCTTGCTTGCTTTTATAGCAGCCTGTTCGCCCCGGCCGGCAAAAAAGTCAAACACCGGCGGCGAATGGATTTCGCTGTTTAATGGTAAAGATATCAACGACTGGATCGTAAAAATCCATCATTATGAAACCGGTGATAACTACGCGCGCACCTTTCGCGTTGAAGACGGCATGATTAAAGTCCGCTACGACGGATATGATGTTTTCAACGAAAAATATGGACACCTCTATTACAAAACTCCGTTCTCGAAATACCATTTACAATTAGAATATCGCTTCACGGGCGAATGGCGCAAGGATGCACCCTCCTACACGATTTTGAACAGCGGCGTGATGTATCATTCGCAGGACCCGCGTACTATGCCTAAAGAACAGGACTGGCCTATATCGGTGGAGATGCAGTTTTTAGCCGGTTTGCCGGACGGCAACCCAAGGCCCACAGGCAATATGTGCTCCCCTGGCACAGAAATCGTTTTTCAGGGCACAAAATACAACGGCCATTGCCTCAACTCTTCCTCGAAAACTTATCCGCCCGGCGAATGGGTAAAAGCGGAGTTGATCGTGCTGGCTGACTCGCTGATTACGCATGTCATCAACGGCGACACGGTACTGCAATATTCAAAACCAAGTATTGGCGGCAGCGTGGCCAATCGCTTCGACCCCAAATACATAATTGACGGCAAAGCGCTTACCAGCGGTTTTATCGCGCTGCAAAGTGAAGGCCAGCCGATCGACTTCCGGAATATTCGCCTGAAAAACCTGGAATAGCAACTCTAATTTACTAAAGGAAACGTACTTTTTGGTTATAAATTTATTACCTTTGAGATAGTCTGTAATGCCACCCGTATTCATATTTTTTGGGTTGAGGTTCATGTTCTACAGTAATGATCACGAACCTATTCATATACATGTCATCAAGGAAAAGGGGCGCCACAAAACGTATGCTAAATTTCAAGTGGTGCCCCAT
The DNA here is from genome assembly GCF_039652435.2 of Niabella insulisoli. Taxonomy (GTDB): domain Bacteria; phylum Bacteroidota; class Bacteroidia; order Chitinophagales; family Chitinophagaceae; genus Niabella; species Niabella insulamsoli. Next base: position 1,910,337 of record NZ_CP190246.1, on the reverse strand, counting down.
GTAGAACTACTTGAAAATTATGGCCTGAAGGCAAAAGAGCTCAGACTTGCAAAACAGGTAATTATCGAAAATGTGTCTGTTATTGTTGGACAATGGAATTTCTTTTTTAATAAATAAGTTATGCCAAAAATTGAAGTAATTAAAGTTTGGACTGACGACAAAGCCATCTATATAAAGACTAAAAACGGAAGCGTGTACTTTGAGTTGTTTGATGCATACCCAAAGCTGAAGTTTGCGTCGCCAAAAGAACGCAACGATTTTGAAACCGACAATTTAGGCATTCGCTGGGAGGAAATTGATGAGGACCTGAGTTTTGAAGGCTTCGTTAAAACGGCCAAAAGAAAAGAAACGACGCTACAGAAAGCCCTGAAAGATATTCCTGAAATTAACATCTCCGCCTTTTCCCGAAGAGTTGGCGTTCCGCAGCCTTTAATGGCCAATTATATAAACGGTAATAAAAAACTCACAGCCCTAAGAAAAAAGAAATTTGAGAAAGCACTTCATGATATTGGTAAACAATTATCAAAAGTAAAACTTTAAGAAAGTCGGAATAAGTATACGCCCGCTTGAAATCACCTGTCTTGTAAAAGACTCCGCAAAAAAGAGCGGCCTATCAATGCATTTTTTCAAAAAGACTTTATTCATTCATCGCGGATGGAAAAATTAAATGCCGTTATGAAATGCGCAGCAAGGCAATTTTTCTTATGATAAATATATTAGCCCTTTCCTCTAGTTTATATTTTCATCTTAATCTATGAATGATCGTTACAACTCTTGTTACCCGTTAAATTTCTTAATTTAGCCGACTTGATTTCTCAAAATACCATACAGGAAATTCTTTCCCGCATCGATATTATTGATGTGATCGGCGAATTTGTTAAGCTCAAAAAAAGAGGCGCCAACTACCTGGGCAACTGCCCCTTTCACAATGAGAAAACGCCTTCTTTTACCGTTTCTCCATCGAAAGAAATTTATAAATGCTTCGGATGCGGCAAAAGCGGCAACACGATCAGCTTTGTGATGGAGCACGAAAAATATAACTATGTAGAGGCGCTGAAATGGCTGGCCAACAAGTATGGTGTTGAAGTGGAAGAAACCTTTGTAAGCCAGGAACAAAAAGAACAATTTCAAACTGCGGACAGCCTTTTTATTATCAACAGTTTTGCTGAAAAGTTTTTTATCGACCAGCTTTTTCATACCGACGAAGGCCGTGATATCGGTTTGAGCTATTTTAAAGAAAGAGGGTTTCGCGAAGGAATCATTGAGAAATTCCGGTTGGGCTACGCGCCGGAAGGCCGCACGGTTTTTACCGATGAGGCGCTCACCCGGCAATACAATAAAGAACTGCTTCTCAAAACAGGGCTGATTGCCGAACGCGGCGGGCAATTGCAGGACAATTACCGCGGGCGGGTGATTTTTCCCATTCATAATAACAGCGGCAAAGTGATCGGCTTTGGCGCACGCATCCTGAAGACCAACGAAAAAGCGCCGAAATATATCAATACACCCGAGAACGAACTCTACGTTAAAAGTAAAATTCTTTACGGCTCTTATTTTGCGCGAACGGCGATCGACAAAGCTGACGAATGCCTTTTGGTAGAAGGATACACGGATGTTGTTTCGTTGCACCAGGCAGGCATCGAAAATGTCGTTGCTTCGGGCGGCACCTCGCTGACGGTCGATCAGCTGCGCCTCGTAAAAAAATACACCAATAATCTCACAATTATTTATGACGGCGATAGCGCCGGTGTTAAAGCCGCCGTGCGCGGGCTTGATCTGGCGCTGGAAGAAGGCCTCAACGTAAAACTCGTACTCATCCCGGATGGGGAAGACCCGGACAGCTATGTGAACAAAGTGGGCGCTTCAGCTTTTACGTCCTTCGTTCAAACGAATAAAAAAGACTTTATTCTTTTTCAGTTGGAATTGTCGCTCAAAGACATCGGCGCGGACCCGGTAAAAAAATCCGAACTCGTCAACAAGATTGCCGAGTCTATATCGAGGGTTAATAAGGTTGAAGATTTTACCAAGCAACAGGATTATATCAAGCAATCTTCCCACCTGTTGGGCATTGATGAAGCCGGCCTGAATGCGCTGGTCAATAAATATATCAGAGATCGTCTTACCGTTCAGGAAAGAAAACTGTCAGCGGCCACGCCTGATAAGGAAACGGCGGCAAAGGGCGAAGCCGGAAATTTTGATGATACAACATTTGATATGTTGTTTAAAGACCAGTTGCAGGAACGCGAACTGGCGCGCATTTTACTGGAATACGGCCACCGCTCCTGGGAAGGCCAAACACTCATCGCTGATTATATTTTTAATGAAATTGATGAACTGGATATCGAAGACAAAGAAGTATCGGTTCTGGTACACGCAGTTAAGGAGCTTTTAAAAAGCCGTCCTGAACTTTTCAACGACAAATATTTTATTTATCACGAAGACAAAGCTTTAAGCACCTTTGTGATTTCCCTGCTTAACCATCCTTATGAAGAAAGTAAAAAATGGGTCGATAAAGCGGGGCAGAACATGGGCTACCAGACCTCCCTGTTTCAACAGGGCTACGACGCATTTGTAAGAACCGTTGCCGACGGAAATGAAGAAGAGTTGAATCAATATAAATTAATCTCAGAAGATAAAACCAAAGATATTATCATCTCTGCGATCCGCTACCTGAAGTTGAAAAAGATCAAGCGCATGTTGCTGCAAAACCAGCAGGATATGGAGCTGGATAAGAAATTTGAAAAATTTGCAGAGCTTCATTTTATTCATCGCTCTCTCAAAGACATGGAGCGCGAAATTGCAGAACAGCTCGGCACGGTGATTCTTAAGTAGCCTATTCAGCCTCCACCGCCATATCGTACACCACAACCCGCTCCCACAAATGGCTATACTTCGCTACAAACTCCTGATGTACCGGATGGGTTTGATAAGCATCCTGATCGGCCACGCTTTCGAAATACATTAATTCGGAAACATGAAAACTGTTGTCTACAACTTCCCTTTCAACCGTAGAAGCAGGCTGCCCGATCAGTAATTTTTTCACCTGCGGAATCGCTGCCAGTGTTTGCAATCCGGAAATGAGCAAACTGCGGTTTTCCGCCCCCGGGTTTTTGAGCCAAAAGAAGACGTGATGAATGATGGTGTGTTGTTGCATGTTTGACTTATTTCAAATTTTTAAATAGCATTTATTTGGAAGGCACAGCAGCTTCCTTCACTACGACCAAATCGTTGAGCTCCACTTGCATCGGCAATAGACCTATTTTCACCACAGCCCTTTTCGATTTTATTTCCAGCACTTCGCCTACCTGGTGATTTCGTTTCATCTTTACCTTATCGCCTATTTTGATTTCGCCCCCGACTTCACGATATTTACTTTCGATCTTTTTTTGCATTTTGCTGGCCTTTTTCCCTTCGGGCCGGTTAAAAAGCAATGCAGCCATCTGCTTGATGAGTTTTGGCTTGTCCTCCTCCTTCTTCCATTCCATTGTAATTTGCTTGAGCTTACGTTCCATATCTTTCAAGTAAGCGATCCGCTGCTCGCTGATCTTATTCTGCTCGCGCAAAACAGCCACTTGTTGCTGATGGCGTTCTTTATCCATCACCTGCTGCATTTCTTTTTGAAGCCTTTCATTTTCCCTGATCAGCTGCGCCAGCTCTTTGTCTTTTTTGGCGATATCCCGCAGATCCTGCTCAGTCCTGTTCAGTAGTTTATCGAGTTTGTATTGATCGTCCTCCACCAGAGCGCGGGCTTTGTCAATCAGCCTTTTTTCAAGCCCAATGCGTTCGGCAATTGAAAAAGTATAGGAGCTGCCCGGTTTACCCACGATCAACTGGTACTGCGGCTGCAGTTTCTGCTCGTCAAATGCCATGGCGCCATTGACGATTCCCGAAGTCTTCCCGGCCATTATCTTTAAATTTAGATAATGGGTAGTAACCACTCCAAATGAATGCTTTCTGATTAATTCTAAAAGAATCACTTCGGCAAAAGCGCCGCCCAGGTTCGGATCACTTCCGCTGCCCAGTTCGTCAATAAAGAAAAGGGTTTTACCATTCGCATGCTCCATGAAGTGCTTCATGTGAATCAGGTGGCTGCTATAGGTACTGAGCTCAAATTCGAGGCTTTGCGTATCGCCAATATGAATCATGAGCTGCTTGAAAATTCCAAACTCGCTCGAAGGGTGCACCGGGACCAGCAGGCCACTTTGCAACATCATCTGTAGCAGGCCGATGGTTTTCATGGTGACAGTTTTACCACCAGCATTGGGGCCGCTGATAACCAGGATCCGCCGGCTTTCATCCAATTGTATCGAAACGGGAATCGTTTCCTTGCCCGCCTTCTTATTATATAAATACAAAAGCGGATGATAGGCCTGAACCAGCTGCACAAATGCTTTATCATGAACCACCGGGTATTCGCCGTTGATTTGGATGGCAAAACGGGCTTTGGCCCGCGCAAAGTCGTATTCTCCCAAAACAGCATGATAAATATGAAGCAGATCGGCATGGGCCGAAAGCCGGGCGGTCAGTTGCCGCAGGATCCGATACACTTCTTTGCGTTCCTGGTTTTCCAGATCAGCGATTTCGTTATTGAGCGGCATAGTTTCCTCGGGCTCGATAAAGGTCGTTTTGCGACTGTCGCTTTCGCCATGCAACACGCCTTTTACTGCGCGCTTAAACTCTGCGAAAATGGCCACCACTCTCCTGCCGTTCATGAAGCTTTCTTCAATTTCCGCCAGATACCCCTGTTTATTTAACTTGGAAATAATGCGATCAAAAACACGCCGCAGCTCGGTTCTTTTGCGATAAAGGTTGAGGCGGATATCTTTGAATGCGTCGGAAGCCGCATCTTTCACAGCGCCCTGATCGTCGATTACCTCATCGATCAACGCTACAATTTCCTTTTCATAATAGGTATGTTGGACCAGCTCCAACAAGCCGGGATAAGCCACTTTTCTTTCTTCATTGAACCAACGAAAGATCTTCTCGATGCTCTCGGATAGCTTCCTAATCTGGATCAACTCCTCACCTTGTAACACCGCGCCGGCAATCGACAGCAATTTCAACTCCTTTGCAAGATTTAAAACATAATCATTCGGAAAATAAATGCCCGCCGAAATCAGCTGTTTAAACTCATGAGTTTGGCGCAGATCTGTTTCGACAAATTTTTTATGGGTATGGATGCGCAGCTCCCTCGCTTTTTCCTGTGCAAAATGGCTCTGACAATGATTAACGAGGAGTTCCTTTATCTTATCAAATTCTAACTGGACAGCCGCGGATTCGGGGTATAGTTTCATGCTTAATATTCCTTCGGAAGCCTGCAAAAATACGGTTAAAATTGCGGATACAAGCAAGCCGCAACGCCAAAGCCTTTTGGTAACCATCGCCCGTTACAACTTTTCACAAAAACAGTTGTTAGTTGTTACATGAATAGCATGTCAAAGTTTTTAATCCCCATTTTTTTAATAACCCTGCCCAGCTTTTTTGCCTGTGCTCAAAAGAAAAATTCTAAATTAGACTCGGTTACCTTTGCCGTGGCAGATCCTAAAAATTCAAATATGGAAAATAAAAAAGATACAGCAACCTTTGCGAACGGCTGTTTTTGGTGCACCGAAGCCATTTTTCAGGAGGTGGATGGTGTTGAAAAAGTGACAAGCGGATACACCGATGGTAACACAAAAAATCCTACTTACGAACAGGTGTCGTCAGGAACCACAGGTTTTGCCGAAGCCTTACAAATCGTTTATGACCCCTCGAAAGTTTCATTTGATGAACTGTTGGAAATTTTTTGGAAAACCCATGACCCCACAACGCTCAACCGCCAGGGTAACGATGTGGGCACACAATACCGCAGTGGCATTTATTATCACGATGATCATCAAAAGGAAAAAGCAGTATACTACAAAAATGCTTTAGATAAAAGCGGCGCTTTCAACAGCCCGATCGTGACTGAAATCAAACCCTTCAGCGCATTTTATGCAGCCGAAGATTATCATCAGAGTTATTTCAATAATAACGAGAATAAAAATCCGTATTGCAAGATCGTTATCCGTCCCAAAGTGGATAAATTCCGGGCTGCATTCAAGGACAAATTAAAGAAATAGAAAACAGGCGCGCTTTTTGTGGCTTTTTTATCACGGAGCAAGAAGGACAATAAAGAGACTCACAGCCGATTGGTTGTGGGTCTTTTTTTGTGGCCGTAAGAAGGATCTCTGGCAACGATTTTGTTCCTATGTTTAAAAAACGGCGTATCTTGCGGCCCCTTAAAAAATTTTTTAAGCGATGTTAGATCTGAAAAATTTCGATCAAAACGCGGTCAGTAACCCAGAAAACAATGTTTTTGGATTGCCAAGCACCGAGGAGAATTCCGACCTTATTGTAATTAGTGTGCCTTGGGAGGTGACCGTTAGCTACGGCTCGGGAACCGCCAAAGCCCCGGAGGCAATATGCAAGGCGAGTTTCCAGGTAGATCTCTACGATCCGCTTTTCCCTGAAGCATGGAAAAGAGGCTTCTACCTTACCCCTGTCGATAAACAATTACAACTGAAGAGCGCCTACCTGCGGCGCGAAGCCGAATTATATATCGATTATATATCGCGGGGCGAAGAACTAGCCGCCAATCAATTCATGTGCAAAACCATTAAGGAGGTCAACGAAGGCGGCGACTACCTGAACAATTGGGTGTATCAACAGGCCAAAGATTATCTTGCTAAAGATAAACTCGTCGGCGTTTTGGGCGGAGATCACAGTACGCCCCTGGGACTTTACAAAGCGCTTGCTGAAAAACATGAGGAATACGGCATTTTGCAAATCGACGCTCACTGCGACCTTAAAAAAGCTTACGAAGGGTTTACTTATTCTCATGCCAGTGTGATGTATAATGCGCTGAATGAGATTCCGCAGATCAAAAATATTGTTCAGGTGGGTGTGCGCGATATGAGTCAGGATGAATGGGAATACATCCAGCAAAACCCGGAAAAGGTGATTCCCTATTTCGACCAGGACATCAAAGAGCGCCAGTTTAGCGGACAGATGTTCCGTATCATCGTGCAGGAAATCGTAAGAAAACTTCCCCAAAAAGTTCATATCAGTTTTGATATTGACGGGCTGGATCCGAAACTTTGCCCCAACACCGGCACGCCGGTGCCCGGCGGTTTCGAACTGGATCGAATTTTTTATCTCTTCCATGAGGTATTAAAAAGCGGCCGGCAAATCATCGGTTTTGATCTGGTAGAAGTGGGTGTGGGAGATACAGAATGGAACGCCAACGTTGGCGCAAGATCCCTCTTTAAATTATGTAATGTCTTGATGTCCAGCAATAAAAAAGCATAACCTTTATATTTATTTCAATAAAAAAGCATATTGAGCGGTTACGTATTCTATATTCCTAATAATAAAATTAATATATACTTCACTTTCGCATTAATAATCAATTTTTTAAATGCTTGTGGAGTTTCATTTTTACTACCGGCCTCCGGCGGTATCCATTGGTTTTATGTAACCGGGGCGCTACTAGTGCTGACGGGTTTATTCACTCTATTGCCGCGCAGGCGGCGGCTGGCTTTAGCGGGAAGCCTGATGCTGGTTTTTGGCATTTTCTGGATGAGCCGCGGTTTTACTGAAGCTTTCTTCGCCGATTTCATCCTGTGGGTTTTATATCGTATTTCCAGCCGCAGCCTTTTTGTTTCGGTAGATGCGGATGAGATTGTTTACCCTTCTTTTCCGCAAAAAAAAATCGCCTGGCGCGATCTCGACCATATTGTTTTGAAAGATGATATCCTTACCATGGATCTAAAAAACAATAAAATTTATCAGCATGTTGTTGAATATGCAGATAATCCGGTCAATGAAAAAGAATTTAACGATTTTTGTACCCGGCAGCTTTCGCTAAAATCTGAGCCCCGCGCTGAGTAAAAGAAAAGGGGCATTTTGCAACTCGGTTAAAACTATCTAAATGGCATTGAATCAATCTCCGTACGTTTTATATTCCGACGGGAAGGGAAATATTTTTGAAGACACTTCGCTTTATGTAACCGGCCGCTCCGGCTGGGATGCGATGCAGATCGACAGTGCGGAATGGATGGAACTGCCGGATGGCGGCTCGCTTTATGAATTGCCCGGCCGTCGTGGCATTGGCATCGATGTGGCAACGGGCGAAATGCGGCTCTGTGAAAAAGGATGGGCGGTGGCCGCTTTTATTCCACCGGCACATACCGGCTTTTATATTGCCGCTTTTGAAACAGCTCCGGATGCACCCACCCTGCCGCTGTTTTGTTACACCGCCGTAGGTTGGTTTGATGATAAGTTTTTTGTTCCTGCCATGCGGATTGAGCAGGATATCCGCCAGGAATGCCGCGGTTTTAATACCGACAAAGTAGAAACCGGCGTAGCGCAGCTTATTGAAGCATACCCCCACAACCGGCTGGTAAAACACCTCGCCGAAAACTGTGCGCTCACCTATCATTGCCCGGCTGCGCGCAATTATTTTATGGGCAGATGGGAATGCCCGGTTCCTGCCTCGCCCGCCTGCAATGCAAATTGTGTGGGCTGCATTTCCCTGCAACCAGATGAAGAAACCATCGTATCCACGCAGGATCGCTTAAAGTTTAAACCTTCAGTTGAGGAAATTGTAGAATTTACCGTCCCGCACCTGGAAACGGCGCCCTTTCCGCTGATCAGCTTCGGCCAGGGATGTGAAGGCGAACCGCTTTTGATGTGGGAAACCATTGAGAAGGCCATTATTGAGATTAGAAAGCATACGGACAAGGGAAGCATCAATATCAATACCAATGGGTCGAAGCCCGACGCGGTAAAACGCCTTTGCGAAGCAGGATTGAATTCTATTCGCGTCAGCACCAATAGCGCCCGGCCCGAAATTTACATGCCTTATTACCGGCCCAACAACTATGTGTTTGAAGATATTGTGGAGAGCCTGAAAATCGTGGATCAATTTGGCGGGTGGACATCCATCAATTATTTTGTTTTTCCGGGAATGACGGATAGTATTGCTGAATACGAAGCGCTGAGAAAGTTAATCCGCGATACTAATTTAAAAATGATTCAGTGGCGCAACTTCAATATCGACCCTGACTGGTATTTGGGAAAGATTGGCGTGGCTGATACAGGCGAATGTATGGGTGTTCATCAGTTATTGGAAGAAATCAGGGCAGAGTTTCCTGATTTGAAGTATGGTTATTTCAATCCTCCGATGGAGCGCATCAAAGGAAATTACGAGGCTGATTTTGCACATTAATACAAAAGCGCCAGCCCCTCCACCCGTTAAATCCGGTTTTATTTTTGCAGGAATATACTTGTTATAAAGTATTTGCATGAAAAATCTGCTCGTGCCGGTCTTGTTGTTTTTCGGAATGCTATGCGGCTGGAACTGTCAACAGAGAGCGGCATCATTTTCCGAAGATGAATTGAAGATCAGCGTCTCCACTATTTGCGGCTGGTGTGCCGGCGGCGACTCGCTATTGATTACCGCCAGTTCCACCGTATACCGGCACACTTTTGGCTGTAACGAAAAAACGGAAACCATCCGCGCTAAAACCGAAAAGGCCGATTGGGATGCGCTGATAGCAAGCCTCGACCGCGATGCTTTCGAAAAAATTGATCTTAATATCTGCAACGTGTGCGCCGACGGCTGCGATATCAGGGCTACCGTTAGAGAAAAAAAATTTGCACATACTATATCCTATGGCAATATCGATAATGAAGCGGTAGCTGAAGTGCGGCCTTTTTTAAAAGTTCTTGAATCCATGCTGGGTCAGTTCCGAGCTCAAAATCAATAAACCTTTATGAAAGCTTTAATCCCATTTTTGTTAGTGTGGGCGTCAATTTTCCTTTCCGGATGCGCGCCAGGCCAGGCCACTCAACAAAAAAACCAGTCTGCCCGGCCCGAAGACCTTTTACAGGCCGTCAACAAAATAAGGAGCAAGGGCTGCAACTGCGGCGGCCGCTATATGCCGCCCGTCAAGCCCTTGAAATGGAATAACAAACTGGAGGCCGCGGCAGCATCGCATAGCGCTTACATGAACAGCAGGAAAAAACTCAGCCACACGGGCAGCGGCAATTCGGACCCGGGAAGACGTATCAGTAAAACAGGCTATAAATGGTCTTTTTATGCAGAAAATATTGCGATGGGGCAGCGCACCGTTGCCGAAGTGATGCATAGCTGGATCAGCAGCGCCGGGCATTGCCGCAATATTATGAACAAAAGCGCCACGGAAATGGGCGCCGCCAAAGCTGGCGCTTATTGGACCCAGGTTTTTGCTGCCCCCTTGTAAGAGACCAGCCTCATCGCCGAATGTGTTATGCTGGAGAAAGCCCGGTGTATTGAATGCCCAGGCCCGGTGTATTACTATATTCGATTTTGCCAAAATCATAAGCGATGCCCGTGGCAACATCCTGCTCCAGCAGTAGCGGCCCATCCATATCGATATAATCCACTAAGGGCGCCAGTTGCGCGATAGCGCCGGATCCGACCGTGCTTTCGTTCATGGAGCCGATCATTACTTTTAACTGTCGCTTGTGGGCGTCCTGTATCATGCGCAGCGCCGGTGTAATACCACTGCATTTGGTAAGTTTGATGTTGACTCCATGAAAATGATGTACACATTTTTCAATATCCTTTTCAAAAACACAGCTTTCATCTGCCATAAGCGGCAGGCTCGATTTTTCGAATAAAACCTTCATCCCCTCCCAATTGTCTTTTGCGAGCGGCTGTTCTACCAGTTCTACGCCCAGCGCGTCCAGTTGCGGAATCAATTGCAAGGCTGAATCCAGATCCCAACCGGCATTCGCATCTACCCTAATTACTGCGTCCGTTTCCGCACGAAGGGCTTTTATGATAGCAATATCATCTGCCGTACCCACTTTAACTTTATAGACGGGCCATGCTTTTTCTTTAAGTTTGGCAACCATCTTTTCAACGGAATCAATACCGATCGTGTAATCGGTAACCGGGCTGTTAGCTATATTTCCTTTCCATAATTGATAAAGCGGTTTACCGCACATTTTTCCGAACAGATCCCAAGCAGCCATATCCAGAGCACAAACCAGGAAGGGATTTTTGGGCAGCAGATGATGCAGAAAATGCCAGTAGCGTTCGGGCTCCGTAAATGCAAACCGTTCGATCATTGCCTTTTTAGCTTCCAGGTCTGCGATCATATCGGCGACGGTAATATTATAATAGCTAATGGCAGGCGCTTCGCCATAACCCTTTAAACCGAAATGCTCAAGTTCAACAATCAGAGTAGGCTGATGGGTTTTTGTTCCTTTAGAAATCGTAAACGGATGTTTAAACTTTAGTTCGAATGGATAATAGTTGACTTTCACGCTGCGCTTTTTTTACAAAGAAATGTAATTTCTACTGAAGCGCTGGCTGCTCTTAAAATTAATGTTTTGATGTCCGGTTTATTTCCGAATGATGCGGATATTGGGTTTCGGCGGCTGGGGCATGCCTGCTCCTACAAAAAAGCTCGTATGCGGGGGTTGGTTATACCCCACATTTTGCCAGGCAATACTTAGCCGGTACTGTGGATCATGCATAAAAGTATAAAAGCGATGATTTGTTGGCAGCGCCGTGGAAAAAATACGAAGCCCTTTATTATCGGCTGTGCGGTAAATGACTTCCTCGCGCCAGTCGCCCCAGATATCTGCAGCCAAAACGGGATTGGCCTTGGTGCCGTTATTACTGCGACAATCGTATTGCGCAGCGCTGAATACGCGAACGGGTTTCGATTCCTGATAATCCCATTTATCGATATTGGTGCCATTTAAAATCTCACTTAAAACATCGCCATCCCAGTAAATACCCATATTGCAGGCGGGCGTTCGGTCGGCGATTTTGTTGCCTTTGCAGTCAAACATACCGCTGATGCCGGCGCCGGCTACCCAACATTCAAAACCCGGATACCGGGGGTCAACATCAAGTGCAAGTCCGCGGCCCGGGCCCTCACCATCGTCACCGGCTTTCACCGAGGCTTTTTTCCAGTAAATTTTTCCCGTAGCTGCATTGCGAAAGCTCGCCCCCGCATCATCGAACCGTTCCTGGATACCGAACACTTCCAGCCCCGGCATCGACGGATCCAAATCTGAAACATGCTGGGCATCTCCGTGGCCTAAACCCGTCGAATAGAGCCCGCGGCCATCATCGTCGATACACATAGCGCCAAATACGATTTCATCCCTGCCGTCAGCGTCCACGTCAGCAATCGTGAGGTTATGGTTTCCCTGGCCGGCATAGGCTTCATTACCGGCAACATCAGTGTCGAAAACCCAGCGTTTTTGCAGTTTGCCTTTCTGAAAATCCCAGGCGGTGATGACAGTTTTTGTGTAATAACCCCGCGACATGATAAGGCTGGGATGTTCGCCATCAAGATGAGCGACGGCCGCCAGAAAGCGGTCCATCCGGTTGCCATAGCCATCGCCCCAAATTTTCTTTAACTCCGCAAAAGTTGGATTCCGGGAAGGCGCACGGGCAGGAATAAAACCTGTCGTATGAAGGACTTCGCCCGTAAGGCCGCTGAACACGGACAGGTATTCGGGACCCGCAAGTATATAACCTTTACTGTCGCGCCAATCTCTGTTGGCATCTCCGATTACTTTCCCTTTCCCATCTATCGAGCCATCGGCAGTTTTCATCGCCACTTCAGCGCATCCGTCGCCGTCAAGATCATACACCATGAACTGCGTATAATGAGCGCCCTCGCGTATATTAATGCCAAGATTGATGGTCCACAACAAAACGCCTGAAAGTTTATACGCCTGGATCAAAGGCGGATCAGTGAAGCCTGCATGGCTGTTATCATGGGCTTTTCCGGCAACGTGTACGACGATTTCATACTCGCCATCGCCATCCAGATCGCCTACCGAGCCATCGTTGGCCGCGTAACCGGGCGGAATTTGTAAGGGTATGGAATGATAGGGTTTATCCGTTCCTTCCCAATGGAATGAATCGAGCGGCGCCGATTCTTTCTGCCGGCTGACGGAGGTAAGGTAATAGATGCCTTTGGCCTCAACGCTGCCGAGGCTGTCCATCCACGAAGTCGCTGTTTTGATGGGCGTGCGGTTGAGTTTTTTACGGACATTAGCAACAGACCGGTAAATATTAAAACCCAGGTCTTCCGTATCTGTCGCCACAAGCCGCCAGCTGACAAAAATTTTGCCGTTGGTGGCGGGCACGGCTACCAATCCCCTGTCGAGATATTCCATTTGACGCTGTGCATTCACAACGAAACTAATCAATAGCAAAAAGCCCGGTAGTAAAATTCGGTTCACAGCAAAATATTAAAATGACAAAATCAGCAATCGAGTCAGGCTGCAATTCAAAATAAAAATAATCAGGACGGCCGCCGCAACCGTCATGCTGTATCCTGACAATCGGATGCTTTCAAACAAAAAAACCGCTGCGATTTGCAGCGGTTTATCGATCATCATGATTAGTTGCTTAATGCTTATGCCCATCGCCTTCTTTATGCGCCTGGGGAACCGCGTTGGGGTTATCATCACTCACGTTTGTGATCTCTACATCAAAATACAGCGGTTCGTAAGGCTGGAACTTTCCGCCCATGCCTTCCTTGCCATAGGCCAGGTAACCGGGAATATAAATAGTTCCTTTTCCACCCTTCTTAAACTGCCTCAACCCATCTTCAAATCCAATGATAAAAGGTTGCTCGCCTAACTTCACGGTCATGGTATTCGCGTCGAAAGTGCTGTCGTTTCGCATCGATTTACCGTTGTATTTAACAGTAATGTATTTGCCGTCAGCTACCTGCTCGCCCGATCCCTGCTGGTCTATCTTTATAAAACTTCCCACTTTCGTTTGTGTGGCCGAAAGCTTTTTGTCTGCAAGATATTTTTGAACCGCCTGGATTTGCTTTGCTTTTTCCCCCGATTTTTCGAGCTCCTGCTCTTCAGCTTTTTGTTTGGCAGCCTGCTCCTTCCTCATTTTTTCCATCATGTCTTTCTGTTCTTTCTCGCGTCTTGGAGCATCTTTGGCCAGCTCTTTATTAAAGTCTTCGCGCGCGATGCTGTCTGTTTTAAAAACTTCCAGCACTTTGTAGGTAAAGGTCATTTTATCCCCCTTTTTTATATAGGGAGGCAAAGAAGCTTCCTGCGCAATGCCTTTGCTGATCATAGAATCGATATACATCACCGCTACCATGCTATCTCCTTTTTTCAGCATGCCAAATACCTCTGCGGGATCATAAAACGGCTGGCCGGGAGGCGGCGGCGCCTGGATGGGCGCAAACATGGGCATTTTACCGTAGGTATCAGCCATCACCGAATCTTTGGATCCATTGAGTGTCAGCCTCATGTTCATTTTCAAAACATAGCCCTGTTTAGTGCTATCCTTGCTTCCGCCGTCGAAAATTTTATACTTCAATCCATTGGGGCTGGTTTCGTAACTGTTACAGGCGGTAAATCCTACCGCAGTAAGCGCCAACCCAGTTAAAAATTGTAAAGCCTTCATTTTTTATTTCTCTTTTAAATGCATAAATGATTATACACTATCAATTAGTTTTTGATATTTCGTATCAAACGTAAGATAGGATTACTGGCCTCCGTTTGGCATTGGCATTTGCATCGGCATTTGCTGTTGCGGCATGGTATCGCTTACTGATAATACTTCTACATCAAAGTACATCGCCTGGTAAGGCTTGAACTTGCCGCCAAAACCATCTTTACCATAAGCCAGATAACCCGGAATGAATATAGTTCCTTTGCCACCTTGTTTGAACTGGCTTAAACCATCTTCGAAACCCGGAATGGAGCCGCCTGCACCCAACTCTACCGGTATTTCGCCAGAATCGAAAGTGCTATCTTTATCCAGTGTTTTTCCGGTATATTTTACTTTCAAAAATTTACCGTTGGCAGCCTGAGGGCCATCGCCAGCCTGGTCGATTTTTACAAAAGCGCCCAATGGCGATTTATCAGTTTTATATCCTTTTGCTGCGATATAATCGGTCACTTCTTTGTCGAGCTTTGCCTTTTCTCCCGATTTTTCGAGCAGCGCGATTTGCTCCTTTTGCGTTTCAGCATTGGCCGTTGCTTCATCCGGATATACTCCTAAAACTTTGAAAGTATATTCGATTGTATTTCCTCTTTGAATGAACGGTGGCAATTGTTGAGGGTTGGCCATACCTTTCATAATCAAAGAATCAACCAGCATATGCACCACAAGGCTATCGCCGTTTCTCAGTTTTTTGAATACTTCAACCGGGCTGTATTGGCCCTGCCCTTCCGGAACGTCTTCTATCGGAATATTCATCGGCGCATTATTCTCGTAAGTCGATTGTAAAAGCGTGTCTTTTGTACCGCGAATAGTTTGCGTAAAATGAACGCGCAATACCTGGCCGTTTTTCAACGAATCTTTGCGATCGCCCTTTCCTTCAATTATTTTATACTGCAAGCCGCTTTCTGTGGTTTCAAAACCTCCAGAGTTGTTGCACGCTGTAAATGTAACCGTAGCCAAAGCCAACGCGCCTAAAAATTGTGAACGTTTCATTGTTTTTATTTGTTATTGTTATTTACGATTTAAACTATATTGCTACACCAGCAAGTTTTTATTCTCCTTCACCACTTCCTCAAAATATTTTGCTGTTTCCTGCAAACCTTCTTTAGTATTTCCGCCAGCCGCGTTGTAATGCCCGCCGCCATTGAAATATTTTCTTGCAAAACTGTTGCAATCAAAATCTCCCTTACTCCTGAAACTCCATTTACGCTCCTCATCTCGATCGATCACAAGGCCCACCAGTTTAATACCTTTTATACTCAGGGGGTAGTTTACAAGGCCCTCGGTATCACCTGTTCTCAATTCATATTTCAGTAAATCCTGCTTACTGATCGCGATGAGCGCTGTATTATACTCATAAAAGAACTCGAGGCGATTGCTCAGCATATGGCCAATAAAGCGAAGCCTGTTCTCAAGAAAATTATCAAACAGGTTGCTATGCACCTGTGTATGGTTCAACCCGGTTTCCATCAATCGGGCCACCATTAAATGCACCGAAGCGTGGGTAGAAGAAAACCTGAAAGAACCTGTATCCGTTACAACTCCGGAATACAAACATTCTGCGATGCCCACATCGATGAGGTGATCGTTCCCGCTTTGCACGATAAAATCGTACACCATTTCGCAGGTAGAGCTTTTGGTGATATCACTGATACCAAAATCGAAACTGGGCGTATCGGGCTGCTCGTGGTGATCGATCAATATTTTTGTGCAGTTAAGCCCCGCTAATACCGGCGCCATATTCTTGGTGCGATGAAAAATATTAAAATCGAGACAAAAAAGAAAGCGGGCTTCTTTTAAAACAGCAAGCGCTCTTTCCTGGTGCTTTTCAAAATTAAGCACACCATCGCAGCCCGGCATCCAAGTTAGCCAGCCGGCCCAATTGGTCGGCGAAACCACCGTTACTTCATGGCCGTTCTTTTTTAAAAAACTAAAAAGCGCGAGCGCAGATCCCATAGCATCGCCATCAGGCTTTTGATGCATGGTAATCACCACCTTCGCGGGCTGGTTGATCATTGAAAATATTTCCGATACCGGTCTCATAACAGGAGGCGCAAAAATAGGTAAATTAAGGTCATTGGGAAACATTTAGTTTTTGTACCTTTGCGACCCAAAAAAAAATATATGAGCAACCGTACATTTACGATGATCAAGCCTGATGCCATGAAAAATGGCCATGCAGGCGCCATTCTCGATCGTATCACGAAAGAAGGATTTAAACTTGTAGCACTGAAATTAACAAAGCTTTCTGCTGAGAAAGCGGGCGAATTTTACGCCATTCATAAAGAGCGGCCATTTTTTGGCGAATTGGTGGATTTCATGAGCAGCGGCCCCATCATTGCAGCCATCCTCGAAAAGGATAACGCTGTTGAAGCTTTTCGCGAACTGATCGGCGCCACTAACCCTGCCAACGCAGCGGAAGGAACAATCCGTAAAGTTTTTGCCGCTTCTATCGAAGCTAATGCCATCCACGGAAGTGACAGCGACGAGAACGCAAAGATCGAAGGCGATTTCTTTTTCAATCACTTCGAAAGAGTTATATAATCGACTTTTAACTGTATAAAGCAACTGCCGGCAGCATTGATTGTTGCCGGCAGTTTTCGTTTAAGGGTTTACTGGTAAGAGCTTATAAAATGCATCGTCGCTTTGCACCAGCCAGTTTTTCAACTGCCTTTCCAACAACTTCACTTCCGGGAGACCGGGTTGGTAAAGATTGTTCAGCTCAAAAGGATCTTTCTGTAAGTCGAAAAAGCTGGCGACCAACCCTTTGCCTGTCTTATCGTAGGCCAGCTTATATCTTGCTGTGCGCACCCCACGAAAACCACTGACTTGTTTTTTATCGGGTAATACACGCCCCATAAAAAACTGCTCACCGCCAACAGCGCCACTGCCGCTAAGCAATTGTTTTGCAAAACTGTTTCCTTTAATCTTTTGATCCCTGGGTTGCTCCAGGCCACAAAGGTCGAGCAAGGTTGGATAAAAATCAATCATCGAAGCCATTACCTGGTCGTTTATACCGGGTTTCACTTTGTTTTTCCAATACACGATAAAAGGAATTTCCAGCGACGGCTCAAAAATATTATTCTTTGTTATTTCCTCATGTTTGCCAAGGCAGTTGCCGTGATCGGCCGTAATAATGACGATGGTATTCTCTAAAAGTCCTTGCGCTTCAAGCGCCTGCATCATTCTGCCAATTTGGGCGTCGACGCCGGTGATATTAGCATAATAGTTTTTCACATCGCGACGGTAGGCCTGGCCCATTTTGCTTTCGGCGCCGGGTATATCGGGGTCGGTGATCAGGCTGTCTAAAGGTATATTTTGATAAGGATCGAGGTATTGTTTGGGAAAATATTCGTAGCCGGTATGGGGCGGGTTCATAGAAATCATGAGAGAAAAAGGCTTATCGGCCATTCTCTCTCCGTTTTTGTTTTCAAAAAAGCTGATGGCTTTGTCCACCTCATGTTCGGGGCCCCATTGATCCACGTAATGAAACCCTTCACGAGACGCATTTTTATCCCAATACATGGGCTTGGTATGTACATCATAAGTTCCGTAGGCATACCAATAATCAAAGCCATGCCGGCGGTCCGGCGGCGTCCACTCGTTCCAGGCGGTTTTGCCCACGTTGTTGGACGTGTTTATAAAAGGTTTGTGGGGCGAGTCCAAATGCCATTTGCCGATATATCCATTATAATATCCTGCGCTTTTTAACCGATCGCTCCAGCATGCTATTTCTTTGGGCAGCTCTACGCCAAACGGGGCTGTCGCCGAATTTACATTTCCATACACCTGGTTCTGGAAAGGATATTGCCCGGTGAGCATAATGGCCCGCGACGGCGAACAAACAGGGTAATTGGTAATAAATTTAGAAATGGTGGCGCTATGCCGGGCGAGCGAATCAAGATAAGGTGTGTACACTTTTTCCTTTCCCAAATAGCCAAGTGCACTACCCCGCCATTGGTCGGCCATGACGATGACTACGTTGGGCTGCGCCACAGCGGACTGAACAGTCGCTAATGTAACGATCAGCCCCAAACAATAAGCCTTCAACATAAATACTGAAATAAAACGATTTAAAAACATGCGATGTTTTTTAGGTTTTTTAATTACATGCCATTGCCATAAAGCAATCCATGATCGTTTCCCTGCCGGAACGATTGCCATTATTTTTACAGCGATGAAAGCAGCCGTTTATTTTCCCTGTGCTTTGATGGACTCGAGCAGCGCTGCCAACTCTTTTACTTTTTCGGGATGACGGGCAGCCAGGTTATTTTTTTCTCCCAGGTCAACCGTCAAATGATATAATTGGGGCTGCATAGAATTGCCGGTTTCGATATTCGTGAGTTTAGGATTTGTGTTCGCCGGCCCCTTGTGCGGGCCAATATATTTCCATCCGTCTTTTACCACCGTTAATTGCGTGATGCCCTGCTGCACCAAAAGCGAACGGCCTTTTTCCGACTGGCCCATCAAGGCGCTGATTACATCCTCACTATCCTTCGCATCGTTTGCAGGAACAGGCTGGTTTAATAATTTAGAAAAAGATGCAATCAAATCGATCTGGCAAACCAGTGCATCCGATACCGCCGGTTTGATTTTTCCAGGCCAGCTCACAATGAAAGGCACGCGGGTTCCGGCTTCGAGGGCGCTATATTTACCGCCACGCAAAGGGCCCCAGGGTGTGTGGCCATTCAGTTGCGTTACCGCTCCATCGAGATAACCATCATCCAATACCGGCCCGTTATCGCTGGAAAAAATGACGATTGTGTTTTTGTCGACACCACTTGCTTCAAGCTGGTTCATAATTTCGCCCACAGCCCAATCCAGCTGCAAAATCGCATCACCACGCAAGCCGAGGCCGCTTTTGCCTTTGAAGATCGTGGAAGGCATGCGCGGCACATGAGGCTCAGTTAGTGCATAAAACAAAAAGAAAGGTGCTTTGCTGCTGGCTTTGATAAAATCTTTGGCTTCCTGTAGAAAGGTCATCGGCATTTCTTCGTCCGTCCAACGGGCCAGTTTACCGCCGGTCATATAGCCGATACGGCCGATGCCATTCACGATCGTATTGTTATGGCCATGATTAGGAGTTGCTTTTAACTTCAACAATTCGGGATTTTCCAAACCTGTCGGTTCGTTACCAATTTTTTCTTTATAGCTAACCGCGATAGGATCGGCGGGATCGAGCGCTACAACTTTATGATTTCTTACAAAAACGGTAGGCACCCTGTCGGCGGTCGCCGGAAAAATAAAGGAATAATCAAATCCTGTTTCGTTGGGACCGGGCTTCAATTCGCCGTTCCAGGCTTTTTCCACAGCGTCGCCGATTCCTAAATGCCATTTACCCACAATACCTGTTTTATAACCCGCATGCTTAAAAACTTTGGGCAAAGTAGTGCGGTCGGTTGGAATAATAAGCGCCGCATCGCCCGGTAAAATACCGGTACCGCTTTGGCGCCACGGATATTGCCCCGTCATCAGCGCATAGCGCGAAGGCGTGCAGGTTGCGGAACTGCTGTGCCCGTTGGTAAAACGGATGCCCTGCGCCGCTAAACGATCGAGATGAGGCGTACTGATCTTTGTAGCTCCGTAACAGCTCAGGTCGCCATAACCCAAATCATCTACATAAATCAGCACCACGTTGGGCTTGTCTGACTGGCCCTGCGCAGCACCCATCGCGAATGCTAAACCAAAGGCTAAGAGCAATTTTTTCATGTGTTTATTTTTTTTATTCGTTTTAGTTGCCACAAGCCTGTTCGTCGGCAGGCGGAACCATACTTTCAAGTATGAAATATTTTATGGCTATTATTCTTGATAGTCTAAAAAATATTTATCAACCTATTAGACGGCTTCGAATTTAAAATGTAAAATTCTGATCCAAAAAACAATGATCGTTTGTAGCAAAGCAATCATGATATAGTGAACAAAAATAGCTTATTCCGGCGAAGAATACTTTCCGAATGCAAACGATTGAACAAAAAGCCAGCCCATGATCTTCAATTTAATTTCAATAAGCTAAGAAGCGCAGCGCCTTAATATATTTGCAAATAAACATTTTTGATGACAGCGACAGCCATTCTTTCATTAGTAAAAAAATATATTGTTGAGCATTTTTCTAATGAAACAACAGGACACGATTATTTCCATATAGAGCGGGTCGTAAAAATGGCGAAGTGGATTGCCGAGGGCGAACCCTGCGATTTGTTCACCGTAGAACTGGCCGCCTGGCTTCATGATGTTGGCGATCATAAATTGAATAACGGGACGGACCGCTCTGCCACCCTGATCCGCTCCCTTTTGATACCAACAGATATGCAGGCGTCGGCGATTGAAAACGTGATCGAGATCGTTTCTCAAATTTCATTTAGTAAAGGCAAAACCGCGCAGAGCATAGAAGCAAAAATTGTTCAGGACGCAGACCGGCTTGATGCGATCGGCGCTATTGGTATTGCGCGGGTTTTCGCGTTTGGCGGAAGTCAACACCAGCCCATTTATGATCCGGACGGCGCTCCGTCTTCTATCCAGCATTTCTACGACAAACTGTTAAAGTTAAAAGCGCTCATGCATACAAAAAGAGGCCGGCAGATCGCGGCAGCGCGCCACCAATATCTTGAAACCTTTTTGAACCGGTTCCACAGCGAGTGGAACAGCGAGCTTATAACACAGCCATAACCTGATTTAAAGCGCGCCCAACTTTAAAAATGTCATTTTTACTTTTAATTTTGTACTTTCGGTTCTAACAAATTATCAGTGAAAGGTAAAACGATGTCCCGCCCAAAAGGATTGTCCTGCTTTTGTTACATTACATTGTCTGTCCGTCGGGTTTACCTAATAAACTTAATGATTAAAAGAAAAATAATGAAATTAGTTTCAGCGATTGTCTTGTTCCTGCTACTGCCCTTTTGCTCCGATGCCACTTTGCGGCTGCCCTGGTTTTTTGGCGACAATATGGTGCTTCAGCAAAACTATGCTCCCTTGGTTTGGGGATGGACTGATAAGTCCACCGTGCGCATTACAACATCCTGGGATCAAAAAAATTATACAGCCCGGCCCGATGCCAGCGGAAAATGGAAAGTGAAAATTAATACACCCAAGGCCGGAGGGCCTTATGAAATGACGATTAGCGACGGCCAGGCCATTACGATCAAAAATATTCTGATTGGCGAAGTTTGGGTTTGTAGCGGGCAATCGAATATGGAAATGCCTTTAAAAGGTTTTCCTAATCAGCCGATAAACAACGCGAACGATATCATTTTTAATTCTGACGAGGATCAGATCCGGCTTTACAATATTCCCCGCTCCACCCGCCCCGTTCCGCTAGATACCAGCAAAAATTTCAGCTGGAAAATTTCAAACCCTGAATACACGGCTAATTTCAGCGCTACGGGATATAGCTTTGCCAAATTTCTTTACGACAAACTGAAAGTGCCGATCGGGCTGATTAATGTAAGCTATGGCGGAAGCCCTGTGGAAGCCTTTATGGACAAAGCTTCGCTAAAGAATTATGATTTTTCGTATCCTGATCCCAATGATGCTTCGCGGCTAAGTAACAAGCTGCCCACGGTATTGTATAACGGCATGATGCATCCGCTCATCGGCTTCGGTGTTAAAGGTTTTATCTGGTACCAGGGAGAATCGAATGCAGACCGGCCGCAACAGTATGAATCCTTGTTTCCCGATTTTGTAAAAATGCTGAGAACGCAGTTTGAACAGGGCGACCTGCCGTTTTACTACGTGCAAATTGCGCCTTTCGATTATAATCGTAATAAAAAGAAAGGCGATACGCTGATCAACTCCGCTTTCCTTCGTGATGCCCAGCGCAAAGCGCTTGAGAAAATACCCAACAGCGGCATGGCAGTGACCCTGGACATCGGCGATGCAGATTTTATCCATCCCAGAGAAAAAGAAAGGGTTGGTAAAAGACTGGCCCTGATGGCGTTGACAAATACATACAACTATAAAGGATTTGAGAGCGAAAGCCCGCTTTATGAATCGATGTCCGTCAAAAAAGATGTAGCGCTGATCCGGTTTAAAAATGCGCCGGTTGGCCTGACGTCTTACGGGCAGCCTCTTAAAGGTTTTGAAATTGCAGGTGCCGACAAAAAATTCTATCCGGCGCAGGCCCGTCTTGTCAACGGAGGTGTGGAAGTGTATGCAAAAGATGTTAAAACACCGGTTGCGGTGAGATACGCTTTTGCCGACGCTGCCAACGCCTCGCTTTTTAATACGGCCGGCTTTCCCGCTTCGTCCTTCAGAACAGACGACTGGCCCATGGAAATTGAGATTAAAAAATAGGTATAAACCCGAGCGCGCTTCACATGATAAAACCCATACTTCTTATTTTCCTTTTCCTTTGCAGCCTGTCAATATGGGGACAACCCGATGCATTGACCAGCTATCATGTTCTATGGCAAACGCCCAGTAAAAATTCGGCCGAGTCGATGCCTTTAGGTGGTGGCGGCGTCGGGTGCAATGTGTGGGTTGAAGATGGCGACCTGCTCTTGTACTTTTCACAAAGCGGAAGTTTTGATGAAAACAATGCATTCTTAAAAAGCGGCAGGCTGAGAATCAAACTCGCTCCCAATCCCTTTACCGGCCAAAAATTTCGGCAGGAACTAAAACTAAAAGATGGATATATCCGGATCGATGCAGCGGACATCACCATAAAACTTTGGGTGGATGTTTTTCACCCGGTGATTCACGTTGATATTGCAGGCAAAAAATCGATGACGGCAACAGCGATTTATGAAAACTGGCGCCTGCAAGACCGCCTGCAAAAAGGAAAGGAAAACAACGCCAATTCCTGGAAATGGGCATCGCATGTACCCGTTATCACGCGGCCCGACTTGGTGGCTTATGATGACAACCAGGTTGTCTTTTACCATCGCAACAACCACCCCACTGTGTTTGACGCTACTGTGGCGCAACAAGGATTGGATTCGGTGAAACACCACTTATTTAATCCGCTTGAAAACCTTACCAGTGGCGGCCTGATGCGTGGTGAACACTTTATAAGCGCGAAAACGGTTGAAGGAACATATCTTAGCACGCGTTATAAAGGATGGCCGCTCGTCAGCCGGCGGCCGGCGAAAAAACACGCTTTGGAAATTTTTCTTTATCAACAGCAGGCCAAAGATATCGACGCATGGAAACAACAGATAGGTAGATTAATTCAGGACTATAAACCATCGCATGCCAACACTATAAATTGGTGGCATAAGTTCTGGAAGAGAAGTTTTGTTTTTATCAACCCTAAAAAAAATGAGAGCGATACCGCCTGGCAATTGGGCAGAAACTATCAGCTGTTTCGCTATATGCTTGGCTGCAACGCTTATGGCGCCTATCCTACGAAATTCAACGGGGGTTTGTTTACTTTCGATCCGGAACTGACCGATAGCACGATCAAAGGCACGCCCGATCATCGGAATTGGGGAGGCGGCACTTTTACCGCGCAAAACCAGCGGCTGGTGTATTGGCCGATGTTAAAGAGCGGCGATGCAGATATGATGACGCCGCAGTTTGATTTTTACAACCGGATCTTGCCCACCGCTTTGTTGAGAACCAAAACCTATTGGGGGCATGGCGGCGCCAATTTCAATGAGCAAATAGAGAATTTTGGATTACCCAATCCCACAGAATATTCCTGGAAACGGCCATCCTTTTTTGATCCGGGTGTCGAATACAATGCCTGGCTGGAATATGAATGGGACACGGTGCTGGAATTTTGTATGATGATCATGGAAGCGCATGCTTATGCGGGAAAAGACATCAGCGCCTATATGCCGTTAATAAAAAATGCATTGGTTTTTTTCGACGAACATTATCAGTACCTGGCGAAACGCCGCGGCAGCAAGGCTTTAGACGGAAACGGGCACCTGGTCTTATATCCCGGGTCGGCAGCCGAAACCTTTAAGATGGCTTATAATGCCAGTTCGACAATTGCTGCTTTACAAGCCGTCACCGACAAATTATTACAGTTGCCGGAAGATTATCTCTCACCGGAAGAACGCATGTATTTTGAAGGATTTTTAAACCGCGTACCACCGATTCCTTTGATGAGCTATGACGGCGACACGACCATTGCTCCGGCAAAAATCTGGGCGCGGGTGAATAATGTTGAAACTCCACAACTATACCCTGTTTTTCCATGGAAACAATACGGCCTTAGAAAGCCGGGCCTTAACATTGCACGCAATACCTATTTTAAAGACAGCTTTGCCTTGAAATTCAGAAGCCATGTGGGCTGGAAACAGGATTTGATCTTCGCAGCCAGGTTGGGTTTGACGGATGAGGCTAAAAAGCTGGCCCTGCTAAAGATGAAAGATAGTGGCAGGCGGTTTCCTGCTTTTTGGGGGCCGGGCTTCGACTGGGTACCCGACCACAATTGGGGTGGCAGTGGCATGATCGGCATCCAGGAAATGTTGTTGCAGGCTGATGGAAATAAGCTATTGCTTTTGCCGGCATGGCCAAAAGAATGGAATGTTCATTTTAAACTGCATGCGCCGCAGCAAACGACGGTGGAAGCGGCACTAAAAAACGGTAAGCTAACGCTCCTGAACGTGTGGCCCGAAGCAAGAAAGAAAGATATCATCCTGCCAAAAGAATTTACTTATTAGCAGCGATTACTCGCATTATCTTCTTCGCCCACCCGAGTAAGTCATTGCTTCACCTTTGCCAAACCCGTAACTCAGGCCAAAGGTAATAAAGCGCCCACGGTAACCGCGATTATACAAATAAAAACGCTCGCGGTTTGTTGCTGAAATTTGAATGCGCGAAGCGAAAACATCATTTACAGCAGCACTCGCAATGATCCGGCCTTTAAATAATTTCTTTCGAACGCCAAGGTCCATATAAGCAAACGGTTCGTTGACCGCATTTACCGACTCAAATCCTGACCTGTAATTGCCACTCAATTCCAAATCAAAATCAGCTGGCAGATCGAGTTTTGAAGTCAGGCGGCCCGACCATTGCTGACCGTTAAAATCAAAATTGCGATCAATGAATACACCTTTTCTTTGAAAAATATTAAAGTTAAAATCGCCGTTGAAGGTCAGCCAGCGAAGCGGATCGTACTTTCCGTTGATTTCGATGCCGGTAGCCGCCCTCGTGCCGATATTATATGGTTTATTTGTGTTGACATTATTCTCGAAAGTGGATACGTCTTCAATAACAGCCGTTGTGTACCGGTGATAAACACTTGAGTTTAGCGTAGCTTTTCCTACTTTGAAAATTCCTGTCAACTCATAGGAGTCGCTGTACTCCGGATCCAACTCAGGATTTCCTGTAGAGATATTATAGTTGTCTCGCAGGCTTAAAAAAGGATTTAATTGCCATAACCGCGGCCGGTAAATACGGCGCGAATAGCCCAGCTGCAAAGAAACTTCGGGGCTAATTTTGTAAGACGTATGCAGCGATGGAAATAGGTTGGTATAATTCCGGTTGTTTCCCTGATTGGTTGTTTCCAGCAAGGTGACAAGATCGGTATTTTCTACGCGCAGTCCAGCTTTAATGCCCCACTTATCGGCCTCGTAGCTTCCGGTTCCATAAACGCCCAGCACTTTTTGATCAAACGTAAAATTATTGGTAAGGTCGGGATTAGGAACCCAGGCACCTTCCAGCAGATCACTGATTTCATAATCATTTCCGACTTCGTTCATCAAATATTGCGTTCCGGTTTCTATGGTGAATTTTTCTCCGAGCGGCTTTGTATAATCCAGCTTGAACGTATAATTGGCTTCTTTAAAATCAGTATTGGCCTGCTGATCATTTTCGTCAATCGTGCCGGTTACCGCCCTGTTGGTGAAAACAGAAGACTGGTCTTTTCCAAAAAAACTACCAATAGCGCTGGCTAATAATGTATGCTTTTCATTGTCCTTAAATTGGCGTTCATAATTCAACTCATATTGCCATTTGGGGTTGGTTGCTTCCGTCACCTCGTTTCTTTTCCATGCCGCTACCAGGTTATTATTTTCGAAAGACTGGTAGTTGGTTTCAGACGGCTGGTCTTCCACTTCGTAGGCAAAACTTCCGGATAGTGTCAATACATTCAAATCATTGATATGATAATCCGTGCCTAAAGTAATATTGTAAAACTTTTCGTTTCGATAGTTCACGCCGTCTGTTAAAATCTCGGTATTATTAACCAGGTCGCGGTTAATGCCTGAATTATATCTTGGTAGAGAACGACGGCCCAAGCCAAATTGTGTAAATAAGTTGAACTTATTTGTTCTCCTGTTCATACTCACGCCAACACTGTGATTATCGGGAATACCTGTGTTTACGGAGATGGAGCCATTGAGGTCTTTGCTTTTTTCTTTTTTGAGGATAATGTTCAGAATGCCGGCGGTCCCCTCTGCTTCATATTTTGCCGAAGGGTTAGTGATCACTTCAATCCGCTCGATCATATCCGCTGTGATGGTTCCCAGCGCGTTACTGCTTTCGTCTGCCAGCACCGAAGGTTTTCCGTTGATTAGTATTTGCACGCCCGAATTACCTCTCAGACTAATCTGTCCGTCGATATTCACCATCACAGAAGGCACGTTGTTCAACACTTCCAATGCGCTCATGCCGGTGGAGCTAAGGTCTTGCCCCACATTAAAAATCCGCTTATCGAGTTTAAATTCGGTAGAAGATTTTTCTGCCCTCACCACGACCTCTTCCAAAGTCACTTCCGATTTTGAAAGCACGATTGTGCCCAGATCGATTTGCTGGCCGGTAATTTTTGGCTTTTTAATGGTTTTGGGTTTGTATCCAACAAAGCTGATCTCCACCACGATGAGCTCTGTGGCTGCCTGTGCCGTAAACTTTCCCGAAGCGTCTGTATTTAACCGCTGCAAGACCTTTTGGGTGTTATTATCCCTGATTTCCACAACGGCCGTATTTAAAGGTTGCGCATTGGCAGCATCCAACACTTCTCCAGTAACAGTAACCTGGCTATGCGCCACAACTGAACATACTAGACAAATCAATATCGCCTGAATCCTAACAAACATTTTCTTCCTTTTTATCGAATGAGCACAATTTTTACAAACAGATCCCGCCAGCGCTTCGTTGATTTATGAGCTCCGGCAGTGGAAAGGGCTTTGTCAATAAATCAAAAATGAAAAGCTGTAACAGCAAAGATTTGTTTGTTCTACGCGTTTGACGTCAAACGGATTCAATAATTGTGCTGTGTGTAAAACTTTAAAAAAGATACGCTTTAAATGACAGGAAATTGACATTATCGTTGTTCAATATGCACGCTACCTTCCAAACCGGCTTTCAACAACGGTTTATGTTCCAGGATGTTCAGGGGAGCGGTTGTCCAGGTAATGCGCTTATTTTCCGGCAGCCTCATATCCCCTATCAAGCGGTTGGCCCAGGTGTTTGTAACCTGAATTTCGATGGAATTGTGGCCTTGCTTTATGGCTTTTGTGATATCCAACTCATAAGGTGGCGTCCAAATCGTGCCACAATCGATGCCGTTGATCTTCACCGTGGCGATATTGAAAACGCTGTCAAGCCTTAGAAATACAGGCCTGTTTTTAGTAATGGTATTAACCGAAAACTCATTCGTATAAATGGCGGTGCCCGAATAATATTTTATGGCTTCGTTGGCGTGCGCGCTCCAGGAGGTTAAGGAAGGAAAATTCACTTTAGCTGCAGGTCCGCCGTAAGCCGTATCAAATTGAACCTGCCAGCCGGAATCCAGTTTCACCATTTGAGATATGTTGGAAGACGCGGGATGCTGACGGGCTGCGTCCATGATCTTTTCATTTGTGAATACAATAAACGCAGATCCATTTGCATACAAATGAAGTTTCAAATGTGTACGTCCGTTCCTGGATTCCCAATGGGGCACAGCGCTTATTTTACCGGTTAGGGGATCAAATATTTGCGGGCTCGCACCTGTAATCCTAAAGGAAAGATCCAGGTCGCGCTCCCTGTTTTCACCGTTCGAAATAAAATAGATATCCGCATTGGGCAACCGGCGATGCGCCCAGGCGATTGCAGTTTTCTGCTCCGTCGCATCGAGATCCCTGCTGACGCCAATACTTGAAAAATCGGCTTCGCGGTAAGGCGTTGCCATCAGCCTGCCTTTGCTTTCGGTTAAGATTTCTCTCCATATTTTTCGAAGTTGCGCCTCGTTTTGGTGAAACCCAATCGCATGATGTATGGCACTCGTGTCCATTATGATCGTTGCGCCTTCCTTTCTTAATTGTAGTATTTTTTGCGCAACAGCGAGCGACATTAACCCACCGTTGGGATTCATCAACGTTTTACCCGGAAAGACCAGGATTTTATAAGAAGCGCCAGAGGCAAATACGACTGCGCCATCGCTTACTTTAGCCGTCATCAAAACATCCGGATTAAAGCAGTCGTATTTATAACCGTGCAGTGCGTCCGTCCAATCTTCCAGATCGGCCATATTCGCCGAATGTTTCACACCCTCAGGAATAGAGCGTTGGGGCTGTCCCTTATTTTCAAGCCGTTCCTTTTCTGAAGCCACCCTTTCCGCACCAAAAATACCCGGCAACACATTTACGAGCCTGTCGGGCAAAACCGAACGCCGCGGCACTTCTTCGCCGATGAACACCGCCATATCAGCAACGGGCCGGCCCTGCTGCAAAAGCGCCGAAACTCTTGTTATGTAGTCGATCCATGCCTTGCTTTGAAGATACCAGGTTTGATCGCGCTGGTAAAACAGTCCGATGCTTCCGAGGGTCATGCCCGGCTTGCGATCGATCCAGGGGTTATGGGTGTTTACATGGAAAATCGTCCGGTTAATGCCCATGGCATAGTTTCGATCACCGACTGCTTTTAACGACCCCGGATGCTCAGACCAGTCTATTTTTAAACTGGTATAGGATTCTGCCTGAATAATATTTTTCCCATAAATATGCGCGGCGCTAATGGCATCAAGCATATCGTTGGGTTTATCGTGGGTGGGGCTATTCAACCAAAATTCACCAGTGGGGTAATCCACCGTTTTGAAATGCAGCAAGCCGTCGCTTACCATGGTAGGCGCCACGTTTTCTGCCGTAAATTTTAATTGCTTTTTATCGGCCAGCTTTCGAAGTGTTTTGTAAAAAACATCGTTGATCAGTTCCGCAATTGTCTCCCGGACATCGTGAAGTATTTGCTCAGATGTAACCGCATTATCCACCGGCACACCGGTCATCACTAACAAGTACGGCCTGAGGTCGTAGCCGCGTCTTTTTTTAAATTCCTTTTCAAAGGTTTTACTCCAGTTCTGGCTGCCGGCCTCCCAGCTATCGATATAAAATATCTTCAACACTTCTTTTGCCAAACCAGGATCTGTCTTTTCAAATGCTTTTCCAAACCAATTGTCAAATTGAAGTTGTATGGCTTTCGGATCAAACTTGTCGCATTCCAAGCCTTTGGCGGCGCCGCCGGTGGCGTTGGTATGCCCCGTCGAGGTATGTCCAATCCTAACCACCACCCAATTACCGGAATCGGGTTTCCAGTTGAGCTTTCCGCTGCGATCCAGTTTAGATGTCAGATCGATGATTTGGTGAAATGGCACTGCACTGCTATCATCGAGCATCGTGGAATTAGTGTTTTGTGCAACGCGCCAGATGCTGCCGTTCTTCGCTTCAATTTGATTGATGACAGGTTCATCACTCAGGTAAATGCCTTTAACTTTTAAAGCGGGGTTCCATTTAGCTCCGTCAAGATCTTCAGATCCCGCTTCTGTTCCAGTTTTATCATAAACGAAACGAAAATACCGGGCGGTG
Source organism: Niabella insulisoli (assembly GCF_039652435.2). Taxonomy (GTDB): domain Bacteria; phylum Bacteroidota; class Bacteroidia; order Chitinophagales; family Chitinophagaceae; genus Niabella; species Niabella insulamsoli. The sequence goes on along the minus strand of NZ_CP190246.1, from coordinate 1,880,088 downwards.
GTTGCAGGAATAGAAAATGTATAATCTTCGTCGGTATCCTGCCATCCGTGGCGCGGAGGCTGCAGCCGCATAATGGTGTCGAACTGAAAACCATTGTCACTGGCCAGCACTATCAGCCTTTGCGCCTGGTAAACCTTGCTATTGGTTTTAATCGTTAAGGAGCGCAGCGTAAACGGACGCCCGTACTTATATTGTATCCAGCAGGAAACATCACTTCTGAAAGTTGATGATCCACCGCCCCGGAACGCGAGATACTGGGCCTTTTCGCCCGTGCTCGTGGATACCGTTGGAACCAATACCGTTTCGGAAAACGCATTAGCCGAATTGGCAGGATAGGCAAAGGCAGCCACATCTTTATAAAAGCCTTCGTTCGTCTCCGGCTGCTCTAATTTTATATCGTCAGCATTTCCGGCTTTCACATAAGTTTTGGTCCACACCAGCTTTTGCATCGATTGTTCAGGGTTGATCCATGGACCGCCAGCTAACGCAAAGCCATCGCTTACATGAAAAGCAAGTTTTAAATCAAGCCGTTTGCATTCTTTCATCGCATGATTCACCAGCGACCACCATTGAGGAGATAACTGCCGGGCAGGATCCGGATAGGGTATTTTCGAAGTTGTATCAAAAATGCACACAAGATAGGCGCCAGCGATTCCTACTTTTTTCATGCCTTCCAAATCAGCGGTGATCCCTTCTTTCGAAACAGCCGCATGCATCCAATACCAAAGTACCCAGGGTTTTGCCGATGCCGGTGGCGTATCGAATATTTGTGTTAAAGACTTATGATCATTCTTTTGTGCCCACGCCGTTAAACCCAAGCCTGTAAAGGCTATAGCAAGCAACACTATTTTCAAACGCAAACTCATTCGCTATAAATTAATAAACGACGGGCTTGATATAAAAGCTATAACTATAGTTTCCCGCCTTGATCTGATATTCCTCCAGCGGCGCCGCAACGGGGCTCCAGCTGTCATTGCCTCCCACGCCCATTTGCACCAGATCAATATTCAAAGTTATGAAGTCGGCCGCTTTTAAATCGTAGGTATGCCTGGCTTCTGCAATATTTTTTTCCGTGTAGGGCCAGGCGCTCATGCTCAAAAGGCTGTCTGCGATAATGGTAAGCCCGGCCTTACGCGTTGGCGATGAGAGGCTAAACCATCGAACATCTGTCCGGTTTCCGTTTTCCTGCGGCACCACATAGGGTTCCATAAAATCATAAATATCCGACTGATAGACGCCGGCGTCAAACCCATACCTGCGATCTATATAATTTTCCAACGGGCCGCGTCCAAAATATTTAATATTTGTAAAACTACGGTTCACCCCGGTTTGCATGCCGATTTTAGGAATATTGGGCAGCGCCGGATCGGCTTTAAAATTATAAGAAACGAGCAGCATGCCGCTGCGATCCACGGCATAAAAAACGGATACGGTAGCGCTGTCATTAATCAGGCCATAAGTACTCAAAATGCCCTGAAGGCCGCCGATGGTTTGAGGCGCCACCTTTTTCAAAACAGGTTCATTGTCATACCATTGTTTTAACACGCGATGTGTTTTCCAGCCCTTTCTGTCATTATCGGTTTGCGGCCTTGTGAAATGGGGCAATAAGGGCCGGCCTAATAGTTCAATATTATTCTTTTTATAAGACGATAACGCTCCATTCTGTTTATCGATGGCAATGCTGACATCAGGCGTGGATACTACATACTGATCATCTTTTTCCCTGAAAGGAATAGATGTTTGGATTAATTTTTTTTGAATCAGCGGAGTTAGGGGGAGTTCGTTATCTGCCATTAAAAATCCTTTCGGGCACCAGGTTTTTTCCTCTTTGGTCAATAACCTCAGGTTCGCATGATATTCTTTTCCCGCCTTAAAACGCGGGAGGTAGCGCGACATATCCCATACCATCGAATCGCCCGGCGCCAGCTGCATCGAGGGCAGATCGATCGTTGACACCGCAATACCGTCTTCTTTGATAATAAGTTGCGCCTGGTAAGAAGCTGCGTTCAGTACCGGGCTACGGTTCGATATTTTGACTAAGGCTTTCTCCCGATCAGCCCATTCAAATTGAACGGGTTGAAAAATCCTTTTGCACTCATACATAGCCGCTTTAGGGCGCCCGTCGGCAGCAACAATTCCCTTGATCGTGAAATTATCAAAATAGCGTTCGCCAAAATCGCCGCCATAAGCGTAAAAGGATTGGCCGCTGGCGCTATCATATTTAACCAGCCCCTGATCTTTAAATTCCCAAATGCAACCGCCAATGACCCGCGGCAAACGACGCCATTGATCCCAAAACTCTTTCAGGTTGCCGGCGCTATTGCCCATGGCATGCGCATATTCGCAAAAGAAAATGGGCCGGTGATCGCCGTTCTGCTGATTAACGAGCAGCGGCGCTGTGTATAAAGCCGGGTACATTCTGCTAATCACATCCACATAATATTGATCGGTTGGATTTTGGATACGATGGGAATGATCATTTGATTTCAGGTAGCGGCTATCGGAAGGATCGATATAGCCTTTTTTTCGCGGGTCTCCCATGGCGGGTTCGTAATGCAGCGGCCGCGTCATATCAAAATCTTTAATCCATCCGGCCATGGCAGCATGGTTTGGGCCGCTTCCGGCTTCATTACCCAGGCTCCACATAATAATCGACGGATGATTTTTATCGCGTAAAGCCATGCGCGAAACACGTTCGATATATGCCGCGGTCCAGCGCGGGTCATGATCAAGTTTGCCACCCAAACCATGGGTTTCATGATTGGCTTCGTCGATTACCATAATGCCGTAGGCATCGCAAAGATCCAACAGGTAAGGATCAGGGGGATAATGACTTAATCTGATGCAGTTAAAATTAAATTGTTTGATGGTTTGAATATCCTGCCGGATATCTTCACGCGTCAGCGCTTTACCACGTAAAGGGTGATGATCAGGCCGGTTCACGCCATAGAGATAAGTTTCGCGCCCGTTGATCAAAAGCTTGCTATCACGCTTTCTAAACTCAATACTCCGGAAACCCAGCTTACAGCTTTTTGCTTCGAGCAGCTGCCCGGTACTATCCTCGAGGCTAAGCACCAGCGTATATAAATGGGGCGCTTCGGTGCTCCATTTTTTTTGATTAGCCACAACTGTTTCGAGCAATCCAAATTTAACCCGGTCGAGCCGCGGATGAATTTCGTTGACGATTGCTTCCGCATCGATCGCCAGGTCTTGCGCCAATACCCGCTTTTGCGCGGCATCGTATAATTGCGCTTTTACGACAAGGCCGGAAAATGCTTGGCCACTCAAATTTTCAATGCGGGGCCTGATACTCAACACAGCATCTTCGTAATTACTATCCAGCTTTGTCCGGTAAAAAAAGTCAGCAATCCTAATTTTGGGTTCCGCCATTAAATAAACTTCGCGATGGATGCCGCTTAAACGCCACTGATCCTGATCTTCAAGAAAACTGCCGTCGCTCCAGCGAATCACCCAAACAGAAATTATATTTTCTCCGTCTTTTAAATAGGGCGTGATATTAAACTCAGAAGGTAAAAAGCTATCTTCTGCGTATCCCAAAAACTGTCCATTCAGCCAAACCTTGTAAGCCGAGCTGACGCCACCAAAATGCAGCGTTATGTTCTTGTCTCTCCAGTCGGTAGGGACTGTAAACGACCTTTGATAACAGCCAACGCCATTATAATCCTTCGGAACGCTTGGCGGGCTAACCGGACGAAAAGGATATACCGCACTTTTGTAAATGGGTTTATCATAGCCCTGCATCTCCCAGCTCGAAGGAACCGGAATTTTTTTCCATCCGGAAACTTTCGTTTTATAAAAATCCTTCGGAGCATCATCAGGTTTTAGGGCAAAACTAAAATCCCATGCGCCGTTTAGCGACAAATACCGCCCGCTTTTTTCGCGAACTCCGGCGATAGCGTCATCGACTGTTGCAAAAGAATAGGCCGTCGCTCTTGAAAGATCCCTGTTGATACCACTTACCAACGGGTCTTCGTAGGGTTCGGCTTTATAGACCGAGGGCGCTTGGGGGACAGCTGCCGGCGTTTTATCTACCAGCTGCCCAAAACTGCAAAAACTACATGTCAATAAGAAAATGCAAATTATTAGTCTCATCATATTGCTGTCAAAAATTTGTCTTTAAAAGAAAAACCCCATCCTTCGCGCTCGCGGGGTATGGCGTATCCGTTATCTATTGTAAGCGTATGGTCGATCAGCGGGTCAATCCAGTCGAAAGACTCTGCCCCTGCTCCATTTGTAATCGTACATAAAAGCGGCACATCATAATCTTTATAATAATGCGGCAGTACCGGAATATGATGCGCCTGCGCCAGCGCTGCACTGTTTCTCCAGGCTTCCACCACTCCGATTCGAAGAATGTCGGGCTGCCAGATATCAATGGCGTTTAGTTTTATTAATTCCCGCAAGGGAAGCGTTGAATATTCACGTTCGCCCATTGCCAGCGCAATGCCTGCCTGATTTTTTAATAATTGATACCCTTGAAAATCGGTGTGATGAATAGGTTCTTCAAACCAGTTGATTTGCAAATTTCTTGCGGCACGGGCTAAAGACAGCGCGTCCGTCAATTGCATACCCTGGTTAGCATCCATCATGATGCCGATATGATCTCCCACTGCCTCCCTGACTTTGGCAAGGCGTTCAAGATCTTCCCGCCAGTCGGGCTTTCCCACTTTTATTTTTACGGATTGGAATCCTCTTTTTTTGTAACCGCTAACTTCGTCGATCAATTCCTCAATGCTGTAGGACAACCAACCACCACTCCCGTACACGGGCACTTTGTGATAATTGGCACCCAGCAGTTTCCAAACCGGTTGGCCCAATGTTTTAGCCCATGCATCCCACATCGCAATATTTACGGCAGCCTGAGCCCAGCGATTGATGCCTTCCATCCCGAAATATTCGTGCTGCCTGTCCATTTTTTCAAACACAGCAACCGTATTATGGACGCACTCACCAATGATGGTTGCTGCTGCATCTTTTAGCGCGCCAGCGATAGCGTTGGGACTGTATTGAAAGCTCAACAAATATGCTTCGCCTACGACGCCGGTCTCCAGGCGCAGGCGCAAAATAATAAAGGACATTTCCGTTAAGGTATGTGTTGCATCAGCAATGGGCCTGGTTAGGGGCGCCTTTGCTTTAAACAGTTCATAGCTCTGTATTTTTACCATTTTCTTTTTTGTTTTCTTCGACAGGCCTTTTTCTCCAGTAGTTGGCCAAAATACTTCCGCTGATATTCATCCAGGGGCTAAATACTGCGGCCGCGAGGCCCACGGTGCCGAGCTTACCCATCGACCCGGCTAATCCGCTTGCCATGCCACCATTTTGAAGGCCTACTTCAAAAGCTACCGTTCTGCTCGAATTTTTATCAAGCCCGAATAAACGGCTTAGCCAATATCCAAAAAAATAACCAGCCGCATTGTGAATGACCGACGCTATAAAAAGCAGAAAGCCCACTTTCATAAGATTATCGCGGCCTGCTGCGGTTGTGATCGTAGTAAAATAAATGATTCCAAACATCGAAATGAAGGGCATAAACTGATCTACTTTGGGTAAAACCCTATATAGTTTATTATACAGAACACCCGCTAATACAGCGCTGGCGAGAAAACCCGACAACTCGAGCGACTGCAATGCAGGTGCTGAAAATTCATTATCCGCCGCATATGCATAGCCCCACAATAATATGGTTACCGCATATACACCACAGAGCACCGCGATCGCCTGTATACGTGACGTTTTAGCCGCCGAAGCATGTTTCAGATAATCATGTAATAAAGCGGCGCCAATCGGCACAATAACAATTTTTATGATCTCGATCATCATGTCAATAAAATGAACTTCAATTAAAGTCCCTGCAAAAGTTTTCATGAGCAGCGGCGTTAAAAAAGGCGCCGCCAACGTCGCTATGGCCGTGACAATGACCGACAACACTAGATTTGCCCTGGCGAGATAGACCATAACATTGGAAGCCAGGCCGCTGCTACAACTGCCAATCAAAATAACGCCAGCGGCGATTTCCGGCTCAAACTTGAAAATGGTTATTAGCAGTAAACCCATCAAGGGCATTATGGAGAAATGGCATAGCAGGCCGATCGCCACACCCTTTCCTGTTTTTGCCAAACCCTGAAAATCCCTCAAACTCATGTGCGTGCCCATACCAAACATCACTAATTGGATAATAATCAGAATTAAAGTTTTATCACGCAGATTGATGTTGCCCCAATGATCAAAAGCCTGCGGGTAAATCATGCCGGCGACCACGGCAACAATGATCCACGCTGTGTATTGATAGCCTTTCAAAGCGGGCAAGGCGCCCAATCCTAATGCGAGGGCTACCGCTGTCAGCACCGCTAAGGGCTTACTCCAGTCCTGTTGTCCCAGCAACAAAGAAAGAAGCAAGGCTAAAGCTGCTATTCCGCAAATCCATAAACTCAACCGGTATATTTTCCGCATGGCAATCGTCTTTATTTATTTTAGTACACCGGCCAGATATTCCATCGCCAGCGGTGGGCTGGCCAGAATGGGCACTTTCTTTTCTACTTCAGACAAACGTTGAACTACCCTTGCCATCGAAGCCTGTGCGAGCAAAATCACGTCCACCTCCTGCGACAGTTGCCGAAGAGCAGCGGCCACAATATCGTCATGGGTGGCAGCGTCGCCCGACATCAATGCTTCAAAAGCGCCTTCACACAATCTGGAAACTAATTCGATTTCTTTTCCGGCAACCGCTGCCCTTCTTTTTACCAAATCGCTTGTGGGTTCTAAAGTAGTTGATAAAGTTGCCACAACACCGATCCGCTTCCCTGCAAGCACCGCCTGATCTGCCATTGGCTGGTCGACGCGCAATACCGGCACACCGGTTAAAGTGGCTGCCGTTTCTACAGCCGGCCCGATTGAAGAGCAGGTAAAAAGGATATAGTCAGCGCCCGCGTCTTCCGCAGCGTTTGCGTAACCCACCACCCGCTTCGATGTTTGTGGGGTTAATTCGCCACAGGCAATCGTGTTTTTAATAAGACTATCATCTACAATATTAAAAACCTTTACATCCGGCAAATGTCTTTTACACAGTTCATCAAACACCGGTACCAAAGTTGCCGATGTATGAATTAATCCTAATGTTTTTTGAGTCATTATTTTTATTTTATGTTATCATGGTCCTGCAACTGTCGTCTGTCTTGCGTCGCACACTTCATCGTTCCGATTAAAATCTCAGCTACCACTATTTGCGAAGTTTTCCTTCCAGCAGAACTCCAAAATAGTCTTCTCCACCCACCTGGCCACCTTTAAAGTTTACCTCCATTCCATTTATGGCTATATTTTTGGAAAACGCCTTACAAAGCGGCGCTCCACTCACTAACGGTGCGATCATTTCAACTGCTTCAATACCCATAGCGCGGGCAGCATAGCTACTGGTATCGCCCCCGGCGACGACGATTCTCTTTAAACTGGTTGCTTCACAAACCTTCTCTCCAACTGTTCCTAGCAATCTACCCAATGCGTATGAATCAATCGCTGTTGGTCCGCTTTTAATATTCCGGGAATGAACAATTACATTTTTACCCCTATGTATAGAGGAAAGTACAGTTGAGATATCGCATGTTACACCAAACCCATTAGCCTCATTAGTTCCAAAATTTTCCTCTTCCAACGCCACCTCAACAAACCCGTTGTCCAACGCCCATTTTATTTGCCCGGCTGTAACCGGCGAATAGCTGCCCGAAAGCACCAATAGTGGTTCTGCTTTTCCGGGTTCGGCCCAGCCATCTTTAGCAGAAAGCAAACCTTTTCGGTTCCAAAAGCTTCCGATAGCCATCTCAACGGCCGAAGATCCAACCGAAAACAAGGTTTTATCACCGATAGCTTCTTTCTCCAACCACTCGCCTATTTTCAACAATTGCTCGTTATACAAAGCATCAATCAGTACCGCTTCTGTCCCATCTATTGCCTCATTCCAATTGTCAACCTCCTTTTCTAACTGCAAAACATCTATCAGTCCAATTCTTTTCTTAGTTTGCTTTTGCAGATGCAGGCGCAGATCGCTTTCATTCGCAGGTGTCACGGGATGTTTACTCATAGAGGGGTGCCGGTCCAACCGGAATATATCGCCATTGCTGCCAATTCCCATTCGAGCGAACAAATTTCCAAAAACGCAATAGCGTCCCAATTCTGGTGTACCTCCTACTATCGGAACCACCCCCGTTCCGAAGATTTCGGATCCAACGTCGATCGCTCTTCCAATACTTCCAATCGTTTCAGAGGAATCGAAGGTGGAACAAACTTTATAATGCACATGCTTCGGCGCGCCAGCCTTCATTTTTGTGAACGCTGCGTTCAACGCTTGTTCGACTTGGTCCGTTGGCAGGGCCCTGGTTTTTCCTGCGACACCATAGGCCTGCAGGCCGGGAAAAGCATTCAATTCGTTCTCAGAAGGCGGCTCAATAAACAGCACCGCTTTTGCGCCAGCCCTCGAAATAAATTCCAGCGCATCCGTTGAGCCCGTGAAATCATCACCATAGAAAGCAAGTTGTATTTGAGCTTTACTTTGCATATTTATTTCTTTCCAAACTTTTCAACCGACCTTCCAAATTCAGCATACTGCACCGCGGCCTGATCGAGCGAAAGTCCGTCTACCGCAGCTTTCCAGGCCTGTTGCAAGGCTATCACGCCGGCAGCCGGGCCAAGCGGATGTGCCATGATGCCGCCGCCCGCCATATACAGCAGATCCTGTGTTTGCGTACGCCGCCATGTTTCAAAAGCCTGGCCGCCCCACTGGCCCGACGACACGACCGGTAAAACTTTTTTGTGATCCAACATACCGGCCAGACAAGCATCGATCGATGCCACCACACTGTCGTCGCTTTCCCAAAACTTGTTTTGAATGCCGTTGACATGAAGCTGGTCGACACCGGCTAATCTCCAAATCTTTTGATAAGCTCTGAAATCAATGCCCAGCAAAGGATGGCGCGTGAGCATGCCCCAACCATTGCGATGGGCATGAATAGCCAGAGCTCCCTGATCACAAATTTTCTTCACACCGCTCCATCCCACACTATTAATGCTGACCATGGCGCAAGTGCCACCGTGCTTAACGATAGTTTCATACCGTGCCAGCATTTCATCTATCTCTCCGCTCAGGTTAAAAGCATACATCACTTTTTTACCGGTTTTATCGGCATGCGCATTGATTACCCGCATCACAGCCGCAACGCGCTCTTCAAATTTTGAGTTCGCAGCGGACGATTGCAATTCATCATCTTTGACAAAATCGATACCGGCTGCTGCGAGGGTGCCTACTATTCCGGCAGTATCTTCAATAGTAAGGCCAATGGAGGGTTTGATAATCGTACCGATTAGCGGCCGGGCCGTGACGCCCGTTAAATGCCTGCATCCATCAATACCAAAAGACGGGCCTTTAAACCGGCTACCGAAAGAAGCAGGCAGTTCAATATCCATCAATTTTAATCCCGTAAACTGGGTGATTTCATACAGGTTGCCCTGCAAAGTAGAAATCATCACCGGCAGGTTGTATCCGAAATTTTCTATACTCCAGGAGATGGTAACGATCGCCCTTTTATAGGTTCCAGATTTGCTAACAGCGCCCGGAATAGCGGGCTGACCGACCGTTTCAAGTACATCAATATTTTCTACCCGCGCGGCGAAACGTTGCTTCAGCTCCGCTGTTTCACCGGGCACAGCTACAAATGTGCCGGAAGACTGTTCTCCTGCCAACACTGCCGCCGCTTGCTCAGGTTCGTACGGAGTTTCAATAAAGTAAGTGGCGTATATTCTTTCCATCATCAAATTATTAAAAAGGATAAAGCAGTTTTTAAGGCATTCTTACTAAAGGCATCCAGACGGTCATATCCGTTTCACCGCGGTTGGCCCAGGCATAATATGGAATAAATTTAATGTCCACGAGCTTTTGAATCTTACTGACTTCTTTATACAATTGATTGGTCCAATCGCCATCGTTTATAAGCCATGCCTTACCTTTTAAAGAAGTAATTGTGCCGCCGGCAATTTTTGATGGCACCGGTTGTAACTGAACATCGGAAGGTAAGGCCATATCAAATACGCTCGCCTGCTGGTCGGGCGACTCGATACAATATACCACAGGCCCGCGCTTTACAGCAACCTGGTTGCGCGTTGCTTCAACCATCGGATTTGAAGCGATCAATGTTGCAGGCATGTCCAGTACCAATTCGATCTTATCTCCCTTTTTCCATTTCTGGGTGAGCGGAAAATAAGCCCCACCAACAATGTCGTTGCTAATCATCTTTCCATTTATTTTTACAGCCGCCTTTTTACACCAACCCGGAATGCGCAAGTGTAGCGGTAACGCAGTTGATGGCGCCGTATTGAATGTAATTGTAACAGCGCCCTCCCAGGGGTAATTACTCACCTGTTGCAGGGAAATTTTCTCCCCGTTTTTTAAAGTTGTTTGAAGGTTGTTGCTGCCGTACATATTAAGGTACAGGCCGTCTTCTGCAACGCTATACATATAATTATTGACCTGCGCTATGGTGCGAACCACATTGGGCGGGCAGCAATTTGATTTGCCTATATAAGGTACGCGCCCGCCTTCCCAGCGCAGAT